>JASGEG010000521.1:0-2938 GCA_047606605.1 Rhizobium sp.
ATCAAGATCCCGGATGCCGTCATGAGCGCCCTCAACATCACCAAAGACGAGTTCCACGGCGAGTGGAACTATACTATCAGACCCAATCCCCAAATTCCGCAGCGGTAAATCTTCGACGCTTCCTTAGAGCCATTCCAGGAAAAGTGTGCAGCGGTTTTCCGTCCGGAATTGCGTGAAAAACAAAAGGAGAGGGCGTTTTCGCGATTCGAAGAAACGCGGAAATGCTTTAGGCATGGATGCGACATCGAGCCAATGGTCCGATCGAACGGACCGCGGGCGGATAGTCACCGTGGGCGCCTGTAACTTCATGCATTTTATGCATGAAGTTACGCCTAAATAGAGTTATTCAAATAAGATCGCAGTCGCTAAGCATATAGGCCGAGCGATCTCAGTACGCATTTCGAGGAACAGCCGTGTCCAGCAATCCCTCCCAGTCTCACCACAAGACCAGTGCATTCGCTTGGAACGACCCCTTCCTGCTCGACGACCAGCTTTCCGACGAGGAACGGATGATCCGCGACGCCGCCGCGGCCTTTGCCGAGGCGGAGCTGTTGCCGCGCGTCCAGGAGGCCTATCTCAACGAGCATACCGATCCCGACCTCTTTCGACTGATGGGCAAGGCCGGCCTGCTCGGCGTGACGCTACCGGAAAAATATGGCGCGGCCGGCGCCAATTACGTCGCCTATGGCCTGGTTGCGCGCGAGATCGAGCGCATCGATTCCGGCTATCGCTCGATGATGAGCGTGCAGTCGTCGCTGGTCATGTATCCGATCTACGCCTATGGCTCACAAGAGCAGCGCGACAAGTATCTTCCGGGCCTCGTCTCCGGTGAGCTGATCGGCTGCTTTGGCCTCACCGAGCCGGATGCCGGCTCCGATCCCGGCGGCATGAAGACCCGCGCCGAGAAGATCGACGGCGGCTATCGCCTGCGCGGCTCCAAGATGTGGATCTCCAATGCGCCGATCGCCGATGTCTTCGTCGTCTGGGCGAAATCGGAAGCGCATGACGGCAAGATTCGCGGCTTCATTCTCGAAAAGGGCATGAAGGGCCTGTCGGCGCCGAAGATCGGCGGCAAGCTGTCGCTGCGCGCCTCGATCACCGGCGAGATCGTGCTGGATGGCGTCGAGGTCGGTGAGGACGCGCTTCTTCCCGGCGTGTCGGGCCTTGCCGGCCCGTTCGGCTGCCTCAACCGCGCCCGTTACGGCATTTCCTGGGGCGTGCTCGGCGCCGCGGAGGATTGCTGGTTCCGCGCCCGCCAATACGGCCTCGACCGCCTGCAGTTCGGCAAGCCGCTGGCCGGCACGCAGCTTTTCCAGAAGAAGCTCGCCGACATGCAGACGGAAATCGCGCTCGGCCTGCAGGGTTCTCTGCGCGTCGGCCGCCTGATGGACGAACACAGGTTCGCGCCGGAAATGATCTCGATCGTCAAGCGCAACAACTGCGGCAAGGCGCTCGATATCGCGCGCGCCGCCCGCGACATGCATGGCGGCAACGGCATCCAGATCGAATACCACGTCATGCGCCACGCGCAGAACCTGGAAACGGTCAATACCTACGAGGGCACGCATGACGTCCATGCGCTGATCCTCGGCCGCGCGCAGACGGGTATCCAGGCCTTCTTCTGATGGCGACATACACAAGATCAAGGAGCTGAAGCGCCAGAAGCGGATCTCGAAGATCGCGCCGCGCTTTAGATCGGCAGTTCGGTCGAGGATTTCAGCTCGCGCAGCACGAAGCTCGATACGACCGTGCGCACATGCGGGTTGCGCATGAGGTGGCGGGTCATGAAGGCCTCGTAGCTTTCGACATCCTTAGCCCTGATCTTCAGCATGTAGTCGAAGGCGCCGGACAAAGCGTAGCACTCCATGATCTCCGGACGTTCCAGCACCACGGACGCAAAGGAGGCGACCGCTTCCTCATGGTGATCCTCCAGCGTGACATGGGCGATCACGCAGAGCTTCAGATCGAGTTTTGCCGGATCGAGCAGCGTCACGCGCTTGCGGATGACGCCATCCACCTCCAGCTCCTGGATCTTGCGCCAGGCCGAGCTCTGCGACATGCCGGCCTTTTCGGCCAGATCCGCCAGCGAAAGGCTGCCATCGGCCTGAATCAGCTGCAGAAGCTTGCGTTGAAAATTCCCAGGTTCTTTCATTTATCGCACCAGATCCGAGAATATTTCCCATCACTATGGCGATATCCAACAGGAAAGAAAAGAAAATCCGCCAAAGCTGGAGCATAATTGCAAGACTATCGCAGCCTCCGGGAGGATCGGCACATGACCAAGGAAAGCAGCTACACCGCCAAACTGCCCGGTCCGGACGGCTTATATCCCTATACCTCCGAAGAAGATGCCATATGGGCCGAACTCTATGGCCGGCAGATGAAATTGCTGACCGGCTTCGCCTGCCGCGACTATCTCGACGGCGTCAAGATCCTCGGCCTCCAGCCCCACAAAGTACCGCAGCTTCGCGACGTCAACCGGCGCCTCGGCGAAACCACCGGCTTCGGCGTGGAGGGCGTACCGGCGCTCATTCCGCCCTCGCGATTCTACGAACTGCTGTCGCAGGGCAAGTTTCCGCTGGCGACTTTCCTGCGCCGCCGCGAGCATATCGACTATATCGAGGAGCCGGACCTGTTCCACGAGGTTTTCGGCCATTGCCCGCTGCTGACCAACCAGAGCTACGCCAATTTCGTGCGGCACTTCGGCGAGACCGCGGTGCGTCTCGGCAAGGGCTATTCCTGGCACCTGTTCCGCATCTTCTGGTTCAGCGTCGAATTCGGCCTGATCAACACGCCCGAAGGCCGACGCTGCTTCGGCGCGGGCATCGTCTCGTCACCAAGCGAAGCGAAGGCCGCGATGGAGGGGAAGGCATGCGAATTCCGGCCCTTCGATCTGCTGGATGTCCTGAGGACGCCCTACCGGATCGATATCGTCCAG
>JASGEG010000522.1:0-37930 GCA_047606605.1 Rhizobium sp.
CTGCACGGTCGAGGGGTTCGCCGTCTGATTTCGACAGCCGTTAAAATGCGCGGTTTTTCCTGAACCCGGCCGTTACCCCTTTCATGCCATCAAGAGCGCGTACAAATGGCATCGGGGGATTGCTATGGTTTGGAAATTGATGTTTGCCAGCGTCGCGGCCTTTGCCGCGCGTGTCGTGCCGGTCGCAGCGGCCTCGCCGGAGGCACCGAATTTCGTCGCGGGGGCGGCCGGTGCCATGGAGATGAAGCCGTCGCCGATCGAGCCATCCTGGATCACCGCCGGTGCGCCCGTCGCCCGCCTCGCCGAGCATTCGCGCGGTCGTGACGATGCGGCGATGACTGCCGTCTGGGATTGCACGGAAGGCGAATTCCGCTGGCATTTCGGCTGGGATGAAACCGTGATGATCCTTGAAGGCGAGGTGCATATCACCACGGAAGACGGCATCGAGCGCCTGCTGCGGGCCGGCGATGTCGCCTATTTCGCCGGCGGCACCTGGGCGACCTGGCGCGTCGACCGCTATGTCCGCAAGGTCGCCTTCTGCCGCAAGCCCTTTCCGAAGCCGCTGACCATCGCCTACCGCCTGCGCAACTTCATCCGGCAAGGCGGCGCGCAGGGTCTCGCCGCCTGACGCCATCAATAGCCGTTGCGTTTGAAAGCGGGCCGACCTACATCTGTCGGCGAATTCGAGCGAGGGCAAATCATGGCGAAGATCAGGAATGTTGCGGTCCAGATGGACCATGTGAAAAGCATCAATATCGCGGGCGACTCCACCTTCGCCATGAGCCTGGAAGCCCAGGCCCGCGGCTACAAGCTCTTTCACTATACGCCCGAACGGCTGAGCATGCGCGACGGCAAGATCTATGCCTCGGTCGAACCGATGATCCTGCGCGACGTCAAGGGCGATCATTTCGAACTCGGCGAACCAGAGCGCGTCGATCTCTCCAACATGGATGTGGTGCTGCTGCGCCAGGACCCGCCCTTCGACATGGCCTATATCACCTCGACGCATCTGTTGGAGCGCATCCATCCGAAGACGCTCGTGGTCAATGATCCGGCCTGGGTGCGCAACTCGCCGGAAAAGATCTTCGTCACCGAATTTGCCGACCTGATGCCGAAGACGTTGATCACTCGCGATCCCGGCGAGATCCGCAGCTTCCGCGAGGAGATGGGCGATATCATCCTGAAGCCGCTCTACGGCAATGGCGGCGCCGGCGTCTTCCACTCGACCCGCGACGATCGCAATCTCTCCTCGCTGCTGGAAATGTTCGGTCAGCTTTTCCGCGAACCCTTCATCGCCCAGCAATATCTGCCTGACGTGCGCAAGGGCGACAAGCGCATCATCCTCGTCGACGGCGAGGCCGTCGGCGCGATCAACCGCGTTCCGGCCGAGCATGACGCCCGCTCCAACATGCATGTCGGCGGCCGCGCCGAGGCAACCGAGCTGACGCCGCGCGAAAGGGAAATCTGCGAGCGCATCGGCCCGGCCTTGAAGGCGCGCGGCTTCCTGCTCGTCGGCATCGACGTCATCGGCGATTATATGACCGAGATCAACGTGACGTCGCCGACCGGCCTGCGCGAGGTCAAGCGCTTCGGCGGCGCCGATATCGCCAGCCTGCTCTGGGATGCGATCGAGGCCAAGCGCGCCTGATTTGTTCTCGATTCCGGTTATGTAACAACTTACTGATGTATGGCCGCATGCATCAGTAAGTTTGTTCGATCATTGTTCTTGTTTTATTCTTTTTCTCGTGCCAGATTGCAACCTGCAATCCGCAAAAGCATGACCCCGTGAGGCTAAAGACGACTTTCGGAGGCATCGGGTTCGCCAGCAAGTGGTGGCGGAGGGCGAGCGTAGGGGCTTTGCGGCACAGGGGATCAGGGCATGGTGGCGCGCGTCAGCACGGTGGCGTTTCAGGGTATCGAGGGCGTTCCTGTCGAAGTGCAGGTGATGATCGCGCCGGGCAAGGTGCTGATGCATATTGTCGGCTTGCCGGACAAGGCGGTGGCCGAAAGCCGCGAGCGGGTCCAGGCCGCGCTCCACGCATCCGGCCTGGCGCTGCCGCCGAAGAAGGTGACCGTCAATCTCGCGCCGGCGGATCTGCCGAAAGAGGGCAGTCATTTCGATCTTCCGATCGCGCTTGGGCTGATGGCGGCGCTGGGCGCCATTCCCGCCGATGCGCTGTCCGCCTATGCCGTGCTCGGCGAACTCAATCTCGACGGCACGATCGCCCCCGTCGCCGGCGCGCTGCCGGCCGCGATTGCCGCCAACGCCATGGGCAAGGGCCTGATCTGCCCGGCCGAGAGCGGACCGGAAGCCGCCTGGGCGGGGTCCGACATCGATATTCTCGCCCCGCGCAGCCTGATTGCGCTCGCCAATCATTTCCGTGGCACGCAGGTCCTGTCGCGTCCCGAGCCGGCGGTCCGCGCGACGGCCGCGAATGTACCTGATCTTGCCGACATCAAGGGCCAGGAAAGCGCCAAGCGGGCGCTGGAAGTGGCGGCAGCCGGCGGGCATAATCTGCTGTTTGTCGGTCCGCCGGGTTCCGGCAAGTCGATGCTGGCCTCGCGCCTGCCGTCGATCCTGCCGCCGCTCTCGACGGCGGAGCTGCTGGAAGTGTCGATGATCCACTCCGTTGCCGGGCAATTGTCCGGCGGCAAGCTCTCCGACCGCCGGCCCTATCGCACCCCGCATCATTCCGCCACCATGGCGGCGCTGGTCGGCGGCGGCCTGCGTGCCCGGCCCGGCGAGGCCTCGCTCGCCCATCACGGCGTCTTGTTTCTTGACGAGCTTCCGGAGTTTTCGCCGCAGGCGCTGGATGCGCTGCGCCAGCCGCTGGAATCGGGCGAATGCATCATCGCCCGCGCCAATCACCGCGTTTCCTATCCCGCCAATATTCAGCTGGTCGCGGCCATGAATCCCTGCCGCTGCGGCATGGCCGGCGAGCCGGGCCACACTTGCGCCCGCGGCCCGCGCTGCATGACCGACTACCAGGGGCGCATCTCCGGGCCGCTGCTCGACCGCATCGATATCCGCCTCGACGTGCCAGCCGTCTCCGCCGCCGATCTCATCCGGCCGGCAGCGGCGGAAAAGAGCGCCGATGTCGCGCTGCGCGTCGCCCGCGCCCGCGAACGGCAGCGCGAACGGTTCGAGGCGGCCGGCCTGAAGGGGATTTCCACCAACGCCCGCTGCTCGACATCGATGATCGAGGCCATCGCCGAACCGGACGCCGCCGGCCTGCAATTGCTGCGCGATGCGGCGGAAAAGCTGAAATTCTCGGCGCGCGGCTACCACCGTGTCCTCAAGGTGGCGCGCACGCTCGCCGATCTCGACGACAAGCAGACCGTCGGGCGCATCCATCTCGCCGAAGCCATCTCTTACCGCATCGCCGGCGAACGCCTGACGGCGGCGGCATGAGCGCAAGCGGTTGAAATCACAAAGGGCGCCGCAGCGCCCTTTGCGAACCCCTGATCGGGCAGGCAGCCTCAGCCGCCAAGACCCTCGAACAGCGCCGTCGAGAGATAGCGCTCGGCGAAGGAGGGGATGATGACGACGATGGTCTTGCCTTCGTTTTCCGGCCGCTGGCCGACCTTGATCGCCGCCGTCAATGCGGCGCCGGAGGAGATGCCGACCGGCACGCCTTCGAGCTTGGCGACGAGACGGGCCTGCTGGAAAGCGTCGTCATTGGTGACGGTGACCACCTCGTCATAGACATGGGTGTCGAGGATCTTCGGGGCGAAGCCGGCGCCGATGCCCTGGATCTTGTGCGGTCCGGGATTGCCGCCAGAGAGAACCGGCGAATCCGCCGGCTCGACGGCGATGACCTTGATATCCGGCTTGCGGGCCTTCAGCACCTGGCCAACGCCGGTGATCGTGCCGCCGGTGCCGATACCGGAGACGAAGATGTCGACCTTGCCCTCGGTGTCGTTCCAGATTTCCTCGGCCGTAGTCTTGCGGTGAATTTCCGGATTGGCCGGGTTTTCGAACTGCTGCGGGATGATGGCGTCCGGCAGCGTCGCGGCCAGTTCCTCGGCCTTGGCGATCGCGCCCTTCATGCCCTTCGGCCCTTCCGTCAGCACCAGTTCGGCGCCGAGCAGCGCCAGCATCTTGCGGCGCTCGATCGACATGGTTTCCGGCATGGTGAGGATCAGCTTGTAGCCCTTGGCGGCGGCGGCGAAGGCGAGCGCGATGCCGGTATTGCCCGAGGTCGGCTCGATCAGCACGCTGCGGCCGGGCGTGATCTTGCCCTGGGCTTCCAGGCTCTCGATCATGGCGACGCCGATGCGGTCCTTGACCGAGGCGATCGGGTTGAAGAACTCGAGCTTCGCCAAAAGGTTGGCCTTGACGCCCTTCTCCTTGGCCAGCTTGTCGAGACGGATGATCGGCGTGTCGCCGATGGTCTCGGTGATCGAGCCATAGACGCGGCCGCGGCCGGGCTTGCGGGTGTCGGACATGGGTAATTCTCCCTTCATTGGAATTATGACGGCACAATAGGATCAAACGCCGACGGAAACCAGAGTGCGATCGCTCTGCGGCTCGCCGGCGCTTGAGAAAAGAATCCACCCATCCCTGCTGCCGGGAAAGGTTTTTTCAGGCGGCGCGGATGGCGATGAAGGCGGCTGTGCCGGCAAGAATGCTTGCGGCCGTCCGGTTGAGGATCTGCAAAGCCTTCGGCTTCTTGAGGAAGGTGCGGGCCCGCGAGGCGAGCAGCATATAGGGGATCAGCACCACCAGCAGCACGACGAAGGTCGCGGCCAGCAGCATGGCATAATCTCGAAGCCCGATGCCGCCGAGATCGATCAGCGTCGGCACCAGCGCCACGTAGAAGAGCATGGTTTTCGGATTGCCGAGCGTCACCAGCAGGCCGGAGAGAAAGGACATGCCCGGGCTGGAGGATTTTTTCGCGGCGACGTCGGTGGAGATCAGCCCGGCCGTCCAGAGCTTCCAGGCGATGTAGCCGAGATAGAGCGCGCCGGCGATCTTGATGACGATGAAGATTTCGGTGAAGGTCTGCGCCACGAAGGCGAGGCCGAGAACGACCGCCGTCAGGTAGGTCATGTCGCCGAGCACCAGTCCGAGCCCCATGAAGAAGGTCTCGCGAAAGCCGGAGCCGAGCGCCCGGGCAACGATTGCGGTGATACCGGGGCCGGGAATGGCGGCGGCGATGAAAAGCGCACCGCTATAGGCGAGCAAGGCTGTCAGCGTCATGGTGACGGTCCTCCAGAGACAGGCGCTTGCTCTATCGCACTGGCCTTATCTTTTCAAGCAATTGCGCGAAAGACGCGAACATACTACCTAGGGGTTGATGTCAGCCGAACCATGTCGTCGAAACCCACGCTGCATAAGGCTCCCATGTCCTCCGCATTGCTCCTGATCGACCTTCAGAACGCCATTCTGGCCGGCCTCGGTTCGCCGGAACGCCAGCCGGCCATCGACGCCGCCCTGGAAGGCGTCGTCTCCCGGCTTGCCGGCCTGAAGCGCGAGGCCCGCGCCGCCGGCATTCCCTCCTTCATCGTCCAGCATGACGGGCAGGGCACCCATCGCCTGGCCAAGCGCGGCGAGGGCTGGCAGTTGCGCCGCGAAATCGCGCCGGAGGCGGGCGATGCCGTCGTCCACAAGACCAGCTGCGATTCCTTCTTCGAGACCGATCTCGAATCGCGGCTGCGCGCCCGCGGCATCACCCGTCTCGTCGTCGGCGGCTGCATGACGCAGTTCTGCGTCGACACCACCGTTCGCCGCGCCGTTTCGCTCGGCTTCGACGTGACGCTGATCGCCGACGGCCACACGACCGCCGACATGGGCAGGCTGTCGTTCGATGCGATTGTCTCCCATCACAATATGCTGCTTGACGGTTTCGATGCCGGCGCGCATGAAATCAAGGTCATCCCGACAGCTCAGATCGCCTTCTGACTTCCCCCAGCCGGAGCCCCCGATGCCGCATCTCACCAGCATGATCGCCTTTGCCTTGATCGCTCTCGGCATGGTGCTGACGCCGGGACCGAACATGATCTATCTGGTGTCGCGATCGATCTCGCAGGGGCCCGCGGCCGGACTGATCTCGCTCGGCGGCGTCGCTTGCGGCTTCCTGTTCTACATGCTGTCCGCCGCCTTCGGCATCACCGCTTTCGTCCTCGCCGTACCCTTCGCCTATGATGCGCTGCGGCTGGCGGGTGCCGCCTATCTCGCCTGGCTTGCCTGGAACGCCCTGAAGCCCGGCGGCCGCTCGGCTTTCCAGTTGCGCGATCTGCCGAAGGACAGTACGCGCCGGCTCTTCACCATGGGGCTGGTGACCAGTCTGCTGAACCCGAAAATTGCGGTTCTTTATCTGTCGCTCCTGCCGCAATTCATCGATCCCGCCGTCGGCAGCATCTTCATGCAGTCGGTCATTTTCGGCTTCGTCCATATCGCCGTCAGCCTGACCTTCAATTCCATCTTCGCGTTGACCGCCGGTTCCGTCGCATTGTTCTTCACCCGCCGCCCGTCCTTTGCGCTGGTGCAGCGCTGGCTGATGGGCACGGTTCTGGCCGGTCTCGCGGTGCGCATGGCCGTCGAGGCGCAGCGGTAATGCCGCGATTTCCGCGCCGGCTTGCCGTGGCGGGCCTGTTCGGCCTCGCATCCTGCGCCGGTTTTGCGCCGCTGGCTCTGGCAGTGGACACGGCGACCCAGACGATCGTCTTCCTGCGCCATGGCGAGAAGCCCGAGGCCGGCCTCGGCCAGCTGAGTTGCCAGGGGCTCAATCGCGCATTGGCCTTGCCGCCGGTGCTCACCCGGCTGTTCGGACAGCCGGCGGTGATCTTCGCGCCCGATCCGTCGAAACGGAAGGAGGACGCCGGCACCTCCTATGACTATGTCCGGCCGCTTGCGACGATCGAGCCGACCGCCATTGCGCTCGGCCTGCCGGTCGACACCAGTTTCGGCTACGACGATATCGATGGCTTGAAGGCGGCGCTGGAAAAGCCGGGCTATCGCGGCAAGCTGATCTTCATCGCCTGGGAGCATAAGCAGATCGTCGACCTCGCCCGCCAGCTGATGCACGACAACGGCGGCGACGCCAAGGCAGTGCCGAAATGGCATGGCACGGATTTCGACAGTTTCTACGTGCTGCGCATCACGCGCGATGGCTCGAAGGCGAGTGCCGCCTTCGAGATGCTCAATGAAGGGCTCGACGGCCAGCCGGAAAGCTGTCCGCATCCGGCGAAGTAGGTCTAATAGGCCGGCCCGTTTTTCCGCCGGGGCAGCGCGATCGTCCAGCCGAGGTTCATGCCGGCGGCCGCGAGCAGGATGACCGCCGCGCCGATGATCTGTGCTGCACCGAGCACATGGCCGAAGGCGAAGCGGTCGACGATAATGGCGGCGATCGGATAGATGAAGGACAGCGCCCCGGTCAGATGCGTCGGCAGCTTCTGGATGGCGCCGTAGAGCAGCACATACATCAGGCCGGTATGCACGACGCCCATGGTGACGAGGACCGACCAGCCGCCCGCATCATGCGGAAGGGCGGAGAAATCGGCGAAAGGCGCCAGCATCACTATGCCTGTGGAAACCTGGATCAGCGCGATCAGATGCGGCGGCGTGCCCTTCAGCCATTTCGCGGCGATGGCGGCTAGCGCGTAGAAGAAGGCCGCGCCCAGCGAGAGCAGGATGCCGATCGCATAGTTGCCGGCGCCTGTCGCCTCCGCCGGCTTGCCTTCGACGATGACGGCCATGCCGGCAAAGGCCAGTCCCAGCCAGAACAGCTTGGTGAGCGTGATCTTCTCGGCGAAAAACAGCGCACCGAGACCGAGCAGCATGAAGGGCTGGGTGTTGTAGACGGTGGTCGCGATCGAGATGGAGGCGTGCGAATAGGCGGCGAACAGCAGCAGCCAGTTGAGCACGATGGCGATGCCGCCGCCGACGGCGATCGTAAAGGTCCTGAGGCTGAGGATGCCGGGGCGCAGCAGGCCCATGGCGGCGCAGATGACGAGGAGCGTCAGTGCGCCGAACAGGCAGCGCCAGAAGACGACGCCGCTGACCGGCTGCCCCGATATCAGCACCAACCAGCCGATCGTGCCTGAAATCAGCATCGCCGCCGTCATTTCCGCCGTTCCGCGCCTTATCTCGTTCATCGCACCAGCTCCTTCTTGTGCAGCTGATGATATTGCTCCGGCGGCGTAGTTGATATAATTTCAATTAGGAGATTTCGGTGCTTGTCCTAATTATATGAGGCGGAAACATGGGTGTGCCTAATGCAGCCATCGGGCTCGATGATGTGGACCAGCGGATGCTGGAAGCCTTGGCGCGCAATGCCCGGATTTCGCTGAAGGAGCTGGCGGAAGCGGCCGGGCTGTCGTCGCCGAGTGCGGCCGAGCGGCTGCGCCGGCTGGAGGAGCGCGGCATCATCGCGGGCTTTACCGTGGATATCGCGCCGGAGGCTGTCGGCTATCCTTTGCAGGCCATCGTCCGCATCCGGCCGCTGCCCGGTCAACTGCATGTGGTCGAACGGATCATTCAGGAAACGCCGGAATTCATCGAATGCGACAAGGTGACCGGCGACGATTGCTTCATCGGTCGGCTGGTGGTGCGCTCGATGGGGGAACTCGACGGCATATTGGACAAGATCACCGAGCGCGCCGAAACCAACACATCGATGATCAAGGCCACGCCCGTCAAACGCCGCCTGCCGCCGCTGTCGCGCTAAAACTCCGCCATGGGTGAGAGCATGAGCGGCCCGGTGATTTCGTCTGCCGCTTTGCCGCGCACCATCAGCATCGTGTAACCCTCGTAGAGCTCCAGCGATACCTCGCAATCCAGGCGATCCGGAGAAAAGCAGATCTCGATACGATCGGGTTCGATATCAAGCGCGGACAGGATGGTCGCCAAGGACGGGATGGCCGTTCCCGCTATATCGAGTAGCCAGAAAGTCGCGCCATCAAACGTCCAAGCGACGACCGCCTCATCCTCGAGCGCCGTCAGGCGGATCGCGGTATTGAAGCAGGCATTCAGCAGAAACATCTCCATCTGCCTGACAACCGCAAAACGGGCGGAGACCGGCTGACGATTTTGCAGGAGCGTCTTGATGAGGCGCAGATCATCGGGTGCTTCTAGGGAAAGCTGCCGGGCAGTCGGGCCGGATTTGCGGAGTTGTGGCATCCCCGCAACGAAGACATGCTGCGGCAGGGTGCGAAAACCGTAGCGCTCATAGAGCGCCGGTTTGTCGGTGAGCAGCAGATCGAGTTCATAGCCTTCCGTAGCGGTGCGTTCAAAGGCGCGCTGCATGAGGTCGTGATAGAGGCCACGCCCGCGCCATTCCTGCCGCACAGCACCGGATTGATAGCCCGCTGCCTTGATGGCACGGCCATTGATGATGATCGGCATGGAGAAGGCGGTGAAATTGGCGACGCAGCGGCCATCGCCGTCGAAATAGCCTGATGGCATGCTGGTGGGGTCCGGGCCGCCAAATCGGTCCTGAATGCCGACATCGATCGAGAACGTATCCTGCAACAGCTCGACGAGACCTGTCCATGCGGCACGATCATCGAAATAATCCTGACGGAGCGTCAGACCATGCTGTTGGACAAGATCCGCCATCACACGCCGGTCGAGCCGAAACCGCCGGCGCCGCGCGCGGTTTCGCTGATCTGCGTGATCTCGGCGACACGCGCCTGCGTCACCGGCGCGATGATCATCTGCGCGATGCGCATGCCGCGGGTGATCTCGAACGGCTCTTCGCCGAGATTGATCAGCAGCACCTTCACCTCGCCGCGATAGTCGCTGTCGACCGTGCCGGGAGAGTTGAGGCAGGTGATGCCGTTCTTGAAGGCGAGGCCGGAGCGGGGGCGGATCTGCGCCTCGAAATCGTCGGGAACTTCGAAGATGAAGCCGGTGGGGACAAGGGCGCGCTTGCCGGGCGCGATCGTCAGGACCGCGCCGTCGTCGACCGCGGCGCGCAGGTCCATGCCGGCGGCGCCCTTGGTCTCGTAGGCGGGCAGTTCCAAGCCTTCGCCATGCGGCAGGCGGATGAGGTTCAGGGTCGGGCCGATATCGGTGTGAATGGTCATGCGGCATTAGTTTGCGCGGGAATGCCGCAGGTCAATTGCATTTAGGCCTTTGAGTCGCTAGATACGGCGCCAATTCACAGGATTCACACCCATGGCCGAAAGTCTCGCCGAGGCGGTCTCCCGCCGCCGCACATTCGCTATTATCGCCCACCCGGACGCGGGCAAGACGACGCTCACCGAAAAGCTGCTGCTCTTCGGCGGCGCCATCCAGCTTGCCGGCGAGGTCAAGGCCAAGAAGGATCGCATGCAGACGCGTTCCGACTGGATGAAGATCGAGCGTGAGCGCGGCATCTCGGTCGTGACCTCGGTCATGACCTTCGAATATGATGGCAACGTCTTCAACATTCTCGACACGCCCGGTCACGAGGACTTCGCCGACGACACCTATCGCACGCTGACGGCCGTCGACGCCGCGGTCATGGTCATCGACGCCGCCAAGGGTATCGAGCCGCGGACGCTGAAGCTGTTCGAAGTCTGCCGCATGCGCGACATCCCGATCATCACCTTCATCAACAAGATGGACCGCGAAAGTCGCGACCCCTTCGAAATCCTCGATGAAGTCGAAGAGAAGCTGGCGCTGGACACGGCGCCGGTCACCTGGCCGATCGGCCGCTCCAAGACCTTCTGCGGCTCCTATCATCTCGCCGCCAACACCGTGCGCGGCTCCGACACCGAGGTCGAGGCGACGGCGGTGAACGGCCCGCAGGCGGTTGCCGACCGGCTGCCGGCAAATGAGCGCCAGGCCTTCATCGACGAGACGGAACTGGCGATCGAAGCCTGCCGGCCCTTCGACCGGGATTCTTTCCTCGAAGGCCATATGACGCCGGTCTTCTTCGGCTCGGCGCTGCGCAATTTCGGCGTTCGCGATCTCATCAACGCGCTCGGCGACTTCGCGCCGCCGCCGCGCGATCAGGTCGCCGATATCCGGACGGTGCACGCCACCGACGACAAGATGACGGCCTTCGTCTTCAAGATCCAGGCCAACATGGACCCGAACCATCGCGACCGTATCGCCTTTGCGCGCATCTGCTCCGGCAAGCTGGAGCGTGGCATGAAGGCGCGGCTGTCGCGCACCGGCAAGCAGCTCGGCCTCACCGCGCCGCAATTCTTCTTCGCCTCGCAGCGCCAGCTTGCCGATACCGCCTATGCCGGCGACGTCGTCGGCATTCCGAACCACGGCACGCTGCGCATCGGCGATACGCTGACCGAAGGCGAATCCCTGGTTTTCCAGGGCGTGCCGAATTTCTCGCCCGAAATCCTCCGCCGCGTGCGCCTCGAGGATGCCATGAAGGCGAAGAAGCTCAAGGAAGCCTTGCAGCAGATGGCCGAAGAGGGCGTCGTGCAGCTCTTCTCGCCGGAAGACGGCTCGCCCGCCATCGTCGGCGTCGTCGGCGCGCTGCAGCTCGACGTGCTGAAGGAGCGGCTGATGGCCGAATACGGCCTGCCGGTCTCCTTCGAAATGTCGCGCTTCTCCGTTTGCCGCTGGATTTCGGCAGACCAGTCCGCCGACCTCGAAAAATTCGTCACGCAGCGCCGCGGCGATATCGCCCGCGATCTCGACGGCGATCCGGTCTTCCTTGCCCAGGACGGTTTCTCGCTGCGTTACGAGGCAGAACGTTATCCGGCTATCAAAATGGTCGCGATCAAGGAATATCACGCCGTCAAGGCGGCGTGATCGCTTCCGATGCGCTCCATTTCGGTATAATGCTTTCGTGATGTTCAATCGAATATAGCGCTATGCCATAATGCCGCCTAGAGCAATTCCAGGAAAAGTGCGCAGCGGTTTTCCATCCGGAATTGCGTAACAACAAAGAGATAGAGCGTTTTCGCGATCCGAAGAAAAGCGGAAATGCTCTAGGACTCATTGATCGGGTGATCTCTGTTGAAAGAGATCCGGGAACCGGTGCGGGTTAGGAGGCAGTTCATGGTCCGCGAGAACGAAATTCGCGAAAACGAAGTGGCCGTCGAGCCGCCGGTAGCGAGCGATGCCGGTCTTACCTTCATCGGCCGCATTTCCACGCCCTGGACATCACGCATGGAAACGCCGCGTCAGGGCCGGCACGACGGGCCGCTCTGCCGGATCGAGATTTTCGAGCCATGGGTGCCGGCGTTGAAGGGCGTGGAGACCTTCGAGCGGCTGGAAGTGCTCTATTGGCTGGATCGCTCGCGCCGCGATCTCGTGCTGCAGAGCCCGGCCAATAGCGGCAAGGTGCACGGCACCTTCTCACTGCGCTCACCCGTTCGCCCCAATCCGATCGGCACATCCATCGTCAAGCTGGAGGCCGTCGAAGGGAACGTGTTGCTGGTGCGCGGCCTCGATTGCCTCGACGGCACGCCGCTGCTCGACCTGAAGCCGGATCGCACATTGTTCAAGCCGATCGCGCCGCCGCAGCCCGGAGACTTCCAGACCGGCGACGGCGAAACGGCGCATTACTGCCAAAAACGCGACGCTTAGAGTGTTTCGCGTAGTTCCAGGGAAAACCGCTGCGCATTTTTCCCTGGAATTACCTTAGTCGACCGCGACCATCACGTCGGACGCCTTGATGACGGCATAGGCGGAGGAGCCCACCGTCAGGCCCAGCTCGTCCACCGCTTCATTGGTGATCGAGGAGGTGACGATCGAGCCGTTGCCGATATCGATACGGACATGCGCCGTCGTCGCGCCCTTGGTGATGTCGACGATCTTGCCCTTGAGGCGATTGCGCGCACTGATTTTCATGGATGTTTCTCCCTTGTGACCGGCGCGACATTATCTGCTCGACCGGCCACAGGCTATCGCAATCCTATTCGCCGCGCGGGAAGCGCTGGTTTTCCTCCAGCACGTTCAGATCCATGTGATTGCGCATATAGCGCTCGGACGCCTTCTGCAGCGGCTGGTAGTCCCAGGGATAATAGGCGCCGTTGCGAAGCGCCTTGTAGACGACCCATCGCCGCGCCTGGCTTTCGCGTACCGCCGCGTCGAAATTCGCCAGATTCCAGCGCGCCGAGGCCTGTGCCGTCAACGCCGCCAGCGTTTCGGCGTAGGCGGGGTCACCGGCCAGATTGGTCAGCTCCTTCGGATCGGCTTCGAGATCGAAGAGCATCGGCGGGTCCTTGTCGCAAAGGGTCAGTTTGTAGCGCCCGTCGCGCAGACCCGCCAGCGGGGCTTCCGAGCCTTCGGCCGCATATTCCATCGGCACGGGACTGCGCCTCCCGGTGCCGAGAGCCAACGGCGTGAGGTCTTCGCCATCCGTCCAGCGGCGCAGCGATGCGATGTCGATCCCGGCAAGGGCCGCCAGCGTCGGCGTCACGTCGAGCGTCGAAACCGGCTGGTCGATACGCCCCGCTTTCCAGCCGGGCGCCGCGATCATCAGCGGTACGCGCGCCGAACCCTCGAAGAAGTTCATCTTGAACCACAGCCCGCGCTCGCCGAGCATGTCGCCATGGTCGGAGACGAAGAGCACGATGGTGTCGTCCGCCATGCCGCCGCGTTCCAGCACGTCGAGGATCTCGCCGATCTTCTCGTCGACATAGGAGATATTGGCGAAATAGCCCCGCCGCGCCCGGCGGATCTGCTCGGGCGTGATATCGAAAGCTTCGTGGTCGCTCGCCTTCATCAGCCGCTGAGAATGCGGGTCCTGCCTCTCGAAGGGGATGGCGTCGACCTCGGGATCGAGCGCCGGGCAATCCTCGTAGAGATCCCAGAAGCGGCGGCGGGCGACATAGGGGTCGTGCGGATGGGTGAAGCTGACGGTGAGACACCAGGGACGGCCGTCGTGCCCGCGCGACAGGTCATAGAGTTTGCGGGTGGCGTGATAGGCAACCTCGTCGTCATATTCCATCTGGTTGGTGATCTCGGCAATGCCCGCGCCGGTCACCGAGCCGAGATTGTGATACCACCAGTCGATTCGCTCGCCAGGCTTGGTATAATCCGGCGTCCAGCCGAAATCGGCTGGATAGATATCGGTCGTCAGCCGTTCCTCGAAGCCGTGCATCTGGTCGGGCCCGACGAAATGCATCTTGCCCGACAAGGCCGTCTGGTAGCCCGCCGCCCGCAGGTGATGCGCGAAGGTCGGGATGTCCGAGGCAAATTCCGCGGCATTGTCGTAGACGCGGGTCCGGCTCGGCAATTGCCCGGACATGAAGGAGGCCCGCGCCGGCGCGCAGAGCGGGCTTGCCGTATAGCTGTTGGCGAAACGCACCGAACGTGCCGCCAGCGCCTTCAAGACCGGCGCATGCAGGAAATCGGCCGGCCCGTCGGGAAACAAGGTTCCGTTCAGCTGATCGACCATCAGGATGAGGATATTGGGGCTAGTCATGTGGGGCATATCCTAGCGAAATTCAGAGGCCGAGCGAGGCTTTGACCGCCTCGAGGCCGGGCTTGCCGTCGATGGTCTTCACCCCGGCAAGCCAGGGCGTCAGGGCTTCGGGATGCGCTTTCAGCCAGGTGGTCGCGGCCGCCTTGGCGTCCTCGCCGCCGAGGATCGAGCCCATCAGCGCATTCTCCATGTCGATATTGAAGGTCAGATTGCGGAAGAACGTCGCGGCATTCGGGCATTGGGCCGACCAGCCTGTGCGCGCCAGCGTATAGACCTCCGCGCCGCCATAATTGGCGCCGAAATAGGCGTCGCCGCCGGAGAGATAGGTGATCTGGAAGCGGTTGTTCATCGGATGCGGCGCCCAGGCGAGGAAGACGATCGCCTGCTTGTCCTTGCCGGCGCGCTCCACCTGCGACAGCATTCCCTGCTCGCTGGATTCGACGAGCTCCCAGCCCTTGAGGCCGAAATCATTGGCGTCGATCATCTTCTGGATATTGGCATTGGCCGGCGCGCCGGGTTCGATGCCGTAGATCTTGTGGTCGAAATCGCCGGCCTGCTTTTGCAGGTCGGCAAAATCCTTGATGCCCTTGTCGGCGACATAGCTCGGCACGGCGAGGGTGAATTTCGCGCCCAGGAGATTGCGGTTCAGCACTTCGGCGGCTTTCGCCTTGTCGAGATCGTCGATGAAGGCCTTCTGTGCCGGCATCCAGTTGCCGAGGAAGACGTCGATCTCGCCGGTTTTCATCGACTGGTAGCCGATCGGCACCGACAGCGTCTTGATATCCGCCTCGTAGCCCAGGGCGCTCAAAAGGACGTTGGCCAGGCCATTGGTGGAGGTGATGTCGGTCCAGCCCGGATCGGACATGCGGATAGTGCGGCAGGCATCGCCGTCGGCACGGGCGATGCCGGCAAAGGACAAGGCCGAAAGAAGCGCGCCGGCGACCAGCCGGCCCATGACAGAAATTCGCATGATGACAACCCCCTTAATATTTGCTCATTTTATTGAACATCAGTAGCATTCCACCTGTGAAGCAGGCTTTTTTCGATGGATGACAAAAGGAAATTTTATGGCTGAGCGATCGGTCGATCTTGGCTGGCTGCGGATCTTCGTCGAGGTAGGCCGCACCGGCAGCCTGTCCTCCGCGGCAACGAGCCTGGGCCTGACCCAGCCGGCGGTCAGTTACCAGATCCGGCGGATCGAGGAGCAGATCGGGGTTGCCCTGTTTCGCCGCCAGCATCGCGGCGTCGAGCTGTCGCCGGAAGGTCAGCGCCTGTTCGAGATCGCCGAAAAGGCGGTGGGTGGCGTCGATTCCCTGGTGCGCAGCTTTCGCGCCGAGGCGGAGCGTCCGGCGGTTAGGCTGCGCACCGACTATGCCTTCTCCGCGCTCTGGCTGATCCCGCGCATGCACCGGTTCCGCCAGCTCTATCCGCAGGTGGATATCCAGATCGTCGCCACGCAGCGGCAGGAAAGTGGCCATTTGCAAAGCGGCGATGTGGCCGTCGCTTTCGGCGCGCGCGAGGCGTTTCGGGCAGAGGCGTCGCTGCTGCTGCCCGAAAAGGTCGCGCCGATCTGCACGCAGGGCTTCGTCGACCGATACGGTCCCTTCAGCGATCCGAACCAGCTGGCGCGGGCAACGCTCGTCCATCTGGACACGGAGACACCGTCGCCCTGGTTCGACTGGACGAGTTATCTCGCCGAGCTGGGCGTGCGTCGGGACAGTCATGTCGGCCATGGCGATCTCAGGTTCAACACCTATTCTCTGGTGGTGCAGGCGGCGATCGGCGAGCAGGGGCTGGCGCTCGGCTGGATGGGGCTGGTGGATACGCTGCTCGCCGGCCGCATGCTGGTGACCGCCGGCCCGATGCTGGAGGCGCCGGATCGCGGCTACTGGCTTCTGCCGCCGCCGGCGCCGAGCATCCATGCCGAGCGGCTGACGCAATGGCTGGTCGCGGAAGCGGCGTCGATGTAGGCAGCTCCGTCAATCGGCCCTGAGATCGGCCAGGAATGTGTCGCACCAGCGCGACACGTCATATTCCAGCAGATGGTCCATCATGCCGCGCCAGCGCTCACGCCGCTCTTCCAGCGGCATGTTGATTCCCCGGGCCAGGGCATTGGCGGTGCCGTCGACATCGTAAGGGTTGACCAGCAGGGCGCCCTTCAGCTCGCGCGCCGCGCCGGCGAAGCGGGAGAGCACCAGCACGCCGGGATCGTCCGGGTCCTGCGCCGCCACATATTCCTTGGCGACGAGGTTCATGCCGTCGCGCAGCGGCGTCACCAGGCCGATCTTCGCCAGACGGTAGAGACCGGCCAGAACCGGCCGGCTGATCGAGCGGTTGATATAGCGGATCGGCACCCAGTCCACCGTGCCGATCGCGCCGTTGACCCGTCCCGCCTGTTCGGCGACGGCGTGCTGCATCGCCTCGTATTCGGGCACTTCGGAGCGCGATTTCGGGGTGATCTGCAGATAGGTGACGTTGCGCTGATGAGCGGGGTTGTTGGTGATGAAGCGCTCGAAGGCGTCGATGCGCTGGGTGATCCCCTTGGAATAGTCGAGCCGGTCGACGCCGATGATGAGGTCGCGGCCCTCGATGCTGCGGCGTGCCTTCTGCACCATGCTGTGAGCCGCGGCCTTGCGGGCGAATTCGGCGAAAGCGGCCGTCTCGATGCCGATCGAATAGGCGCCGCCGCGAAACTCATGGCCAAGGGCGCTGAAGTGACCCGGACTATCCTCGACGCCCATGCCCTCGCGCTTCAGGCAGCCGGCGAAATTTTCGAGATCGTGGTCGGTCTGGAATCCGAGCAGGTCATAGGAGGAGAGGCCGCGCATGATCTGCTCGTGCACCGGCATGGTGACGAGCACGTCGGCGGGCGGCCAGGGAATGTGCAGGAAAAAGCCGATCCGGTTCTTCAGCCCCATCTGCCGCAGCTCCGCCGCCAGCGGGATCAGGTGATAATCATGCACCCAGATGACGTCGTCGGGCTCGACCAGTGGCGCCAGCCGGTGGGCGAAGAAGCGGTTGACGCGAAAATAGCCGGCCATTTCCTTGCGGCCATATTCGGCGAGATCCAGCCGGTAATGACAGATCGGCCAAAGCACGCGGTTGGCAAATCCCTGGTAATATTCCTCGACGTCGGTCTGGGTGAGGTCGCTCAGCGCATAGGTGATGTTGCCGTCTTCGGTCAGCACCATCGGCTTGGGCTCGGCATCGCCGCTCGATTTGCCCGACCAGCCCATCCAGATGCCGCCGCGTTCGGCAAGGGCGGCCTGCAGCGCCACAGCAAGCCCGCCGGCTGCCGCCGCTCCGTTGTTATCTGGCACGGAAACGCGGTTGGAAACGATAATGAGACGACTCACGGGTCGCTCCTTTCAAGAGGGCTGCTGCGAGGGCCGAAATGACCGAACGATTATTTGGCGAGCGCTGCGAGTATCTCTCTTAAACGCGCGGGCGAGGGAATGGATGCACGCGCCAGCGTTTTGCCGTTGGCGGGGGCGATGCGCACGGACTGGCCGCCGTGGCGGTTGGCGACCTCGAACATCGTCTCGTCGGTGATGTCGTCGCCGATCGCCAATGGCCGCCGTCCGTTGAACGGCTCCTCTTCGAGAAAGGTCTCGACGGCTTGCCCCTTGCTGGAGCGCGCCGGGCAGATCTCATAGACCAGCTTGCCGCGCTGCAGCGTCCAGTCCGGACCTGCTTCCTGCAGGTAGCGCTGCATCGCCTCGGCGATCACGTCGCCATGCTCAGGCGCCGTCCGGTAATGGACCGCGACGGCCGCCCCCTTGTCTTCCACGATGGCGCCCGGCCATCGCTGTGCCTCCTGCGCAATCGCCCGTTTCATGTCCTGAAAGGCATGCGGAACCAGCGCGCGGCGCAGCCGCCCCCCGTAATCGCGCCGTTCCGCGCCATGCAGGCCGGCGACCGGAAAGCGATGGGGGGCAAAGAGCGTATCGACGAAGCCGACCGAGCGGCCGGTCACCAGCGCCAGCGCGCCGCCAAGCTTGCGGGAGAGCGTATGCAGGATGAAAGGCAGGTGAGGGGGCACGCTCACCGCTTCCGGCCTCTCGGCAAGGTCGAGCAGCGTTCCATCGATATCGAGGAACAAGGCCCATTCCTGAGGATACATTGAGAGTGCGGTAAGCGCCGGTTCATTCGGCGGCGCCGGTTCGGCTTCGCCCTGTCTGGGCTGTTCCTGAGAAGACATGCGGAATTAGCTAAGGCAGACTTGCCATTCGGCAAGGAAAAAAATGACCATGCCCGCCATCAAGTCGCCGCCGCCTGGCCGAAACGCCTCTCATCGGCAGCCCTTAAACGCAAAAGGGGCCGCGCGAAGCGACCCCCCATGAGCTTTGGCCCGTAACTGGCCTGAAGCGCCAATACGCTTCCGGAAGGTGTTGATCAGAACGAGGGCTGCCTCGCAAAGTTCACAACCATTTCCATGCCCGGTACGAAGACCGAAATCTCACTAGACATTGGATCACCTTCCTTTCGTTACGTTGACGACATACCTAAGGTAGCTCAAATCGCGGGCGATGCAAGGGCCTGGCGCAAAAGGCGGTGTCACGCTTGGTGTCGGTCTGAAATGCGACAGGCAATTCAACTTATGCGTGATATCGATCGCGGCAGTTGGCGGCGAAAGCAGCGCCCATCCGTGCCAGCGGATGGGATCGGGGAAGATGGGCAACCTCGACCGTGGCGATCGGCCTCGTCTTCAACAAGGAGGAGAGCTATGTGGTTTCCACTTAGCATCACGCTTTGGGTAAGAAAAACCCGGACCAGCTGGCAAGTTCGGGTCCGGGTCAATTTCTTTAGCTAAGCAAACGAGGGGTGGGCTGCAACCCGCCCCTCACTCCTGCACTATAGGACATGCCGACATTTTCATCAAGTTATGCGGCAAGAGGGCTCGATCGGTCAGCTTGCGAGCGGCTTTGCTCACGCAAGACGATGCTGCGCTGCGGAAATGTGATCGCGCGGAGTGTCAAATAGCCGTCATCCTGCTTGCCAAGCAGCCGGAAATTAACACTTTATTACCCATTCGGCAGAAGAATCGTCCTTGGATTTGACATGATCCCGCGCGACAGCAAGCCGGCGGGAATTGGAGCAAACACATATGTGTCGCTGGGCAGCCTATCGTGGAGACCCCCTCTATCTGGAGGAACTGGTGTCTTCGCCCGCCCATTCCCTGATCGAGCAATCCCATTGCGCCACGCGCGCCAAGACGGCGACCAACGGCGATGGCTTCGGCATTGCCTGGTATGGCGACCGGCCCGAGCCGGGGCGTTACCGCGATATCCTGCCGGCCTGGTCCGACTGCAATCTCAAGAGTCTGGCGCGGCAGATCCGCTCGCCGCTCTTCCTCGCCCATGTCCGCGCCGCAACCGGCGGCGGCACCCGGCGCGACAATTGCCATCCTTTCGTCTTCGAGAACTGGTGCTTCCAGCACAATGGGCAGATTTCCGGCTTCGACCGCCTGCGCCGGCCGATGGAAGCCATGCTGGACGACCGGCTGTTCCATGCCCGCAGCGGCACGACGGATTCGGAACTGCTGTTCCTGCTGGCGTTGCAATTCGGCCTCGCCGCCAATCCGGTTGCGGCGATTTCGGAGACCATCGATTTTGTCGAGGGCCTGTCGATCCATCTGACCGGTTCGGCGCTGGTGCGGTTCACCGCGGCTTTTTCCGACGGCAAATCGCTGCATGCGGTGCGCTACGCCACCGACCGCAAGGCGCCGACGCTCTATGCCTCGCCGGTCGGGTCTGGTTATTGCCTGGTGTCGGAACCGTTGAATGACGATGGCGACGCCTGGACGGAAATTCCGGATGGCAGCGCCGTGCTGATCGATGACCGGGGCGTCCATGTCGCGCCCTTCCAGCCGGAAAAGCGCGCCTCGGCCGAGGCGATCACGGATACTGCTATCCCGGCCTGAACTGCTCGGCGATCAGGGCTGCCAGCCGCGTTGCCACCTCGTCCTTGTCGAGGTCGGGCCATTGTTCGACGCTGTCGTGGCGGATGAGCTTCACGCTGTTGCGCGTGCCGCCCATGATGCCGGTCGCGGGCGAGACGTCGTTGGCGACGATGATGTCGGCGCCCTTGCGCTCCAGCTTCGCCTTGGCGTTGCTTTCCACATCCTGCGTTTCGGCGGCAAAGCCGATCACCAGCTTCGGCCGCTGCGTATGATGTCCCACTGTCTTCAGGATGTCGGGGTTTTCGGTGAGCGCCAGCGTCGGGATGGATTCGCCGGGGTGCTTCTTGATCTTCTGGTCGGAGGCGGACGCCACCTTCCAGTCGGCGACGGCAGCGACCATGACGGCAATATCGGCCGGCAGCGCCGACAGCACCGCGTCGCGCATCTCATCCGCCCGCTCGACATGGACGACGCGCATGCCGGCCGGATCGGGAATGGTAACGGGACCGGAGACCAGGGTGACGTCGGCGCCGAGCGCGGCGAGCGCCGCGGCGATGGCATGACCCTGCCGGCCGGAGGAACGGTTGGCGATATAGCGCACCGGGTCGATCGGCTCATGCGTTGGGCCTGAGGTGACGACGGCCTTCCTGCCGGCAAGCGGTTTGGCGCCGTCGTCCAGCCGCATCTCGACGGCGGCGACGATATCCAGCGGCTCGGCCATGCGGCCGGCGCCGGCCTCGCCGCTTTCGGCCATTTCCCCGACCATCGGGCCGACGAAGCGGATGCCGTCGCCCCGAAGGATCTCCACATTGCGCTTCGTGGCGGCATGGGCCCACATCTTCGGATTCATCGCGGGAGCCGCCAGCACCGGGCGGTCGGTGGCAAGCAATATGGTCGAGGCAAGATCGTCCGCCAGCCCGTTTGCCATCTTCGCCAGCAGGTCGGCGGTCGCGGGCGCGATCAGCACCAGATCGCAATCGCGCGCCAGCCTGATATGGCCGACATCCTGCTCGTCCTGGCGGGAAAACAGATCGGTGAAGACATGGTCGGCAGCGAGAGCTCCCACGGCAAGCGGCGTGATGAACTCCTGCGCGCCCGATGTCATGACAGGCCGCACACTCGCGCCGCGTTCGCGCAGCCGGCGGATGAGATCGAGGCTCTTATAGGCCGCGATACCGCCGGAGATGATGAGAAGGATGCGCTTTCCTGCGAGAACCATGCCTGAACCCGTCGCCTGTTCTTTTGCTCGCAAGCCTAAGCCTTTGGCGTGTCATAGGCAATCGCGGCATTCTCTCATTGCGGTTGTGAGCCGTCCTTTCTTGCCATTTCCGGCAGACGATCACATCGCCCTCACGCCCTTGTCATTTGCTCGTACCCTTGGTTTCGACAAAGGTGAACACGTTAACGATCAAAGGAGCAACACCTTGAACCTGATGAAAATCGCGATGATCGCCCTGCCAATCCTGGCCGCTGCCATGCCGGCTTTTGCCGAGCGTGCCTATTCGCCGCAAGAGCAGAAGAACAAGGAGATCGTTCTGGATTTCTATCAGAAGGCGCTGAACGACAAGGACTTCGACGCGGCCTCCAAATATCTCGGCAAGTACATCCAGCACAATCCGTTGGCGGCCGATGGTCCCGAAGGACTGCGCGGCTTCCTCGAATACCTGAAGAAGAACTATCCGCAGTCGAAGAGCGAGATCAAGCGTGTGATGGTCGACGGCGATTATGTGATCCTGCGCGTCCATGCTATTCGCCAGCCGGGCGATCGCGGCAGCGCCATCGTCGATATCTTCCGGGTCGAGGACAATAAGATCCAGGAACACTGGGATTCGGTGCAGCCGATCCCCGAGACGTCGAAGAACAACAATACAATGTTCTGACCGGAAAGGCCGCAAGGAAGGTAGAATCCGCCGGCCGTCCTTAGCTATTCAAGGCATTCCAGCGACATGATCCCGCAACCAATTCATGCTTTGCGGGATCATGTGCGCGTTCTGAAGTTGCCGGCGCGATAATTGCGTCGGCGGAACGCGCGGTCAGGTCCGTGTAATCGAGAGGCCGCCATCGATCAGGGAGGCCGTGCCGGTCACGAAGCTCGCATCGTCGGAGGCGAGATAGAGGACCGAGCGGGCAATCTCTTCCGGCCGGGACACCCGCTTCAGCGCATGCAGGTTGGTCACGAAAGCCTGCTTGTCGGGCGTGTCGTTCATCTCCCGATACATGTCGGTGTCGACCGCTCCCGGCAGGATCGCATTGACGCGCACGTTCTGCGGACCGAATTCGGCGGCGAGCGCCTGCGTCAGGCCGATCAGGCCGGACTTGCTGGCGGCATAGGCGGCGACGCCGGGGAAGCCGACCGTATGGCCGACGAAGGTCGAGGTGAAGATCACCGAACCGCCGCCATGCTTGAGCATGTCGCCGATCTGATGCTTGGCGGCCAGGAACGACGCCGTGAGGTTGATCGCCAGCGCCTCGGCAAAGCCCGTTTCGGAGACCTCGGTGCTCGGCCCGGCCTCGCCCAGCGTGCCGGCATTGTTGAAGGCGATATCGAGCTTGCCGTAGCGCTCGACCGCCAGCGCGACCAGCGCCTTGTGATACTCCTCCGAGCGCACGTCGCCGGCGAGGGCAGCGGCGTCTCCGCCGGCGGCCTTGATCTCGGCGACGAGGCTTTCCAGCTCGCCGCCACGGCGGGCGCCGACGACGACCTTGGCGCCCTCGGCGGTGAAGAGTTTTGCAGTGGCGCGGCCGATGCCGGAGCTGGCGCCGGTGACGATCGCGACTTTTCCATTCAAGCGGTTCATTGTTCCATCTCCTGTGTGAGGACGTGTCTGTCGTTGCGTCCGTTGCAGAGAGAATGGTGTTTTTCGATCGTTCGGATTAGTCTCCAAATCATGGAACTCGAATTCGGAATTGCCGAACGATGCTCAAGATTGAAGGGATCACCGCTTTTGTGACCGTGGCCGAGGCGGGGTCGATCAGCGAGGCGGCGCGCCGGCTACGGCTGTCGAAGTCGGTCGTCAGCGAACGGCTGGCGGAGATGGAGAGGACGCTCGGCGCCGTGCTGTTGCATCGCACCACGCGCAAGCTGACCCTGACGGAAGACGGCGCCGCGTTCCTGGAGCGGGCGCGGCGGATCGTGCATGAGGTGCGGGAGGCGGCGGCCGACCTCGCCGAACGGCGCGGCGCGCTTGCCGGGCCGCTGCGGATCGCCGCTCCCGTCACCTTCGGCCGCATGCATCTCGGCCCGGCCCTCTATCCTTTCCTGGTGGATCATCCGGAGATCGAACTGACGCTCGATCTCGACGATCGTCGCGTCGATGCCGCCTCCGATGGCTATGATGCCATCATCCGTCACGGCGTGATCGCCGATTCGCGTCTTGTCGCCTGGAAGCTCGCCCGCAGCCGCCGGCTTCTCGTCGCCTCGCCGGATTATCTGCGCCGCAACGGCACGCCGGCCTCGCTGTCCGAACTCGAAAACCACAGGGGAATATTCTACACCAATCGCGGTGTTGCCGATTGGCGTTTCGAAGGACCGGAAGGCGCCGTCCTCGTCAGGGGAAAGCTCGCGCTCGGCATCAACAATGGCGATGTCTCGCGCGATGCGGCGATCGCGGGACTGGGCATTGCCCTGCTGCCGGCCTTCATCGCCGGGCCCTCCGTCAATGAAGGGCTTCTCGTCGAAATCGATGTCGGCTATCGGCCGGAAGCCGAATTCGTCTTCATGGCGCATCCGGAAGGACGCAATCCCTCCGCAAAGCTGAGGGCCATAGCCGATCATCTGCGCAAGGCGTTCGGCGATCCGCCCTATTGGGATGTCGCCGGCTGATCAGGAAATAAGGCTCGTCAGATTGGCCGCGACCGGCGAGCGCTGTGCCTTCAGCACGGCAAGCCCGAGCCGCGCCACCAGCGGCGGCCCGTCGATCTCCCGGTAGGTCACGCCGTCGAGCTTGATCTGGGCGATCGAGGCGGGAACGATCGAGACGCCGAGATTGGCGGCGACCAGGTTGACCACCGAAGGGATCTGCGGCGCTTCCTGTGTCACCGTCAGCTCGAAACCCGCTTCGCGGCAGGCAGCGGCGATATCGTCATAGAGGCTGAGGCCCACCATGCGCGGGAAGAGGATGAAGGGCTCGTGCGCCAGCGCCGCGATCGGCACGCGATCCCGCTCGGCCAGCGGATGATGTACGGGCAGGGCGATCAGCATCGGCTCGTCGTCGAAGCGCTTGAGCCGCACGTTGCGTGGGTCTTCCAGGCCGGGGCGGATGAAGGCGGCGTCGATCTCGCCGCGCATCAGCTTTTCCGTCAGGGCGTTGGTGTTCATCTCGGTCAGCGACAGGCGCACCTGCGGCCAGCGGTTGCGGAATTCGCGGATGGTGGAGGTGACGATGGTGTTGAAGGCTGAAGATGCGGTGAAACCGAGCGACAGGCGGCCGATCTCGCCGCGATTGGCGCGTTGGGCGGCAAGCTTGGCTTTTTCGGCCGCGTCCACGGCTGCGCTGGCCTCGGCGCGAAAGGCTTCGCCTGCCGCCGTCAGCTCCGCCCCATGCGGCACGCGGTGAAACAATGCCGCGCCTATCTCGTTTTCCAGGTCACGGATCTGCTGGCTGAGCGGCGGCTGGCCGATGCCAAGCTTGGCAGCCGCGCGGGTGAAATTGCCTTCGTCCGCCAGCGCCAGAAAATAGCGGATATGACGCAGCTCCATCGCTATCTCCAAAACCTATTGAAATCACCTGTTCCATATATTGGACTAATGGAGCCGGTCTGGCTAGATTCGAGGGCAAGAAAGGTTGTGTACCTCATGTCCCGCGCCGTTCAGCCGCAAGAAATCACCGCGTCCGAAGTTCCCTCCCGCCCCGAATTGACCTTGGTCAAAGCCGAGCCTTCGGTCGAGCCCCGTCAATTCCTCACGAGGGGTACGCCGGCCTTTCGGCGGGCGACCATTGCCTTGTTTCTGTCCGGCTTCGCCACCTTCTCGCTGCTCTATTGCGTGCAGCCGCTGATGCCGATCTTTTCCGAGGATTTCGGGGTGACGCCGGCGGCAAGCTCGCTGTCCCTGTCGTTGTCGACCGGCTTCCTCGCCTTTGCGATCTTCGGTGCGGCGGCCGTATCCGAAAGCCTCGGCCGCCGCAGCCTGATGTTCATTTCGCTCATGGGCGCGGCGCTCTGCACGCTCGCCTGCGCCGTCGCGCCGAACTGGCATGTCCTGCTGGTCTTCCGGGCGCTGGAGGGCTTCCTGCTCGGCGGCGTGCCGGCCGTTGCCATGACCTATCTGGCCGAGGAGATCGAGCCGCGCGGCCTCGGCGGCGCCATGGGCCTCTATATCGCCGGCAATGCCTTTGGCGGCATGGCCGGGCGGGTGGTCACGGGCACGATCGCCGAATTCCTCACCTGGCGGCCGGCGCTGGCCGCGGTCGGCATCCTCGGCCTGATCGCCGCGACCGGCTTCCTCTATCTGCTGCCGCCATCGCGCAACTTCACGCCGCGCAAGGGGTTCAATGCCGCCTTCCATCTCAAGGCCTGGGCAAGCCATTTCCGCAATCCGGCGCTGCCGCTGCTCTTCGCCATCGGCTTCCTGGGTATGGGCTCCTTCGTCACGGTCTATAACTATGCCGGCTTCCGGCTGGTGGCGGACCCCTATGATCTCAGCCAGACCGAACTTGGGCTGATCTTCACCGCCTATCTCTTCGGCATCGTCGCCTCCTGGGTGGCCGGGCTGCTCGGCGACCGCATCGGCCATTTCACCGTGCTGCCTGCCGGCGTGCTGGTCGCCGCCCTCGGCGCGGCCGTCACGCTTGCCACGCCGCTGCCGCTCGTCATTCTCGGTATCGTTCTGGTGACCATCGGCTTCTTTGTTACCCACTCCGTCGCCAGCGCGCTCGTGGGGCGGCTGGCGCATGGAACCAAGGGGCATGCCTCCTCGCTCTATCTGCTGGCCTATTATCTCGGTTCCAGCATTGCCGGCTCGGTCGGCGGCTATTTCTGGCTTGCCGATGGCTGGTCGGCCGTGGTTTTCTTCATCCTTGCCATGCTGGCCGTCTGCCTCGTCAGCGCCTTCACGGTGGCAAGGCTGGCCCGCCGCTGATTTTCGGGGGTTAACAATGATCCGCATCGACCATCTCGATCATCTGGTGCTGACGGTCGCCGGCATCGAAGAGAGCTGCGATTTCTATGTCCGCGTTCTCGGCATGGGCGTCGAAACCTTCGCGGAAGGCCGCAAGGCGCTGACCTTCGGCAACCAGAAGATCAACCTGCACCGCGCCGGCCATGAGTTCGAACCGAAGGCGAAGCGGCCGATGCCGGGCTCAGCCGACCTCTGCTTCATCGCGGAAACGCCGCTGGACGAGGTCATTGCCCATCTGGGACGCCAGCACGTCGACATCGAGGAAGGACCGGTGCGCCGCACCGGGGCGACGGGACCCATTCTTTCGGTCTATTTCCGCGATCCGGACGACAATCTCATCGAGGTTTCCAACTATGTCGCCGTAGGCGAAGAGCGCTAAGCCGTCTCCCAGTCCTCGAAGCGCAGATTTTCGACGCGTTGAAATTCCCGTACGTTATGCGTGATCAGGATCAGATCGCGAGCCACCGCCTGGCCCGCGATGAGCACGTCGTAGGCGCCGATTGGCGTGCCGAGCATGGCAAGCGCCGCCCGAATTTCTCCGGCCTTACGCGCATCTTCCCTGTCGAAATCCAGTGTCTCGAATTGCAGGGCGTCCACACGCGCAAGATTGTCGGCAACGCGCTGGCCTTTGTAGGCGCCGTAAAACAATTCATGCGCGACGATGGCCGGAATGGCGAAATCCTGCGGCTTGTGTCTGCGAAGCTCGCTCACGAAGCCTGCATGCCCCTTCATAAGGGCGATGACGGCATTGCTGTGGAGCAGGTATTTCACTTGAAGATATCCAGCTCGGGGCGCTGCTGTTCGGCAGGCTGTTCGGTCGCCGCCTCCGCGAAGTCTTGATCGACCGGCCCTGTCACGGTGTCCAGCCAATCCCAATCTTCAGCGATCGGCTCCAGAATGATGGCCTTTCCCTGCCGGCGGATGCGCACTTCTTCGCCGTCGAGGCGGAATTCCTTCGGCAAGCGTACGGCCTGCGAGCGGCCGGACCAGAAGATTTTTGCGGTGTCCATGCCATAGCTCCTTTGAGATATGACATTGATATATAGCATTGGAGTGGCGATTTCAATTCGAGGCGCTACGATCCCGTCTTCACGGCCAGCCAGATGACGTGGCGTGCGCCGCTCTTGCCATTGGCGCGGGTATTGACCACCTCGGCGGCAAAACCGCTGTCGCGCAGCCGCTTTGTGAAGCGATCGTCCGGTCCCGAAGACCAGACCGCGAGAGCGCCTCCCGGGCGCAATGCGTCGCGTGCCGCCTTCAGGCCCTTGTAGTCGTAGAGCCCGTCATTGGCTTCGGAGGTGATGCCGTCCGGGCCGTTGTCGACGTCGAGCAGGATGGCGTCATAGGCCGCTTTGCGGGCGCGGATCAGCGGGCGCACATCGCCTTCATGAATGGCAACGCGCGGGTCGTCGAGGCAGCCGTCAAAGACCGTTGCCATCGGCCCGCGAGCCCAGGTCACGACAGCCGGAACCAGCTCGGCAACCGTGACCTGGGCATCCGCGCCGAGTTCGCCAAGCGCCGCCCGCAAGGTAAAGCCCATGCCGAGGCCGCCGATCAGGACATGCGGCGCCTTCCGGCCCTTGATCTTGTCGCAGGAGAGCGTTGCCAGCGCCCGTTCCGAGCCGCTCAACCGGCTGTTCATCAGCTCGTTGGTGCCGAGCATGATGGAAAATTCCTGGCCGCGCTGCTTCAGCCGCAGCTCGCCGCCGCCGGGGATTTTCGCTGTGTCGAGCAGGGTCCAGGGGATCAAAGGGCAACTCTCCAAAGCAATTCCAGGAAAAGCGCCTAGCGGTTTTCCGCCTGGAATTGCGTGTCAAACAGGTCGTTTCGAATTGCCGGGACCATAATCTTTCGTTCTGCGCAAGAACAGAGGCGTTCAGCCGAGACGGATATAGGGCACATCCTTTTTCGCCACTTCGTCCAGCGCCTCCTCATAGCCGGCATCGGCATAGCGCATGACGCCGAGCGCGGTGTCGTTGGTCAAGGCATGGTCGAGCCGCTCGTCGGCCGCTGGCGTGCCGTCGGCGACCACGGTGACGCCGCAGCTCGTCATGTAGCCGGCATAGCCGCCGCCGCCGGAATGGACGACGACGAGGTCGGCCATGGACGAGCAGAGCATCATGGCGTCGATCAGCGGCCAGTCGGCGATGGCATCGGAGCCGTCCTTCATGCGCTCGGTCATGATGTTTGGATGCGCCATGGCGCCGGCATCGAGGTGGTCGCGCGAGAACGCAATCGGGCCTTTGAGCTCGCCGCTTGCCACAAGCGCGTTGACACGGCGGGCAAGCGCGGTGCGCTCGCCATGCCCGAGCCACGCGATCCGCGCTGGCAGGCCTTCGAAGGGCACGTGCTCGCGGGCAAGCTTGATCCAGTTGGTGATGATCTTGTTGTCCGGGAACATTTCGAGCAGCAGATCGTCGATGCGGGCGATATCGCTTTCCTCGCCCGAAAGTGCCATCCAGCGGAACGGGCCGATGGCGCGGCAGAAGAGCGGTCGCAGATAGGCTTCGGTGAAGATGGGGATATCGAAGGCGTTGGCGACGCCGCCTTCCTTCGCCTGGGTGCGGATCAGGTTGCCGTTGTCGAAGACTTCGGAACCCTTTTTCTGGAAGTCCAGCATGGCCTTCACATGCTCGACGATCGAGGCGCGGCTTGCGGCCATCAGCTGGCCCTGACCGTCGTCGCGGAGGTCCTTGACTTGGCTGAGGCTCATGCCCTTCGGCACGTAACCATAGACGAGATCGTGGGCCGAGGTCTGGTCGGTGACGATATCGGGTACGATGCCGCGGCGTGCAATCTCGGGATAAATCTCGGCCGCATTGCCGACGAGGCCGACGGAAAGCGCCCGTTTTTCCTTGACCGCAGCGTCGATCATCGCCAGCGCGGAATCGAGGTCCGTGGCGATTTCCTGCAGATAGCCGATTTCCTGGCGCTTCCTCGCGCGCTCCGCATCGATATCGACGCAGAGGATGGCGGCACCCGCCATGCGGCCGGCGAGCGGCTGTGCGCCGCCCATGCCGCCGAGGCCGGCAGTTAGCACGAAACGACCGAAGAGATCGCCGCCGAAGCGGCGCTCGGCGATGCGCATGAAGATTTCGTAGGTGCCCTGGATCACGCCCTGGCTGCCGATATATTGCCAGGCGCCGGCCGTCAGGCCGCCCCAGCAGATCAGGCCCTTGCGCTGCAATTCGTAGAACACCTCGGCCTTCGCCCATTGTCCGACGATGTTGCAGTTGGCCATGATCACCAGCGGCGCCTTCGCATGGGTGCGGACGAGGCCGATCGGCTTGCCGGACTGGATCAGCAACGTCTGATCCTCGTCCATCTCGGTCAGTGCCTTGACGATGCCTTTATGCGCCGCCCAGTTGCGCGCCGCCTTGCCGAGTGCCGCATAGACCACGAGATTGTCCGGGTCCTCACCGACGGAGAGCACGTTTTCGAGCAGCCGCAGCAGTGCTTCCTGCCGCCAGCCCTTGGCGCGCAGCACCGGGCCGCCCGGAATGGGGAATTTCGGATGACGTGGATTGGCTTTCGGCATGGAATTCCCTTCCCTGATGATTGTTATTTCGGCGGCAGGCCTTCAACGAAGTCCAGTGCGGCAAGCAGCAGCCGCTTGCGCAGCATGTCGTTGCCATAGGCCTCCGGCCCCGCACGCAGCCACCCCTTCATCTCGCGGCCGCCCATCAACATGGTTTTGACGTCATGCTGCTCCAGCGCCCAGGCATCGTTGCCCTTGCCGAGGCGGATCAGCAGCCCGTCGTCGCGGGCGCCGCACAGCAGATGGCCGTTGAGCAGGAAGGCCCAGCCGCCGAACATCGCTTTCTCGCCAAGCCCCGGCCTTTGCCCGAGCTCTTCCCTCAGCAATTCCTCCAGACCGGCGTCGCGGGCCATTTGAGCCTCCTGTGCTTCTCAGCCCTTCTTGCCGGCCAGCGCGTATTTCGCGATCTCGATGCCCATGGCCTTTTCGACGGAGGGATAGACGGTGGGATCGAGCACGCTGGCAGACAGCGGAATGATGTCCATCGGCACATGCAGGATGAAAACCTTCATGCCCTCGTGCAACTGACCGACGCTCAAGGGCTCGCCCTCCGGCGACAGCGTGGTGATGACCGAGGGGAATGTCGCCAGGCGCTTACCATTGGCGTCCTCGACCGCCATATATTCGTTCATCACATGCAGGGTGACGGCCTTGTCGCCGCTGCCGACCGTGACGGTGCCGATGTCGAAGGCTTCCTTGGTGTAGACCACATACTTCCTGCCGATCGTGCCCTCGGCCAGGATATGCCCGCCGGTGGTCTTGCAGATGGCGTCGATGACCGCGCTGCCGCCCTTCTTTTCCGCTTCGATGATCGCTTCGCCGAGCGAAAGCGCCATGGAGATGCCCCCCAGCGCCGCATGCGTGCGGACATAGGAGGCCCGCAGCGGGTTGCGGCAGGAGGCGATGAAGCCGCCGGATTGGTCGGAAGCCGCGCGCAGGATCGGCGAAATCTTCGCCGTCGCGCCCTTCACGACCAGCTCGATGTAACGGTTTTCAGCGCGATTGCCGCCGACGGCGGTCTGGATCATCGGCTCGGGTGAGCCTGCCATGCCGATCGAGCCCATGTCTCCCGTCGGATGGGCGCGGATGTCACCCACCGCGTCCACCACCTTCGTTCCGAGAATGGCCGAGGGCAGCCAACCGTTCAGAGTCGAGGACTTGCCGTTCTGGCCGATAATCAGGCCGGAAAGCTTCTCGCCGAGCTCATCCTGCAGCAGTTGCACGGCTTTCACGTAATCGATGCCCTGCATTTCCCAGGCGGTTGTCGAGGCCGGCGCGCCGATGGCGGCGGCCGTCGCGATCCAATCATTGTCGTCGAGTTCATCGACCGACACCAGCTCCGGCTTGCCGACATTGACGGCCGCATAGCCGAGCATGCGGCCGTGATCGGCCCAGCCGCCACCGCCGGCGGCATAGACGGAGCCGCCCTTGACGGCCGCTTCCACATCCTTGGCAACGAGTATGCGTCCCATCTGGCTACTCCTGGCTGGTTTTCCTCAGGTTCTTGTCCATGTCGCGCACCGCTTCGAACAGCACGGCGGCGCCCATGGCGATGTCGTCATTCTCGGCCCATTCGTCGGCGCAATGGCTGCGGCCTTCCTTGCAGGGCACGAAGATCATCGCGGCGGGCGCGACCTTGGCGATCCAGGCCGTGTCGTGGCCGGCGCCCGATGCCATCCGGCGATGCTTGGCGCCGACGGTCTCGCAGGCGCGCTCCAGCGTTTCGAGCAGGACGGGAGCGCCCGGCGTCGGAAAATTGTCGGAGACGCGGACGGGCGGCTTGATCGTCACTCCGTAAGCATCGGCTATCTTTTGCACGGCACCGTCGATCCAGGCCAGGAACTCTTCCATGTCGCTGCGGATTTCGGCACGGCCGTCGATCAGCAGCACGACTTTGGACGGCACGACATTGGCGGCATTCGGCTCGATGCGGAATTCGCCGACGGTCGCGGCGAAATGGCCCGGCGTTTTCGCCTGTTCGGCGGCTCGGCTGCGAATATCCAGCACGAGTTGCGAAGCGGCCACCAGCGCGTCGGCGCGCCGGTCCATCGGCGTCGTGCCGGCATGGTCGGCGCGGCCTTCCACGGTGATCTCGATGCGGGTGATGCCGGCAATGGCGGTGACGATGCCGATATCCTTGTTCTCGGCCTCCAGCACCGGACCCTGCTCGATATGCAGCTCCAGGAAGCCGGCAAGATCCGGGCGCTTCTGGGAGAGCAGCACGGAGGGATCGCCGCCGACCTCGGCAATGCCCTGCGACAGCGTGCGCTCGCCGCTTACACGGGACAGCCATGCCTCGGGGATCTGCCCGGTCATGCCGCGGCTGCCGATGCAGGAGACGCCGAAGATGCTGACTTCCTCGGCGAGGAAATCGACGATCTCCAGATCGTGGTCCAGCCCGATGTCCTGATCGGTCAGGGAGCGCGCCACTTCCAGCGCCGCGATCGTGCCGGCGATGCCATCGAAGCGGCCGCCATCGGGCACGGTGTCGGAATGCGATCCCAGAAGGATCGTGCCGAGGCCGGGTTTGGCGCCGGCGCGGCGGCCGATCAGGTTGCCGGCGGCGTCGATGCGGGTTTCGAGCCCAGCCGCCTTCATCCGCGCCTCGATGTAGGCTCGGCCCTCCAGAAACAGCGGCGAGAAGGCGCGGCGCGTCCACGGATGTCCCGGTTCGGTGATGCCGGCCAGGGCATCGACATCCTCGGCGATGCGATCGGCGTTGACGGGCAGGTTACGCTTCGATTGATTCATCAGGCAGTCTCTCCAGCAATAATTCGGCCGGGCAGTGGGCGGATGAATTGTCCGCTGCCCGGCTCGGCAAGCACTTTGTTTCCGTCGGCGATCCGCTTGCCTCTGAGATAGGTGGCGGACACCGTCCAGGGCAGGCGGATGCCGTTATAGGGGCTCCAGCCGACGACGTTGTTGCCGCTGGAAGCGGCATCATAGACGGTTTCGTGCGGCTCGAGCACGACGATATCGGCGTCCTTGCCCGGCGTCAGCGCGCCCTTGATATGGTCGAGGCGGAAATGCCGGGCCGGATTCTCCGCCATCAGCTTCGCCGCCCAGGTCAGTGGCACGCCGCGTTCCAGCGCGCCCTTGACGAAGAGCGGCACCATGACCTCCAGCCCCGGCACGCCGGAGGCATTGGCCAGCATGTCCGGATTGGTCTTGCGGTTCTCCGACCAGCTGACATGATCGGTCGAGACCAGCCAGACATTGCCTTCCGCCACCTTGCGCCACAGTGTCTCCACTTCGGCGCGCGGGCGGATCGGCGGATTGATCTTGGCCTTGCCGCCCAGCCGCTTCACGTCGTTTTCCTCGTCGAGCGTGAGATAATGGATGCAGCATTCCACCGTCGCCTCGAAGCCGTCGCGGCGATAGGCGCGGGCAATGTCGTAGCCGCGGCCGAGCGAGCAGTGGACGACATGCGCCGGGCAGCCGGTATTGGCGCCGGTTTCGAAGATCGTGTGCATGGCGAGCAGCTCGGTGATCGGCGGACGCGACAGGCCATGGGCGCGATAATCGCTAACGCCGCTCGCCTTCACCTGTTCCATATAGGTGCGAACCGCCTCGTCATCCTCATTGTGGACGCCGGCGGTCAGCCCCGTCGGAGCGATGGCGGCGAAACAGGCGTCGAGCAGGGCGGGCGGGATGCGCGGGAAACGCTTCGGATCGGTGCCGAAGGTGGAGAACTTGAAGGCGCAAACGCCGGCCTCGACCATTTCGGCGATGCGCGCCGGGCCTTCCTCGGGGTCGACCGTGCCGTAGAGGGCGAAATCGACGCGGGCCTGCGGCGCGGCATGGTCGATCTTCCTCTTCACGGCTTCGGCCGAGCAGACGAGATTGCCCTCGTCATAGGGCATGTCGACGATGGTGGTAACGCCGCCGGCGGCCGCCGAGCGGGTCGACCAGATGAAATCCTCCTGATCCTTCTGCGAGAGCGAATGCACCTGCGCGTCGATGGCGCCGGGCAGGATCAGCGCCCTTCCGAGCAGATGCCGCTCGCGGGCTGCTGGCGGCACGCCGACGCCGATCCCGGCGATCTTGCCGCCGCGCACGGCGACGAAGCCCTGTTCGACGACGCGTTCGGGCAGTACCACCGTGCCCTGCAGGACGAGATCGAAGTCAGCCATGCGCATTGTCTCCGTTCAATGGTCAGATCGTCACGGCGTCAGGGAAAAGCCGCTCCTCGATCCGCTCCAGCGAGCCGAGGGCGAAGAAATCGTCATAGGCGAGGATCGGCTGATGGGCGATCATCTCGGAGACGAAGGCTTCGGACGCCAGCTCCTCCTCGATCGCCTCGACCTCGGCCGAAAGCGGCCGATCAACCTCGTAGAAAGCGGCGTGCTTGCGCACGACCTCGTAGAGCATGCGGGCCACGCCTTCCGGTCTGTCGCCGAGAATGTCCATCGCCTGCGCCGACAGCAGGGCTTCCAGTGACGCCAGGCGCTTCAGCGCCCGCATCTGCCGCTCGAAGCGTTCGATCACCAGCGGCAGGAAGGCGGCTTCGTCCTCCATGCCGGCGGCGACCACCAGCGACTGCGCCGAAACCGGATTGGACATCGACAGCACGCGTGAAAAAATCTCGCCGGCAAGCTTGATGATCGGGCCGAAGCCGGTGGCGATCCGGCCTTCCGGCACGAGATTGACCGGCAGGCCGCGCCGCTGGCCGTTGCCGAGCAGGACGCAGCGGTTGAAGGCGTTGCGCGCCGCATGCGCCATGCAGATGACGGCAGCTTCCAGCAGGATGGTGACGTCGAGCGGCAGCGAGCCGCCGGAAGTCATGACGCGACCGTCGACGATGACGGGATTGTCGTCGGAACGGCCGGTCGCCGCCAGGATCTTGTGGCCGGCGGAGAGCAGGTTCTCGATCACCGCGCCGAAGACCTGGGCGATCATCCGCAGGCTTAAGGGGTCCTGCACATGCGTTGCCACCGGCCAGGGCCATTCCTCCGAGGCATTGCAGAGCCAGGCGCCGATCAGCGCCTCCCGCGCCGTGCCGACGTGACGCACGGAAATCCAGGGATCGCGCGAGGCCCCGAGCGCGCCCGACGCCATCATGCCGGTGGCGAGCAGCACGCGGATCGAGGCGGCGGCATTGCGGGTGGTCTCGGCGGCGGCGGCGAAGCTCACGGCATTGACGCTGAGCGAAGCCAGGCTGTCGCGCGGCAGCATCTTGACCGGCGCAATGCCGGCGGCGGCAAAGGCATCGGCCGCCTGCATGCGCCGGCCGCGATAGACGGCCTCGCCGACGCCGGTCAGCACCGCGCCGATCTGGCCCATCAGCCCGATATCGGCGCAGCCGATCGAGCCGGTGCGGCGGACCACGGGGATGACGTCGGCGTGCAGAAGCTGGAGATAGGCATCGATCAGGGCCGGCGAGCAGCCGACCCGCCCGGTCAGGGCCGTATTGACACGGATCGCCATGGCGTTGCGCACGATGGACATGGAGAAGGGCGCGCCGGTGCCGAAATGATGGGCGCGCACCAGGCCGAGATTGAAGGCGTCGAGATCCTCCGGCGACCATTCCACATCCTTCATCGCCCCGACGCCGGTGGTGGAGCCATAGACCGGCATGCCGGACTGGATGGTGCTTTCGAGGATCGTGCGCGCCTGATGCGCCCGCGCCATGCCGCTTTGCGAAGCCGAGGGCAGCACACTGCCCGCGCCGATCCGCACCAGATCGCTGAAGCCCAGGGGCTGTCCGGTGAGTTCGATGCCGGCTTTCCGATGCTCCATCGTCGATGTTCTCCTTTGCCGCAAGCCTATGCGAGCCTCATCGATAGTGGGATATCCCAAATGGCGAACACCTGTTGCACCGCTGATGCGAGGACATGCGCCCACTCTGCCGCAACGCAGGGCAAATTGCATAGGAGATGAGGTCGCCGCCGCGTACCCCCTTCTCCCCCGGGGAGAAGGTGCCGACAGGCGGATGAGGGGGCCGAGCAGCGAAGCGACGAGAGCCTTGAGCGGCAAGCGAAAGGCAAATTTCCCGATGCCGCGCCACCCCCTCATCCGACCCTTCGGGCCACCTTCTCCCCAAGGGGAGAAGGAGCTTCCGGTGCTCATCGGCCCCATCATCTCCGTATAATGCGCCCAAGATCCGGATTTGTCATTGGACCGGGATATGGGGAATACATGCCATTCCATCCGCCGCAGCGGCTGAGGCGATCAGCTCAGATGCCAGGCGATATAGAGCAGCGTGAGGGCGATGAGCCAGAGCGCGAAGCGGCCGGAGCGGCTGTGCTTGGCCTCGGCCTTGCCGATCGCCTCGGCCGTCTGCGGGTCGAAGCGCAGGCCGTTTTCGCTCATATGCAGCAACTCGTGATGGAATTTCTCCGTCTTGGCGGCGATTTCGGGCGCCGCCTCGGCGAGCTTCACGGCCGCTTTCAAACCGTCCTTGAGGTCGGTTACGATGCGTTTCGGGCCGAGATTGGTACGAATCCAGTCACCGACGACCGGCTCGGACGCCTTCCACATGTTGAAACGGGGGTTCAGCATGCGCGACACGCCCTCGACCACGACCATGGTTTTCTGCAGCATCACCAGTTCGGGCCGCGTCTCCATATCGAAGAGCTCCGTCACTTCGAAGAGCAGCGTCAAGAGCTTGCCCATCGAGATCGTCTCGGCCGGCTGGCCGTGGATCGGCTCACCGATGGCGCGGATCGCCTGGGCGAAGCTTTCGGTATTGTGATGGGAGGGCACGTAGCCCGCTTCGAAATGCACCTCGGCGACGCGGATATAGTCGCGGGTGATGAAGCCGTAGAGGATTTCGGCGAGGAAGCGCCGCTCCTTCTTGCCGAGCCGCCCGACGATGCCCATGTCGACGGCGACGATCTCTCCGGCCGCATCGACGAAGAGATTGCCGGGATGCATGTCGGCGTGGAAAAAGCCGTCGCGCAGCGTGTGGCGCAGGAAGGACTGGATCAGCGTGTCGGCGAGCAGGTTGAGATCGTGGCCGGCTGCTTTCAGCCCCTCGACATCGGACATCTTGACGCCGTCGATCCACTCCATGGTGATGACGTCGCGGCCGGTGCGCTCCCAATCGACTTTAGGGACGCGGAAACCCGGGTCCTTCTCGGTATTCTCGGCGATCTCGGAGAGGGCGGCCGCCTCCAGCCGCAGGTCCATCTCCACCTTGGTCGTCTGCTCCAGCGTCCGCGTCACCTCGACGGGGCGCAGGCGGCGGCTTGAGGGAAGGAAGCGTTCCTGCAGATGGGCGACGAGATACATCGCCTTGATATCGTTGACGAAGCGCTGGCGCACGCCGGGACGCACCACCTTGACGGCCACACGCTTGGGGCCGTCCGGGGTTTTGACTTCGGCCGGATGCACCTGCGCGATGGAGGCGGCGGCAATCGGTTCGCCAAAGCTTACATAGAGATCGTCGAGCGGGCGGCCGAGCGAGGTTTCGATCGCCGCCTTCGCCGCCGCATGCGGAAAGAAGGCCATGCGGTCCTGCAGCTGCGACAGGTCGTTTGCCATGTCGACGCCGACGACATCCGGGCGCGTCGCCAGGAACTGGCCGATCTTCACATAGGACGGGCCGAGCCGCTCGACGGCCTTGGCAAGCCGATCGCTGCGCGCCTGGCTCTTGGCGCGCTTGCGGGCAAACATGCCGACGAAGGATTTGGCGAGACCGACGGAGGGCGGCAGGCCTTCTGACGGAAGCGAAATGACCACGCCTTCGCGCACCATGACCCAGCCGACCCGGAGCAATCCGAAATATGCGTTGAAAGCAGTCATCGCGCCCCAATATCTCTAAGGACGCCGCGCGAAAGCCGCTTCACGATCCTTGCCGTCATGCGTCAGAGCTTCCAGCCGGAGTGCAGGGCGGCGATGCCGCCGGTATAGTTGGTGAAGCCCACGCGCGAGAAGCCGGCCTCGCGGATCATCGTCGCGAAATCCTGCTGGTTCGGGAATTTGCGGATGGATTCCACCAGATACTGATAGGGCTCGGCATCGCCGGTGATCGCCTTGCCGAATTTCGGAATGGCGTTGAAGGACCAGGCGTCGTAGACGCGGTCGAGCAGCGGCAGGTC
>JASGEG010000523.1:0-2621 GCA_047606605.1 Rhizobium sp.
CGTCTTCTCGGCCGCCGATGTCTGCGGCACGGTTTTCTGTCTCATCTTCGCTTCCTTTGAATGAGCTACGATGAGCCGAAAATCCTCTCTTCTCAATTAAACCAGTTCTGTCTCAAAGGCGTTGATGACGGACAGCGTCCGCCTCCCGAACTCTTGATTGAAGTCTGCACCGCTCAGGCAGCGGATCAACGCCTTCGTCATGGGCGACTGAGGAGAGCGGTCGGATATGACGAGACCAATGGCCTGTGTCTGATGTGGGCTCGTTAATTCAATCGCGGCTAGGTCGGATCCCTGCCCGAATACGTAGAAAAACGTGTGTGGGACGATACTGCACCAAAGCCCGTTCAGAATATGGGCGCACACCGCAAGATATGAATTGCTGGTCACTTGAGGCTTGATCGACAGGCCGACAGAAGCGGCAATCCCATTCATGATGCGTCTGTTCTGCATATCATCACTCAGAATGATCGTCGCCAAGCGCTCCGATCGCCGCGGGCGACCCATCGATCCGTGGCTTTATTCCGTGATGGCTTGAGGGTACCGGGATTCCTCGCCTGACTTGTCGGGCAACCGAAGGCTTCGGTTCAGGCTGCGATCGTCTCCTGATGCAATTCCGTTCGGTTTCGTCCCCCGCTTTGGATCGGTACAATGCGCCGTCCGCGTTGTGCAGCAATCGGTCGAGGTCGATCGGTGGCGATTGTCGCGCGACGCCGATGCTGAGCGTCGGCGCTATCGACAAGCGGCCTTGCGCGGCGACCTCTTCGAGAAACCCGTGGCGTAACATTTCAGCGCGACGGATAGCGTCAGCCTCAGGGACGTCCCCGAGCAACACCACGAATTCGTCGCCGCCGAGGCGCGCGACCACGTCGCCAGTTTCGAGAACGCTCTGGATGGAGGCGACCAGGCGGACAAGAAGAGAGTCGCCTGCGGCGTGGCCGTGCCTGTCGTTGACAGCCTTGAAGTGATCCATGTCGATGAGCAGCGCGGTCACCGAGGCATTTTTCAGTCTCATAAAAGCAAGGGCGAGGCCGGCCCGGTTGAGCGCTCCTGTCAGCGGATCGGTATTGGCACGCGTGTTGATCTCGTGATGGGCTCGCTCGGCCGCCATACACGTCATGACCATCGCTCTGAGAACGACGAACAGCACCGCGAACATCGCCAGCAGCGTATGCGCGGCACTGTTGTCGAACAGTGCGGTGTCGCCGATCTGCCCGCCTGCAGCAAGCAAGGCGCGGCTCGCGAAAATAGCTGCGCTGAATGAATAGAGGACAGTGAGTACCCAGGCGGAGCGTAATCTTTCGTTCCGCGCGAGATTGATGCTCTCCCGGACGATAAGAAGATCAACCACGCAGCAGATCAATGAACCGAAGACGATCCGCGCTGACGTATCGAGGGTACCGTCAAGCCCTGTGAAAACGACGGAGCCGAGAAAGATGACAAGTATGAACCAGCGCAAATGCAATGGTCGCCCGGCAAACACGCGTACGGCCGCAAGCATGCAGACGTAGCCCGCCCAGGTGATGACATTGCCAAGCTCGATCGAGACAAGCGCCAGCGTATGATCCCGCAGCGCGATCAGGAACGTGCCGGCCCCGATGAGGAGATTGGATATTCCCCACCAGAGCGGCCAGCGGCCGAACCTGCCGATGAAAAACACGCCCAGCTGAAGAACGCCAAGCAATGCCACCGTCAGCGAGGTGACCACATATATCGTCCTGAGATCGAGCATCGCCGCCGCACGCAATCCACCGCGTTTGCGGTCTTCTAAATGCAAGAGGTTTGGAACGACTTGAGAGAAACGTTAAATTGCGACGCAGTTTTCCGTTATCTGCCCTATCAGAACTCTTCCCAATCCGCCGGGCTGACCGCCAGGGCCGAATTTCCACCCGCGCTGCGGATGGCCGCTGGCCGCACACGGGCGGCGGCCGGCCGAGTGACAGAGTTCTGCAGTGCCGGGGCCGACGATGGCTCTGCCTTTGGTGCATCGTCGAACTTGAACTGTTCGAGGAGTTCGAACAGTGCGGCGGCCTCGCGGGCCAGACTGTGGCTGGCCGCTGTCTGTTCCTCGACCATGGCCGCATTCTGCTGCGTTCCCTGATCGACCGTGTTGACCGCCTGGTTGATCTCACCAAGCGCGGTCGACTGTTCGCGTGAGGCTTCGACGATGGCGACGACATTCGCGTTGATGTCGTTGACTTGCGTGGCGATCTCCTGCAGGGCCGAGCCGGCCTTCGTCACCAGTGAGACGCCGTTCTGGACATAGCCGCCCGATGCGGTGATCAGGGTCTTGATCTCCTTGGCGGCAGTGGCCGAGCGCTGCGCCAGTTCGCGCACTTCCTGGGCGACGACAGCGAAACCCTTGCCGGCCTCCCCTGCCCGCGCCGCTTCGACGCCGGCGTTCAGCGCCAGAAGGTTGGTCTGAAATGCGATCTCGTCAATGACACCGATGATGTTGGAGATCTCGCGCGAGGAATTCTCGATCTGGTCCATGGCGCCGATCGCGTCGCGAACGACCTGGCCGGAGTGCTCGGCATGCTGACGGGTGCGACCGACCAGTTGCCCCGCCTCTTCGGCGCGACTGCTGGAATCCTTGACCGTGGTTGTGATCTCCTCGAACAGCA
>JASGEG010000524.1:0-4247 GCA_047606605.1 Rhizobium sp.
GCTGGGCGAGATAGGCATCCAGCGTGGCCTCCGGCATATCCCAGCAGAGTCCGCCGCACCAGGATAGAGGCAGGCCGGGAACCTCCCTTGCCAGCCGCGACCATTCGGCCATCGAGCGATGGCGGAAGCGGAAATAGAATTCGGGGTTGCCCCAGCTTGCATTGATCCAGGAAAAGGAGTTCGGCGTGGCCAGGCCTCCGGCCGTCTCGGCGATCACGGTGACGGATGCGCCCTTGCGCTGGAGATGCCAGGCGATGGAAACGCCGATGATGCCGGCGCCGACGACGATGATTTTCCTGGGGATTTTCGGGGGAGAGGGCATGTCGCTGGTCTCGTTCGAAGGTGGAGCGGGCCGAGACTATGCGCTGGAAGGCGCAAAGAAAAGCCGCCGGGCGGATGATCGCCGGGCGGCCCACCACTTTGACATTATGCCGGGATATCAGGCGCCGGTGCTGACGCGCGCCAGGCCATCGCGGGCCGGCTGATAGTTCGGGTCGAGATTGACGGCGTGCTGATAGGAGCGGCGAGCCTTGGCCTTGTCGCCACGGCGCTCATAGACGAAAGCCTGGTTTGCCCAGGATTCGGCGACCTTGTTGTCGAGATCGATGGCGTGGTTGAAATCGGCAAACGCGTTGTCGTCGTCGTTCTGCGCGAGATAGGAGACGCCGCGGCTGTTATAGGGCTCGGGCGAGTTTGGCGAGAGCGAGATCGCCTTCGAGAAGTCGTCGATCGCCTTGTCCTGCTGATTGCGCTTCTGATAGATCACGCCGCGGCCGTTATAGGCGCGTCCGTCCGTCGTGCCGAGGCTGATCGCCTTGGAATAGTCGCTGAAGGCATCGTCGTTGCGGCCGGACTGGCGATAGAGATTGCCACGGCCGATATAGGCGACGTCGTAATTCGGGTTGATCTGCAGCGCGGCATTATAGTCGGCGACCGCTTCCGGCAGCTTGCCCATGTTGCGGTAGACCAGCGCGCGGTTGGCATAGGCCTGGTAGAACTTCGGATTGAGCTGGAGCGCCTGGTTGAAATCGGCAAGGGCGCGGCTGAATTCGCCGCCGCGACCATAGGCGGTGCCGCGGACATTATAGCCTTCCGGATCTTGCGGATTGGCATTGATGACCGAGGTCAGCGAGGCGATGTTTTCCGAAGAGCCCTGCGCCTTGTCGATCCGGATGACGGTATCGGTGGAGGCGGTCTGGCAGCCGGAAAGGCCGATCGCAGCGAGAAGCGCCAAAGCTGGCAGGGCAGCAGCGCGCTTCGAAACTAAGGAGGTGAGGTTCGAAGTGCGGAACTGTTCGGACGTCGTGATTGCCATTATCGGGTTCGCTTTCCCCATGCGTCATATCAGGCTGTTCTGATTTATTCTCATTTGCAAGGAGAATAAATCAAAAAGGCGGCGGCGAACGACTCGCCCCCGCCACACATGCATCTGAAAACGTCGAAAAAACGACGATTAGCGTGCAACCAGGCCTTCACGCTGTGCACGCTTGCGTGCCAGCTTGCGCACACGACGAACGGCTTCAGCCTTTTCGCGCGCACGCTTCTGCGACGGCTTTTCATAGTAGTCGCGCATCTTCATTTCGCGGAAAATACCTTCGCGCTGCATCTTCTTCTTGAGAGCGCGGAGAGCCTGGTCGACATTGTTATCGCGGACAAGTACCTGCACGAGAATCACGTTCCTTTGGTTTGGTTGATGCCAGCGGCGACTGCAGCGCCAGGAGGCAAAAATATAACGTTCGCGCGGCCGCAGCCTTGCGATTGGTTAGGCGAGATAGCAGATCGGTTTGTCAAAGTCTAGCCAGATCGTGAGTTTGCAGAGGAAAAAGCGGTTTGTCGAGCGTGGAATTGAGCCGCAGCGCCTTTGTCGCCGCATGCTGGCGACTGACGGCGGAGTTGACTCCTCATATTTTACGGCATTGACATGCTCATGCAACGATTCCGGATCACGGTTGCTCATGCCCATGGCGAATTGTGCGATGTCCGCCATCGACTGGAATAGAAGAGGGGAAAGGTTTCATGACATTCCTGGGTCTTGCCGCGGCCGGAAGGCCCGCTGCCGCGGCGCTGCTTGCCGTTGCCATTCTTGCCGTGACATTTGCGCCTGTCGCAGCCGGTGAAGTCCGCCTCGGCAAGAATGTCCGCATCGGCGGCCATGATTTTTCCAATCAGACCTTCGACAGCAAGCATCGGGCAAGAATCTATCTCTACGACCGCAAGCCGCGTAAAGAGGGCTGCGTGTGGCGCAAGGACGGCCGCGGCGGCCGGGTGAAGATTTGCCATTTGCAGCGCAAATAGAGCTGCCAATGAGCGAGATGCGGGGCGTTCTTTTCAGCCGTGTCGAAAGACGGTCGTGAATGCGTCGCAAAAGAGCCGTTGTGTCGGTTTTTGATCTGCGATTTGTATGACCCACAAGAAGGGCGACTTGCCTGAAGGAGTTGAGGGCGAATGCGTAAATACTCGGTTTTTGCCGTGGCACGGGAAGCGATGCGGGCTCACAAGGGCTGGGAAGCCCAATGGACCTCGCCAGAGCCGCGCAAGGAGTATGACGTCATCATCATCGGCGGTGGCGGCCATGGTCTCGGTGCGGCCTATTATCTGGCCAAGGAGCATGGCATCACCAATGTCGCCGTGCTGGAAAAGGGATGGCTGGGCGGCGGCAATACCGGCCGCAACACCACCATCATCCGCTCGAATTATCTCTATGAAGAGAGCATGCACATCTACGAGCATTCGATGAAGCTCTGGGAAGGGCTGTCTCTGGATCTCAACTACAACGTCATGTATTCGCCGCGCGGCGTGATGATGCTGTCGCATAATGTGCATGACCAGCAGTCCTTCAAGCGGCATATCCATGCCAACCGTCTCTACGGCATCGACAATGAATGGCTGACGCCGGAACAGGCCAAGGCCTATTGTCCGCCGCTCGATATTGCGAAGACGGCGCGCTATCCGATCAATGGCGCCGCCCTGCAGCGCCGCGGCGGCACGGCCCGTCACGACGCGGTCGCCTGGGGCTTTGCCCGCGCGGCGTCCGATCGCGGCGTTCATATCATCCAGAATTGCGAAGTGACCGGCATCCAGCGCGGGCCGGACGGCCGCGTGACCGGCGTCGAGACGAATCGTGGCTTCATCGGCGCCAAGAAGATCGCTGTTTCGGCCGCCGGCCACACCACCGTCGTCATGCAGATGGCCGGCGTGCGCGTGCCGCTGCAGTCTAGCCCGCTGCAGGCGCTCGTCTCCGAGCCGCTGAAGCCGATCTTCCCCTGTGTCGTCATGTCCAACACGGTGCATGCCTATATCTCGCAGTCCGACAAGGGCGAGCTCGTCATCGGCGCCGGCACCGACCAGTATAATTCCTACAGCCAGACCGGCGGCCTGCAGATCATCACCCATACGCTGGATGCGATCTGCGAGTTGTTCCCGATGTTCCGGCGCGTGAAGATGATGCGCTCCTGGGGCGGCATCGTCGACAATACGCCGGACCGTTCGGCGATCCAGTCGAAGACGCCGGTGCCGGGGCTCTATGTGAACTGCGGCTGGGGCACGGGCGGCTTCAAGGCGACGCCGGGTTCGGCCAATCTGTTCGCCCATCTGATCGCCCGCGACGAGCCGCACAAGTTCAATGCGGGGCTGACGCTGGATCGATTCCGCACCGGCCGTCTGATCGACGAGGCGGCGGCTGCCGCCGTGGCGCATTGATGCAGGCTTTGGCGTTGCACCCGGCCTCCAGGCACCGGTCTCCGGTTCCGAGCTTCAACATTTAGGTAGAAAACGATGCTGCTGATTTATTGCCCCTATTGCGAGGAAGAGCGTTCGGAACTCGAATTCCGCAATGCCGGCGATGCGCATATCGTGCGGCCGGAAAACATTGCCGCGATTTCCGACGCGGAGTTCGAGGAATATTTCTTCCTGCGCGACAATCCGAAGGGTCTGATCTTCGAACGCTGGCGGCATATCCATGGCTGCGGCCGCTTCTTCAATGCGGCGCGCGACACGGTCAGCGACCGCTTCTATCGCACCTACAAGGCCGGCGAGCCGAAGCCGGAACTTTCGACGCTGCTGCCGGCGGCTCATGAACCGGTGGCGCAGGAACAAAATGCACCGGAACTGACGGCACAAGAAAAGGGAACTGCAGAATGAGCGGCGCCAATCGTATTGCGGGCAAGGGCCGTCTGACGCCGGCGAGAACCGCGCGCTTCACCTTTGACGGGAAGAGCTATACGGCGCTGGAAGGCGACACCGTCGCC
>JASGEG010000525.1:0-3116 GCA_047606605.1 Rhizobium sp.
AGTCGACCCACGGGCGCAATCCCGTTCACCTGGCGATCGACCCCGCCCGGCGCTGGCTCGTCGTTCCCAACTACCGGACCGACAGCCTTGCCAGCCTGCCGCTCTCGCCGGGCGGTGAACTGCTGCCGCTGGCGGACCTCTGCGCGTTGCCGGGAACGCTCGGGCCGCACAGGGTTGAACAGGATTACGGACGGCCGCACCATGCGCCCTTTTCCCCGTCGGGCCGGTGGATCGTCGTTCCGGAGAAGGGAAACGGCCAGCTTTCGGTCGTGCGGATCGATGGCGAGACGGGCAGGCTCGAGGTGGTGCATCGGACCCCCTGCCGCGAAAATGCCGGCCCGCGTCATGTCGTGTTCCATCCCAGGCTGCCGCTCGCCTACGTTCTGAACGAACTGGACTCCACGGTCACGACCTATGACTTCGATGATGCGACCGGCAGCATGGCGCCTCGCGATATCATCTCCACCCTGCCGCGGACCTATGTCGGCAACAGCCGCGCCTCCGAGATCGAGATCGGCAGGAACGGGCGTTTTCTCTACGCCTCCAACCGCGGGCATGATTCCATCGCCATCTTCGATGTCGGCGAAGATGGCGTTCTCGCGTCCAGGAGATGGGAGCCGTCGCAAGGCCGTACGCCGCGTTTCTTCGCATTCGATCCGGACGAGCGACACCTCTATGTGGCCAATGAAGACAGCGATTCCATCGTCCAGTTCCGTTGCGACGAGGGGCGATTGATGCCGACAGGCAAGGTGATCCCCGTCGGGAGCCCGACGACGATCGTGTTCCGCCGCCGATAGAGGCGGATGACCGCAATCGCCTGGTTTTGCGCTTCGCTCTGTCGAGCAAACGCAACAAACTTGCAAAATGGCGGCTGATTATCAGCGCCTATTTCGAGACCGTTGCAATATCGTTCAGCACCAAAGGAAGACGGCGGTTATTGGCTGCCGAACAAACGGAGCTGAAATATGAGCAATTCTTCGGTCGATGCCGGACGTCTCCTGGACCGCATCCAGACCCTGGGAGCGATCGGGCGTGACGAGGAGGGCAGGCTGGTGCGGCTTGCCGTCTCCGATACCGAGAAGCTTGGCCGTGACCGGTTCGTCACCTGGCTGGAAGAGGCGGGGCTTGAGATCGCGGTTGATCGCATCGGTAACATATTCGGCATCTGGAGCCCGAAAGGGACGGGCGGCCGCCGGCCGCTGATGCTCGGCTCCCATATCGATACCGTCATCAATGCCGGCATTTACGACGGGTGCTATGGCGTGCTGTCCGGGCTGGAGGTGATCCAGACGCTGAAAGAGGAAGGATTTGAGCCCTCGCGTCCCCTCGTCGTGGCCGCCTTCACCAATGAGGAGGGTGTCCGCTATGCGCCTGACATGATGGGATCGCTCGTCTATGCCGGCGGGCTCGACGCGGATGCGGCGCTCGCCACCATCGGCATCGACGGCACGGTTCTCGGCCGGGAACTGGAGCGCATCGGCTATGCGGGCGCGCAGTTGCCGGGCTTCATGACCCCGCATGCCTATATCGAGCTGCATGTCGAGCAGGGTCCGGTCCTCGAGCGCGAGGGTATTCCGGTGGGCGCCGTCGAGAACCTGCAGGGCATCTCCTGGCAGAGGGTGATCATCGACGGTGACGCCAATCATGCCGGCACGACGCCGATCTCGATGCGCCGCGATGCCGGCTATGCCGCCGCGCGCGTCATCACCTTCCTGCGCGATCGGGCAAAGGCCTCGAACACGCCGACGGTCGCCACCGTCGGCTGCATCGCCTTCGAGCCCAATGCCATCAATATCATTCCCTCGCGTGCCAGCTTCACCGTCGATCTGCGCGATCCGGACGAGGACCGGCTGCGGGACGAGGAGGCGGCGCTTGTCGCCTTTCTGGACGCTCTGGCGGCCGAAGAGCAGGTCAGCATATCCGTCGAACGGTTGGCCCGCTTCGAACCCGTGAGGTTTGACCACAAGATCGTGGAATTGGTGGAGCAGGCGGTGCGGGGGCGCGGCCTTGCCTGCCGGCGGATGACGTCGGGTGCGGGACATGACGCGCAGATGATCGCCCGCATCGCGCCGGCCGCCATGATCTTCGTTCCGAGCGTCGGCGGCATCAGCCACAATCCAAGGGAATATACCGCCGACGAAGACCTCATCGCCGGAGCCAATATTCTCCTCGACGTCGTTCGCCGCCTCGCGCTGGAAGATGCGCCGTCCGGACCTCCATAAGCGCGAGGTGAGGGGGCGTCCCGGAGGCGCGGGCCTCAGTCCTCCGGATGCCCGGCGGCTGCGAAACTGCCGCCCTGGAAGATGACGGCCGGGTCGTTCGGATCGTCCGGGGCTGCACTCGACAGGATCTGCTCGCGCCAGCCGGCGGCGTTGTCCTGCGGCTTCCAGCCGAGGAAGGCGGCGTTGCGGTTGTCCCACCATTGTTCGTCATTGTTGGAGGCGCCATAGACGACGGTATGGCCGAGCCGCGGCGCTTCGAAGGCGCGGCCGCACAGGGAGAGGAAATCGCGGACGCTGAGCCAGGTCGCCAGCATGCGCGTGTTGCGCGGTTCGGGGAAGCAGGAGCCGATGCGGACCGACAGCGTCTCCTGGCCGAACTTGTCGAAGTACAGGCTGGCGACGGCCTCGCCGAAGACCTTGGAGACGCCGTAGAAGGAGTCCGGCCGCGTCGGCACGCTGCTGTCGATGCGCTCGTCGCGGCGGTAATAGCCGATCGTGTGGTTGGAGCTGGCAAAGACGATGCGCGGCTGGCCGGCATTGCGGGCGGCTTCGTAGAGATTGTAGACGCCGACGATATTGCCCTGCAGGATCAGGTCGAAAGGCTTCTCGGTGGAGATGCCGCCGAGATGGATGATGCCGTCGACGTCCTTCACCAGTTCGGCGACCCCATCACGGTCGGCAAGGTCGCAGCCGACGAAACGTTCGCTCGGACGCAGGTTGTCGACGGGGGCGATGTCGGAGAGCACGACCCTTTCGGCAATCTGCGAAAGCAGCGGTCTCAGCGCCTGGCCGACGCCGCCGGCAGCCCCGGTCAGCAACAGAGTCTTCAGCATGGTTTCCTCCCTCGCGAGCAACGTCGAAGCGGAACCTATAAGATGGGCTTTCGTCTGTCAT
>JASGEG010000526.1:0-13087 GCA_047606605.1 Rhizobium sp.
CGATCGAGTAATTCTCTGTTGATATGGTTCTCCAACACATGGGCGACAAATTCGGACGTCGTTATCGACATTGATACCTCCGTTTGTTCGCTTTGTGTTCTGATAATTGATCAGCCTCGTCAATAAGGGATAATAGTTTCGCAGAGGATACCCCAGCTATTGCTGGGGCAATGTGTCTCCGTATCGGTGATATTACTTCGGCCCGATCATCGTCTCCGGCCGGACGATCGCATCATAGTCCTCGGCGGAGACAAGCCCGCTCGCCAGAGCCTCTTCCTTCAAGGTCGTACCGTTCTTGTGCGCCGTCTTGGCGATCTTGGCGGCATTGTCGTAGCCGATCTTCGGGGCGAGCGCCGTCACCAGCATCAGCGAGCGTTCGAGGCCCGCCTTGATATTGTCCTCGCGCGCCTCGATACCAACGACGCAATTGTCGGTGAAGGAGACGGCGGCGTCGCCGAGCAGTTGCACCGATTGCAGGAAGTTGTAGGCCATCATCGGATTGTAGACGTTGAGCTCGAAATGCCCCTGGCTGTCGGCGAAGGTGAGGGCGGCATTGTTGCCGAAGATGTGGATGCAGACCTGCGTCAGCGCTTCGCACTGAGTCGGATTGACCTTGCCCGGCATGATCGACGAGCCCGGCTCGTTTTCCGGCAATGCCAGTTCGCCGAGGCCGGAGCGGGGGCCGGAGCCGAGCAGGCGGATGTCGTTGGCGATCTTGAAGAGGGCGGCGGCGGCAGCATTGATCGCGCCGTGGCTGAAGACCATGGAATCATGGGCGGCGAGTGCTTCGAACTTGTTCGGCGCGGTGACGAAAGGCAGGCCGGTGATCGCGGCGATCTCGTCGGCGACCTTCTCTGCGAAACCGATCGGTGCGTTGAGGCCGGTGCCGACGGCCGTACCGCCCTGCGCCAGTTCGCAAAGGCCCGGAAGTGTCAGCTCGATGCGCTTGATCGAAGAGGCGACCTGCGCCGCATAGCCGGAGAATTCCTGTCCGAGCGTCAGCGGTGTCGCGTCCTGCGTGTGGGTGCGGCCGATCTTGATGATATGGGCGAAGTCGGCAACCTTCTTTTCCAGCGCCGCATGCAGGTGCCGCAGGGCCGGCAGCAGGTGATGAACGATCTGTTCGGCGCAGGCGATGTGCATAGCCGTCGGATAGGTGTCGTTCGACGACTGGCTCATATTGACGTGATCGTTCGGATGCACCGGCTTTTTCGAGCCCATGACGCCGCCGAGCATTTCGATCGCGCGGTTCGAAATCACTTCATTGGCATTCATGTTCGATTGCGTGCCGGAGCCGGTCTGCCAGACGACGAGCGGGAAATGGTCGTCGAGCTTGCCGTCGATGACTTCCTGCGCCGCCGCGACGATCACTTTGCCGAGAGCGGGGTCCAGTTGCCCAAGCGCCATATTGGCGCGGGCGGCCGCCTGCTTGACGATTCCCAGCGCGCGCACGATCGACAGAGGTTGCTTCTCCCAGCCGATCTTGAAATTGCCGAGCGAGCGTTGCGCCTGGGCGCCCCAGTAGCGATCGCTCGCCACGTCGATCGGGCCAAAAGTGTCGGTTTCGGTGCGGGTGGAGGTCATGGTCCCAGATCCTGCTTTTCCGTTGCAAAAGATAGCAGAGATATAGGTTCGAACGGCTCTCATGAAAACAGCAGGGCGTCATATTTCATGACTAAATTCATCATGTTTTTGCACCGCCAGAAATGCGTGCCCTTTTTGACACGCTTGACGGATATTCTTTGCGGCCTATTTTGGCGCCCGCGAAAATTGCAGCAAAATTCAACAAAAAATTAACCAATAATTTCATAATTTTGTATGAATTAAATCGCGAAGCCTGCTTCTACTTTGACACGCAAAGTTGAGGCGGTGAACGAATGACGGGTCTGGCCGTTTTCATTATGATGGTTAAACGATGTTGGTAACATCGCGGCCGATTTGAAAACAGCACCGTCTGTCTCGACGCTACCGCACGACACGGGGACTGATTAGAGAATGAAACTTGTCACCAAAGCCGCAGCATCTGTCCTGGCTCTTTCCTGCTGCATCTCCGCCGTTGGCGCGACTTCCGCGAACGCGATGACCCTCATGGACTTCATTCGCGGAGGACAGGGGCGTCAGGAGAGCACGCAAGTCTCCGCTCCGGTCGCCGTCAATCCGCCGCAGGCGATGCCGGGTGTCGATCCGGCGCCGCAGGCGCGCCAGCCGCTGCCGACGGTCAGCGCTCCGAAATACTATACCTACAAGCCCGAGGCCATGCGGCTGGTTGCATCCAGCCGATTCGCCGATCCGGTCGTGACCGGCGCTGTCGCCGATGCTTCGGCTTCGCCTGTCGTCGTCGATCACGGCGCCTCCCAGCGTCATCACCTGACCGAAGTTCGCGTGATGGCGACCAATGACGTCGCCAAGGCGGTCGAGGCCTATTATGCCGACCAGAGCAAGCCGCTCGTCTGGGTCGCCGACAATGCCATCAGCGACAAGGCGAAGGCCGCCATGGCGGTTCTGGCCGATGCCGGTGCCGTTGGTCTCGACCCCGCCGATTATGCCGTGACGCCGCCGAGTTTCGATGCCGCCAGCGTCGATCCGGAGATGCGCGACCGTGCGCTGATGCAGTTCGAACTGACGCTGTCCAGCAAGGTGCTGATGTTCGTCCAGGATACGATCCGCGGCCGGCTCGATCCGAACAAGCTCTCCGGCTATCACGACTTCAAGCGCAAGGACGTCAACCTGGCGCCGGTGCTTGCGCTGCTGCAGGCCAGCCCGGATGTTACGGCCTATCTCAACAGCCGCAGCCCCTCGAACCAGCAGTTCGCGCAGCTGAAGTCCGAGCTTGCCAAGCTCAGAAGCGAAACGGCCTCCGATGGCAGCCATATTTCCATCTCGCTCAGCGGCATTCTGAAGCCTGGCGCAAGCACGCCGGAGATGGCCAATATCGTCAAGGCGATCGAGCATCGCGGCTCCGAGTCGCTGAAGACGACGCATGCCGCCACGCTCGCCGCCTATCAGGGCACGCCCGACTACACGCCGGATCTCGTGGCGCTGGTCGAGGACTTCCAGAAGGAGAAGGGCCTGACCTCCGACGGCGTGATCGGCCAGTCTTCGGTTCGCGCCATGGTCGGCGAGAACAACGATGCGAAGATCCAGAAGCTGGTCATCGCGATGGAGCAATTGCGCTGGCTGCCGAGCGAGCTCGGATCGCGCTATGTCTTCATCAACCAGCCGGCCTTCATGGTCTACTACCACAATAACAACCAGGAGCAGCTGTCGATGCGCGTCGTCGTCGGCAGCAAGCAGCACCAGACCTTCTTCTTCGAAGATCAGGTCCAGACGGTCGAGTTCAATCCGTTCTGGGGCGTTCCGCAGTCGATCATCATCAACGAGATGCTGCCGAAGCTGCGCTCCGATCCGAACTATCTCGACCGGATGGGCTATCAAGTCGAGGTCGGCGGCCACGCCGTCGCGTCTTCCAGCGTCGATTGGTACGGCTCGACCAAGAACCTTTCCGTTCGCCAGCCGCCGAGCAGCGACAATGCCCTGGGCGAGCTGAAGATCCTCTTCCCGAATTCGCATGCGATCTACATGCATGACACGCCGCAGAAGAGCTTCTTCAAGAAGGATATGCGCGCGCTCAGCCACGGCTGCGTCCGCCTTGCCGATCCGCGCGCCATGGCCGCTGCCGTGCTGAACACCACGGTCGATGACGTCGCCAAGCAGATTGCCACCGGTCAGAACAAGGCCGTTGCCGTGCCGCAGAAGTTCCCGATCTACATCGCTTACTTCACGGCCTGGCCGAACAAGGATGGCGTCGTGCAGTATTTCAACGATGTCTATGATCGCGATGCGGCGACGCAGAAGGCGCTCGATGCTACCAGCAAGGCCCGTACGGCGCAGATCTGAGCGGCACGCTCCAAACTGAAACAGGAAAGGCGGCTTGAAGGCCGCCTTTTTCATATCCGCGCAGGAAATCTCGCCGTGGCTCAAGCCACCAGCAGGCCCTCGACCAGTTCGGGGGTCAATTCGTTGTAATGCATGATGATGCGGCTGGGGCCGAGCGTTTCGACGCCGACGTCGGAATAGCCGAAGGGGACGGCGATGGATGGGATGCCGGCATTGCGGGCGACGAGGATGTCGTTGATGCTGTCGCCGATCATGATTGTGCGGCTGATGTCGCCGCCGGCGCGCTCCACCGTTCCGAGGAGATGTTCGGCGTTCGGCTTGCGGACGCTAAAAGTGTCGCCGCCGGTAATGGCCTCGAAATAATGGGTCAGGCCGAGCCGCTCGAGCAGGGTCCGCGCCAGGCCTTCCATCTTGTTGGTGCAGACGGCGAGCTTGTAGCCCTGGCTCTTCAAGGCATCCATGGCCGCAAGCAGGCCCGGATAGGGCTGGGTGGCACCCGGCATCGTCTCGGTGTAATGCGCGATGAAGCGCTGCAGCAGCGCCGGCAGTTCTTCCGGGCTCAGCATATAACCATGCAGCTTGCAGGCGCGTTCGATCATCACCTGGGCGCCATTGCCGACAAGATGCGTCACGTCGTCGTAGGTGACCGGCGGCAGATGGAGGGCGGCGATCGTATGATTGAGGCTCGCGACGAGATCGGCATGTGTGTCGAGCAGAGTGCCGTCGAGGTCGAATACGACAAGGGGAGATTTCACGAGGAATCAGCCTTTGGTAACGAAAAAAAGCAAGTCTTCCGGAGTTAGAAGATCAGGCCGCCAAATGCAACAGAAGGCGTTGCAAGGCCGGCCGAATGAGCCCGTTGTTTTCTATGCAGGACCGTTATTTTGGCTTTCGTTTGCCGGGAGAGCCGTGTAAACAGCACCCAACGTAACAATCGGGAGCAGGTGGCGCATGGACGCCCGCCAAATGAAGATCGAAGCTGCAAGGGCGGCTCTGGCCTATGTCGAGAACGGCATGCGGCTCGGGATCGGCACGGGCAGCACGGCGGAGGAATTCGTCCGGCTGCTGGCCGAAAAGGTCGCGGCGGGGCTCACGATCGAGGGCGTTCCGACATCCGAGCGGACAGCCAGACTCTGCGTCGAGCTCGGTGTGCCGTTGAAGTCGCTCGACGAGCTTCCGGAACTCGATCTGACGATCGATGGTGCCGATGAATTCGATGGCGCCTTGCGGCTCATCAAGGGCGGCGGCGGCGCGCTGCTGCGCGAGAAGATCGTTGCCTCCTCCTCAGCGCGGATGATCGTGATCGCCGATGAGAGCAAGGTCGTGCAGACCCTCGGCGCCTTTCCGTTGCCGATCGAGGTCAACCCGTTCGGTCTCGTTTCCACCCGTATACAGATCGAAAAAACCGCGTCGCGTCTCGGTCTTTCCGGCGCGTTGAGGTTGCGACAGTCGGAGGACGGCAACTTCATGACGGATGGCGGCCACTTCATCATCGACGCATCTTTTGGCCGCATTCCTGATGCAGAGGCGCTGTCGATTGCGCTGAATTCGATTCCCGGTGTTGTCGAACACGGGCTCTTTATCAACATGGCGACACTTGCGATCATTGCCGGCCCTGCCGGAGCGCGCACGTTGCAGGCGAACAATACATAGGAGCACTGAACTCATGATCAAAATTGCGGGTCTTGGCCGTCTTGCCGCTGCGACTATCGTTCTTTCCGGTATCGCGCTCGGTTCCGTCAGTGCGCAGGAAGTCTCGGAAGAGCAGATCAAGGCCGCTCGCGCCGCGATCAGCGCGCTCGGCATCACGAACCAGTTCGACAATATCCTGCCGAACCTTGCCGAGCAGCTGAAGAGCACGATGATCCAGGCAAACCCGAACTTCGGCGATGCCATCAATTCGACCGTCGATGCAACGGCCCTGGCGCTTGCGCCGCGCCGCGCCGATCTCGAGCGCGAAGCCGCCGTCACCTATGCCAAGGCTTTCAGCACCGACGAGCTGAAGGCGATCGCCGACTTCTATAACTCGCCCGCCGGCAAGAAGCTCCTGAAGGACGGCCCGATCGCGACCCGTGAGCTGTACAAGGCCGCCGACATCTGGGGACAGGGCATTTCCCGCGATCTCGCCAACCAGAGCAACGACGCCCTGCAGAAGGTCGTCAAGGCGCCGATCATTGCCCCGGCGGGTGATGCCCCGGCTGCCGCCCAGCCGGCGCCCGAGAAGAAGAAGTAAGTTTCTTCTGTCGCGATCCCGTCCGACTTGGCGTCGGAATGCCGGGTTCGCCAAAGTCAGGTTTTTGCAATTTGAAAGCCCGGATATGGTTCCGGGCTTTTCTTTTGGCATGGTGAGATCCTATATCAGTGCCAACCTTCACGCGCGCCTCATGCGCCGTCATAATCTTGCAGGAGTAGCCGATGTCTTCCTATGATTTCGATCTTTTCGTCATTGGCGGCGGTTCCGGCGGCGTGCGCAGCGCGCGCGTCGCCGCCTCGCTCGGCAAGAAGGTCGGGATTGCCGAGGAATATCGCTATGGCGGTACCTGCGTCATTCGCGGCTGCGTGCCGAAGAAGCTCTTCGTCTATGCGTCGCAATACAGCGAGCACTTCGAGGATGCGGCCGGCTTCGGCTGGACGGTCGGCGAGACCAGCTTCGACTGGAAGAAGCTGATCGAAGCCAAGGACAAGGAAATCGCCCGTCTGGAAGGGCTCTACCGCAAGGGACTGGACAACGCGAAGGCGGAGACGTTCGACACGCGCGCCGAACTGGTCGATGCCCATACGATCCGTCTCTTGAAGACCGGCAAGACCGTGACCGCGGAAACGATCGTCGTCGCCACCGGCGGCACGCCCAACCTGCATGCGGCGCTGCCCGGCCATGAGTTTTGCATCTCTTCCAACGAGGCGTTTCATCTGGAAGAGCTGCCGAAATCGATCCTGATTGCCGGCGGCGGCTATATCGCCGTCGAGTTTGCCAATATCTTCCACGGTCTCGGCGTCGACACGACGCTGATCTATCGCGGCGCCGAGATCCTCTCGCGCTTCGATCAGGATCTGCGCAAGGGGCTGCATGAGGCGATGGAAGCCAAGGGCATCAAAATCCTCTGCCACGATATCATCGAGAGCGTCGAGAAGACGGAGCAGGGCCTGAGCGTCCGCACGAAGGGCGACAAGTCGCTGACGGTGGACACGGTGATGCTGGCGCTCGGCCGCACCCCGAACACGAACAGCCTCGGGCTGGAAGCGGCTGGCGTGGCGATCAATGCGCAGGGCGCCATCGTTGTTGACGAATATTCGCGGACCTCGGTGCCGAACATCTACGCGCTCGGCGATGTCACCGACCGGGTGCAGCTGACGCCGGTCGCGATCCACGAGGCCATGTGCTTCATCGAAACCGTCTACAAGAACAATCCGACCCGCCCGGACCACGAATTGATCGCGACCGCCGTCTTCTCGCAGCCGGAGATCGGCACGGTCGGCCTGACGGAAGAGGAGGCGGCCAAGCGCTATCCGGAACTTGAAGTCTATCGCGCGCAGTTCCGGCCGATGAAGGCGACATTGTCGGGCCGCAGCGAGAAGATGATCATGAAGCTGATCGTCAATGCGGCCGATCGCAAGGTGATCGGCGCGCATATCCTCGGCCACGATGCCGGCGAGATGGCGCAGCTGCTGGGCATTCCGCTGAAGGCCGGTTGCACGAAGGAAGATTTCGACCGGACCATGGCCGTTCACCCGACGGCGGCGGAAGAGCTGGTGACGATGTATACGCCAAGCTATCGCATCCGTAACGGCGAACGTCTCTGAAGAATAAGGGCAGTCTTTCGACCATCGATAAAAGACTCCCCGAAGAGTTGCTCCGCCTTTGCAAGCGGCCGGCAAAGGTTTATAAGCGCGCAAAATTTACGGCGACGGGCACTTGGCGAAGAGACCAAGGGCGAGAACAGGTGATTGACATGGCACAGAATTGGACACCGAGCAGTTGGCGGCAGAAACCGATCCAGCAGGTGCCGGAATATCCGGATGCGGCGGCGCTGGCCGCCACGGAGGCGCAGCTCGCAACCTATCCGCCGCTGGTTTTTGCCGGTGAAGCGCGCCGCCTGAAGGCGCATCTCGCCAATGTTGCCGAAGGCAACGGCTTCCTGCTGCAGGGCGGCGATTGCGCCGAAAGCTTTGCCGAACATGGCGCCGACACGATCCGCGACTTCTTCCGCGCCTTCCTGCAGATGGCTGTCGTTTTGACGTTCGGTGCGCAGCTGCCGGTCGTCAAGGTCGGCCGCATTGCCGGTCAGTTCGCCAAGCCGCGTTCCTCGAACATCGAGACGCAGAACGGCGTGTCCTTGCCGAGCTATCGCGGCGACATCATCAACGGCATCGAGTTCACCGAGGACGCGCGCATTCCCAATCCGGAGCGCCAGATGATGGCCTACCGCCAGTCGGCCGCGACGCTGAACCTGCTGCGCGCCTTCGCGATGGGCGGCTACGCCAATCTCGAAAACGTGCAGAAGTGGATGCTCGGCTTCGTCAAGGACAGCCCGCAGGGCGAGCGCTATCGCAAGCTTGCCGATCGTATCGGCGAGACGATGGATTTCATGCGAGCGATCGGCATCACGGCCGAGAGCAATGCGAGCCTGCGCGAGACCGATTTCTTCACCAGCCATGAAGCGTTGCTGCTCGGCTACGAAGAGGCCTTCACCCGCGTCGATTCCACCTCGGGCGACTGGTACGCGACCTCCGGCCACATGCTGTGGATCGGCGATCGTACGCGTCAGGCCGACCATGCGCATGTCGAATATTTCCGCGGCATCAAGAATCCGATCGGTCTGAAGTGCGGTCCGTCGCTGCAGGCGGATGATCTGCTCAACCTGATCGATATCCTGAACCCGCAGAATGAAGCCGGTCGCCTGACGCTGATCTGCCGCTTCGGCCACGACAAGGTCGCCGACAACCTGCCGCGCCTCATCCGAGCCGTCGAGCGCGAGGGCCGCAAGGTTGTCTGGTCCTGCGATCCGATGCACGGCAATACGATCACGCTCAACAGCTATAAGACCCGGCCGTTCGAGCGCATCCTGTCGGAAGTCGAAAGCTTCTTCCAGATCCATCGTGCCGAAGGCACGCATCCGGGCGGCATCCATATCGAGATGACCGGCAAGGATGTGACCGAGTGCACCGGTGGCGCCCGCGCCGTCGGCGCCGAGGACCTGCAGGATCGCTACCACACCCATTGCGACCCGCGCCTCAATGCCGACCAGGCCCTGGAACTGGCGTTCCTGCTTGCCGAACGCATGAAGGGCGGCCGTGACGAGAAGCGTCTGGCCGCGCACGGCTGACCGCTGCAATTTGATCATCGCTTCACGGGCCGGCCGCAAGCCGGCCCGTTTGCGTTGGATCAACGGCGCTGAACATCGCTTCATTTCTTTCCAATTGACGTCGCGGACCTTCTCGGGAACGCTACGAAAAAAGGGAGAAAGCCAGCATGAATGACGAACATAGCGGCAGTTGCCTCTGCGGCGCCGTAAGTTTCAGGACGCGCGGCAAGCTGCGGGAGGTGGTGGCCTGCCATTGCTCGCAATGCCGCAAGCAGACCGGGCTCTATTACGCCGCCACCAATGTGCCTCGCGACAAGATCACCATCGAGGGCGAGCAGGCCATCACCTGGTATCGCGCTAGCTCCTTCGCGCGGCGCGGCTTCTGCCGCACCTGCGGTTCGGCGCTTTTCTGGGTGGCGGATGTGGCCGACGAGATTTCTATCATGGCCGGTCTCTTCGATCAGCCGAGCGATCTGCAGATCGCCTATCATATCTATTGCGCCGACAAGGGCGATTTCTATGAGATCGCCGACGCACTGCCGCAATACAGGCAGGGCCGCCCGGGTCTGGCGACAGCGGGGCCTTCGGATTGATCGTCAGCCTCCGCCTCTTTCGGCCACAACCTTGTTCAATTTGGCAATCTCCTCGCGGACTGCCGCAAGCTCGGTCAGGACGCGCAGGTCGATCTTCTGGTGCAGCGATAGCACTTCCAGTTCGGCCTTGAGGTTGACCTCATAGTCCTTGGCGGCTTCGAAGCGGTCGCGTTCGGCCTGGCGGTTCTGCGACATCATGATGATCGGGGCCTGGATGGCGGCGAGCATGGAGAGGACGAGGTTGAGGAAAATGAAGGGGTAGGGATCGAAGGCGCGGGTCATGAGTACGATGGTGTTGATCACGCACCAGAAGACCAGGAACAGCAGAAACGCTACGATGAAGGACCAGGAGCCGCCGACGCGGGCAATGCCGTCCGCCAGGCGCGCGCCGAAGGACGACTCGGCCGAAAAGGCGGCGTTGATGTCGGTGGAGACGATCTTTCGCTCATGCGCCTTTTTCAGGACGCGCTTCTCGACCTCGCCGAGTTCCTCGGCGGTCTTGTCGAAATGCTGATGGATGAAATTGGGCAGATGGGACATGGGGACACTCCGAAGACTCGCTCGCCTCTAGCGCCAAGTATTCGGTCGCGCCCCATGCAAATGCAATGCAAAAAGCCTAGCTGCCCTCGCTGACCAACTGAGCGTGCGACGGGAAGAAGCGCTCGAGCCCATAGTCCCGGCCGAACATGGCATCATGCTGCAGATAGCGGTAATCGCGCATCAGCGGATCGAGGGTCTGCTCGTTGCGCGACCAGTCCGGAAGAGCCTGGTTGTCGCGCGTGGCGAGCTGGTAGCGGTCGACGATGGCGTATTTCTTCTGCACCCGGCCGAGGAAGCCGGTGTAGAAGGGATGCTCGTAGCCGGCGGTCTTGAGAAGATGATAGGGGAGCTGCGAGGGGCTGATCGTGCCGATATCCTTGCGCACGCCCTTCTTGCTCGACCAGATGACCAGCGGCGTCTCGTGCTCCCGCTTCATGACATCGAGCGGCGCCTTGCGGGTCGCGACCTGCTCCGGCATGTAGCCTGTGTTCGGATAGACGCTGCCGAGCGGCGGCAGGTGATCGCCCCAGAGCACGATGATCGTTTCGCGGTCGCGCCTGGATGCCCAGTCCATCAGCATCTTCAGGCTCTGGTCGGCTTCCCGCACGCCCTGCGCATAGGTCTCGAGCGTGTCGCGATCGGCATCGCTGAGAGCGCCCTCGATACCGACGGTATTTTCGACATAGCGATGGGCCTCGTAAGGACCATGGCCTTGCAGCGTCACGGCGAAGAAGAAGAAGGGCCGGTCCATATCCTCGCCCTCGCGCATGATCTCCTTCATCAACGAGTCGTCTGAGGCGAAGATGCCGCGCTTTTCCATCGGCGGCATGGTGTCCTCGGTATGGAACTCCTCGAAGCCGAAGGCCTTGTAGACCTCGTTGCGGTTCCAGAACCAGCCGCTGAAGGGATGGAGCGAGCGGGCCGCATAGCCTTCGCCGCGGAAAAAGGTGGCGAGCGACGGTATCGGCCTGCGGATATATTGCTGATAGGGGATGCTGCCATAGGGCAGGAAGGCGTTGGAGAATCCAGTCAGCGCCTCGAACTCGACATTGGCGGTCATGCCGCCGAATTCCGGCGAGAAGACGTTGCCGGATTGGGCCGCGCGGATGGTCGGCATCGGATCGGGCGTGAACAACATGTTGGAGAGCCGGGTCGGGTCCCAGAGGGACTCGCTCATCAGCATGATGACATCGGGCTTTTCGCGCGGGCCGGAGAGATAGGCGTAGTTGCGCGCGGGTATGGCGTCGATGGCATTCTGCCCGTAGCCCGCCGGCATCTTCACGTCGGCCATCGGCAGGTTCAGCGAAAAGGCGATGATGAAGCCGTTGTAGCTATAGTTCTCCTGCTGGTCCCAGACGATCGGGATGATGCCCAGCTTTTCGCGGACGAGGGAATATTGCGTCGGGTCCATCTGCGAGACGAAGAGGGCGGCGAGCGGCACGCCGATGGAGAGACGCGCGACGCGGGCGGCTTTCGAGAGCCTCAGGGCATGCCGCCAGGCATGGCGCCAGAGGAAGGCGAGGGCCGCGGCCGCGGCGAGGATGCCGATGGCAAGCGCGACGGCGGTCAGGGGCCGCTCGCGCACCATCACCGGCATGAGTTCCATGATCTGGCGTCCGAACAGGAAATCGGACGGGTAGAGCGGATCGGAGAGGTAATGCTGCTTCTGATTGGACAGGAAGGCCGGGATGAGCAACAGCGGCGCGACCACCAGGATCGACTGATGCGCGCGGCCGAAGACCGAATCCAGCAGGAGCATCAGCAGCATGACGATGCCGACGGTTGCAAGCGCGGGATGCGCCGGCGAGACGAAATAGGTCGGGATATCCGTCAGTTGGCCGCGCGCAACCCATTCCACGAAAACGACGATCAGCGACGCAAGCAGGAAGGTCGAGCCGAGGCTGAGGAGCTGGCGAGCGACTCCCGACTGCGGTCTCGCCTGGCCAAGCTTCTGACGTATTGTGGGCTTGCCCGCCAATGCGGAACTGGATAGCGGGGCGATCACCGATCTCTCCGTATGTTGTCAAACCTTCATGTAAGTGTCATCCCTTTGTCATGAACCTTGGGTGAACCGCAAGGCTGACTTAGTATTTTTCCGATCATGAAATCGTGCAGGTGGGAGCGCTGCCATCTTTAGATCGCAACGAGCGCCAAACGTTGTTGCGGAACAGGGGGCGCGTCGCTAAATATATGGCATGACACAGCAAAGCCCCATCACTCAGACCATCCGCATCGCCGTCGCGCAACTCAATCCGACGGTCGGCGATGTCTCCGGCAACCTTGCCAAGGCGCGGGAAGCGCGGGCCGAGGCGGCGCGTGAAGGCGCGGATCTTCTGCTGCTGACGGAGCTGTTCATTTCCGGCTATCCGCCGGAAGATCTGGTGTTGAAGCCGGCCTTCCTGCGGGCCTGCCAGAAGGCTGTGGAGAGCCTTGCGGCCGACACCGCCGATGGCGGGCCGGGCGTGATCGTCGGGTACCCGCGGCAGGACGAGACCGGGCGCTATAATTCCGCTGCCGTGCTCGACGGCGGCAAGATCATCTTCATCAGGGACAAGGCCGATCTGCCGAATTACGGCGAATTCGACGAGAAGCGCGTCTTCGACGAGGGCACGATATCCGGCCCGGTCAACTTTCGCGGTGTGCGTATCGGTATCCCCATTTGCGAGGAGATCTGGAACGATCTCGGCATCTGCGAAACCCTGGCAGAAAGCGGCGCGGAAATCCTTCTGGTGCTGAACGGTTCGCCCTATTATC
>JASGEG010000527.1:0-12252 GCA_047606605.1 Rhizobium sp.
CAAACCGCCCCAAGCAACAGCGCCAAACCGCCCGACGAAATCAGCCCCGATAGCGCAGCGCAGCAACCAAAATCCCAAACGCCGCCGACAATTGCCGACGGCTCGGGTAATATAAATGATAACCGGGGAAGGGTGCGCACCAGTCTTCCAGCACGCGCACCAACCGCCCATCCGAAACATGCGGCGCCACGAGATCTTCCGGCAGGAAGGCTACGCCCAGTCCTGCGAGCAGGGCATTCATGCGGAGCGCGATGGTGTTGAACACCAATTGTCCCTCCGTCCTGACCCGCAATTCGCGGCCATCCCTCTCGAATTCCCAGACATAGATTCCGCCATGCGTCGGCAGCCGCATGTTGATGCAGGTGTGATGGGTCAGATCCTGCGGCGTCTGCGGTGGCGGATGGTTTGCGAAATAGCCGGGCGTGGCGACGACCGCCATGCGCATTTGCGGTCCGATCGGCACCGCGATCATGTCCTTGGCAACCTGCTCGCCCAGCCGGACTCCGGCGTCGTAACGTTCGGCGGCGAGATCGGTCAGGCCGTAATCCACGTTGAGCTCGACATGAATATCCGGATATCGAGGCAAGAGCTTGGCAAGGACGGGCCAGAGCACGGTCAACGCCGGATGCTCTCCCGTGGTGATCCGGATGCGGCCGGCGGGCTTTTCCCGGAATTCGCTGAGCGCGGCCACCTCATTCTCGATCTCGTCGAATCGCGGCCCGATGGTGAGAAGCAGCCGTTCTCCGGCCTGGGTCGGCGAGACGCTCCGTGTCGTGCGGATCAGAAGACGAACGCCCAGACGCGCTTCCAGGTTGCGGATCGTATGGCTCAGCGCCGATTGCGACACGCCGAGCCTCGCCGCCGCCCTGGTGAAGCTTCCTTCCCTCGCCACGGCGAGGAAGGCGACGAGGTCATTGATGGATTGGCGCGGCATTCATGAGTCCTTCTCATAGGCTCTTGCCGCTTCTACCATCTAATCGCGCATAATCGCACGCGTTAAATAATGCGGACGATCCGGCAATGTTGAAGGCACGATCATGCAGATCGTGCGGTCGCAATAGGAAGCCAAGAACAGGAACCTATGTTCGCGCAGCCCGAAATCCCATCCGCCCCGCCGCACAAGGCGGCCATTCTTGCCATCATCCTTGTCAGCTACGTGATGATCGTGCTGGACACGTCCGTTGTCCTCACCGGCCTTCCGCAGATCCATCGCGATCTGGGCTTTACGGATGCCGGGCTCGCCTGGGTGCAGAGCGCCTATACGCTGACCTTCGGCGGTTTCCTGCTGCTCGGCGGACGGGCCGGCGACATTCTCGGTCGTCGCCGCATGCTGATCGCAGGTCTTGGGTTGTTCACCGTGGCGTCGCTGGCAATCGGGGCGGCGCCGTCGCCGGCCTGGATGATCGGTGCGCGTGCCGTGCAGGGCATCGGCGCGGCGATCCTGGCGCCCTCGACCCTTGCGCTCCTGCAGACAACCTTTTCGGAAGGTCCGGAGCGCACCCGCGCCATCTCCTATTATAGTGCCGTCGCCGGTGTCGCCGCGAGCGTCGGGCTGGTCCTCGGCGGTCTGCTGGCGGAATGGATCTCCTGGCGCGTCGGCTTCTTCATCAACCTGCCGATCGGCCTTGCCATGATCATCGCCGCCCGGCGCTACATTGCCGAGAGCGAGCGGCGATCCGGCGCCTTCGACGTCATCGGCGCGCTGACATCGACCATCGGCGTCAGCGGACTGGTCTACGGCTTCATCCGTTCCGCCAGCGCCGGCTGGGGCGACGGGATCACGATCGCCGCGATCGGCGGCGCGCTTGTCCTGCTCGCAATCTTCATCGTCAACGAGCGCTACGTCAGGCAGCCGATCATGCCCTGCGCCTGTTTGCAAGCCGGGAAAGGGCCGCCGCCTATGCTGCGCGCATCCTGTTTCTCGGCGCCATGATCGGCTTCTTTTTCTTCACGACGCAATATCTGCAGGGTGTGGCCGGTTACGGCCCATCCGTGACCGGCATCGCCTTCCTGCCGGCGACGCTGGTGAATTTCGTCGTCGCGATGGCCGTGCCGGATCTGGCGCGCCGGTTCGGTAGTGGCCGCCTGCTGGCGAGCGGACTTGCCTGCGGCCTGCTCGGCATGGCCTGGCTGAGCCGGCTCTCCTTCGATACGGATTATCTGACCGGGATCGCATTGCCGATGATCCTGATCGGCGCTGGCCAGGGCCTGGCATTGAGCCCGCTGACGAGCTCGGGCATCGCCGGCGTTGCTCGCGAGGATGCCGGCGCGGCGTCCGGCGTCGTCAATGTGGCGCATCAGACCGGCAATTCCCTGGGGCTGGCCCTGCTTGTCGCTGTCGCGCAGATCGGATCTTCGGGGCTCGATGGCCGCCTGTTGCTTGCCCACCGTGTCGCGACGTCTTTGACCGCCGGCGCAATCATGCTGGCGATCGCATTTCTATTGGTTTTCGCGCTGATCGTCCGGCGCCGCGCAGACGCGACACCGGTCGAAACCATTGATGGGCAGCAAGGCCCGTCTCAAACCGATCCGAAGCTGCGCGCGGGCGCGACGCGCGTGGCATGATCCCTGGAGAATGATATGCAGAAACGCAGACTGGGAAAAAGCAATCTGGACGTATCGGCCCTCGGCCTCGGTTGCATGGGCCTCAGCTACGGCTATGGCCCGGCGACCGAGACGCAGCAGGCCATTCGGCTGATCCGCTCCGCCTTCGAGCGCGGCGTCGCTTTCTTCGACACGGCGGAGGCCTATGGTCCCTACAGGAACGAGGAATTGCTGGGCGAGGCGCTCGCGCCCTTCCGCCACGAGGTGGTGATCGCCACCAAGTTCGGCTTCGATTTCGACGCCGAAGGCGGACAGAGCGGCATGAACAGCCGTCCGGATCACATAAGGACCGTCGCGGATGCGGCGCTCAAGCGGCTGAAGACCGAGGTGATCGACCTGTTCTATCAGCATCGCGTCGATCCGAATGTCCCGATCGAGGATGTGGCGGGCACCGTCAAGGATCTGATCGCCGAGGGCAAGGTGAAGCATTTCGGTCTGTCCGAAGCCGGCGCCCAGACCATTCGCCGGGCGCATGCCGTGCAGCCGGTCGCGGCGCTGCAGAGCGAATATTCGCTGTGGTGGCGCGAGCCGGAAACGGAGATCATCCCGACGCTCGAGGAACTGGGCATCGGTTTCGTGCCCTTCAGCCCCCTCGGCAAGGGGTTCCTCACCGGCGCGATCAGTGAGAACACGACCTTCGACAGCAAGGATTTCCGCAATATCGTTCCGCGTTTTTCGTCGGAGGCGCGCAAGGCGAACCAGGCGCTCGTCGACCTGCTCGGCCGCATCGCCGCCGGAAAACAGGCCACCCCGGCGCAGGTTGCGCTGGCCTGGCTGTTGGCGCAGAAGCCCTGGATCGTGCCGATCCCCGGCACGACCAAGCTGCACCGGCTGGAGGAGAATCTGGGCGGCGCCAGCATCACGCTGACGCCGGAGGAGCTTGGCGATATCGAAAAGGCCCTGTCGGTGATTACCATTTCAGGTGACCGCTATCCCGCCCATCTCCAGGCCAGGGTTGGGAAATAGAGGCCGACGGGCCTGCGATCCGCCCGGCTTATCTGCCGCATCACCGCCCGCGCTCCGTCGATGGATCGGGCGGGAGTGCGGATCTGGCTATGTCTCATCCTTTGTTGCGATGATCGTCCCGAAAAAGGCGGGCGGTGCGGTGCTCCGTGATGCCGTCTCGAAGACGCTATTGTTGCCAGGGCGCGCGAAGCGGATAAAAGCTGGATGGCGGATTGTGATACGAGGAAACGGAATGCCCATGGAATCCTGGAGAAACGGTGTCGACGTTGCCATCATCGGCGCGGGCGCCGCCGGCGTTGCGGCGGCTCGCACATTGCAGGCGCGGCGGCCCGATCTCTCGCTGGCGCTGCTGGAAGCCTCCGGGCGTATCGGTGGCCGCGCCAGGACGGAACATCCCGCCGAATTTGATGGTCTTGCGATCGATCTCGGCTGTGGCTGGTTGCACGGGGCCAAGACCAATGCCTGGACGGCGATTGCCGAGGAGATCGGGCTTACGGTGGACCGAACGCCCGCCCCCTGGAGCGAGGGCGGCCGACAGATCGAGGAAAGGGACGGCGAAGCCAAGGCGGCGCGCGCCGCCGTCAATGGTTTTTTCGAGAAAATCTACGCCTATGACGGCGAGGAGGATCTGCCGCTCTCGGCGATGCTGGCCCCGGATGATCCCTGGAACGCGCAGATCCATGCGGTCGGCGCCTTCATGACCGGCGCCGAGCTGGACCGGTCTTCGGTGATCGATCTCGGCCGCTACGATCCCGGCCCAGGTCCGGATTGGCGGGTGCGGCAGGGTTATGGGACATTGATCGCGCGTTATGCGGCGCCGCTTCCGGTTCATACCGGCACCGAGGTTCGCCGCATCGATCATGGCGGCGCCGGCCACATCGTCCTTTCGACGGCCAGGGGCGATCTGAAAGCCAAGGCGGTCATCGTCGCCGTTTCCACCCATGTTCTCGCCGCCGAAAAGATCGCTTTCTGGCCGCCGCTTCCGGACAAGATCGAGGCGGCGGCGCGCCTGCCTCTCGGGATCGCGAACAAGCTCTTCCTGAAAGCGCTGACAACGGAGATGTTTCCGGCCGATACCCATCTTCTCGGCTCCCACCATAGCGGCCGGACCGGCGCCTATCAGCTCAAGCCGTTCGGCGCGCCGATCGTCGAAGCCTATTTTGCCGGTGATCTCGCCCGTGATCTGGAGCGGCAGGGGATGGAGGCTGCCTTCGATTTCGCCGTCGAAGAGATGAAACGCGCCTTTGGCTCCGACGTCGCGAACCACCTGTCGCCGGCCGTGATGTCGGGATGGGCGGGTGAGCCCTTTGTCGGAGGGTCCTATTCCTATGCGACGCCTGGTGCATCCGATTTGCGCGGGGTCCTCGCCGCTCCCTGTGATCAGCGCATTTTCTTTGCCGGCGAAGCCTGCTCGCCGACCCGTTACTCTACCGCACACGGAGCCTATGAAAGCGGAGCTGTCGCGGCCGAGGCTGTTGCGGACGCGCTGATCTGAGCGTCCCCGAAGGTCACGCAAGGGACGGCGAGATCGAAAATACTGTGCCTTCGCCCAGCAAAATCGCTTTTCGGGTGGGCGGTGACCGGCGGTTCTGATCATATCCTGATCGCGGTGCCGACAGGGATTCGGCGCCATGGGCCGGAGCTGGCAAGATCGCCGCCTTGCCCATCCGTCCGGCTGCAACAGGAGGATATCGATATGGCCAAAACAGCACGCAGTCTGAAAAAGGATCATGTCTATCGGCTGATGGACTCGCCGGTCGGCAGGTTGAAGCTCGTTGCCAGCGATACCGGCTTGGCCGCGATCCTCTGGGACAACGACCGGCCGAAGCGCGTGCCGCTCAATATCGTCGCGGAGGATGAGAACCATCCCGTTCTGCTGGAGGCGGCCCGCCAGCTCGCGCAATATTTCGCCGGCGAACGGCAGGATTTCGATCTGCTGCTCGATTTTGCCGGAACGGAATTCCAGCGGAAAGTATGGCTGGCATTGCTCACCATCCCCTTCGGCGAGACGCGCTCCTATACTGAGATCGCTGAGCAGATCGGCGCCCCCAGGGCGGTCCGCGCGGTCGGCGCCGCCAATGGCAGGAATCCGATCTCGATCATCGCGCCCTGCCACCGCGTCGTCGGTTCGGCGGGAGACCTGCGCGGCTTTGCCGGCGGCCTCGAGCGCAAGACCTATCTTCTGGGCTTCGAGGGAGCCGAGACCAAGGCCTTCGATTTCGCGGCCTGATCCAGCTGCTGCCACCAGGGTACTGACAAGAGAATAGCCCCATTCCCGGAAGGAATGGGGCTATTCATGTTTCAAGGCCGGTGATCAGCCGGCCCGTTTTGCGGGCCAGCGCGTCGGCTCATCTCAACCTTCCAGCCACGTCACCTGTTCCGGCGTCAGCTTGATGTCGAGTGCCGAGAGGCTGTCTTCCAGCTCGGCGATCGTGCGCGGGCCGATCAGCGGAATGACCGGGAAGGGTTGCGCCACGACATAAGCCAGCGCGATGTGGATCGGGTTGCGGCCGAGCTCTCTTGCCAGCTCGATCGCCCGGTCGCGGCGGCCGAAGTTGCGGTCGGAATACCAGACGCGCACCAATTCCTCGTCGTCGCGCTTGTCGCGACCGGCTCGGTCGGTGAAGAAGCCGCGGCCCTGGCTCGACCAGGCGAAGTTCGGGATCTGCTTGGCGTTCAGCCAGGCCTTCCAGTCGTCGTCGGAGGCGGCGACGCAGCCGGCCCAGATCGGATCGAGCATTTCCGCCAGCGAAAAGTTGTTGGAAAGGGCTGCCGGCGCGGCCTTGCCGTTCTTCTGGGCATAGGCGATCGCCTCGTCGAAGCGGGCGCGGGTCCAGTTCGAGCCGCCAAAAATGCCGCGGATGCGGCCGGCCTTCACCTCGGCATCCATGGCATCGACGAACTCGCCGACCGGAACGTCGGTATTGTCGCGATGCATGAAATAGATGTCGACATAGTCGGTCTTCAGGCGGTTCAACGACTGGTCGAGCTGCTTGGCGATGATGTCCGGGTAGCAGAGAGGCGAATGCGCGCCCTTGCCGATCAGCACGATCTCCTCGCGCGGCACGTTACGGCTGGTGTGCCAGTCGCCGAAGATGCTCTCCGTCTTGCCGGCGCCATAGACAAAGGCCGTGTCGAAGGCGTTGCCGCCGGCCTCGTAGAAGGCGTCGAGCGTCAGCGAGGCGGCGGCGAAATTCGGGAAGAATTCGAAGCCGAGCGTGACGATCGAGGCCGGCTTGGCGATGCCGGGGATGCTGCGCTTCGGGATGCTGTCACCCTTGGTGACGGGCGCGCCGGCGATGTTCTTCGTCCGCCGCGCCGCCTTTTCCACCCCATATTCCAGGCCGATGGTCGCGCGCCACTGATCGAGGACCCTGAGATTGCCGATCGAATCCGCCCAGCCGATGCCCGGATAAGCGAATTCCTTGGCGCCGGCGCGAATGGCGTCGCCGGCGGCATCGACTTCGAAGGAGTAGAGCCAGCGGTCTTCCTTGACTTCGATCACCTGCGTTTCCGCGCCCTTGATGATTTCGATCTTGCCGACGCCGCCCTTGTGGCCGGAGGCGAACCAGAAGTCCTTGACTTCGATACGGCCCTCCGAGCCGATGATGCGCAGCGTGTTGTCCTGGTTCGCCATGATCGAGCAGGAGACTTCGGCGATGATGTTGTTCGGGAATTTCAGGACGGCGGAGGCCCATTCGTCGACGCCGGTCTGGCCGAGATGGCCGACGCCGGAGACCTTTTCCGGTTCCAGGAACGGCTTGCCGCTGGCCGCGCCGGCGATCAGCCGCGCCATCGATACCGGATAGCCGCCGACATCGAGGATGCCGCCGCCGGCCGTCTCGTTGGCGAAGAGGCGATGCTCCGGCTTGACCGTGCCCATGTTGAAGCCGAAGGAAGAGCGGATGATGCGCAGATCGCCGATCACGCCGCTCTTGATGAGTTCGATCAGCTTCGCCGTCTGCGGATGCACGCGGTACATGAAGGCTTCGCCGGCAAAGACGCCGGCCTTTCTGGCCTCGTAATAGATCGCCTCGGCGTCATAGGCCGACAGCGCGATCGGCTTTTCGACAAGCACATGCTTGCCGGCGCGGATCGCCTTGATTGCCCATTCGGCGTGGCCGGTATGGGGCGTGGCGATATAGACGGCGTCGATCTCCTTGTCGGCGAGCAGTGTCTCATAGCCGTTGACGATGCGTGCGCCCGGGAAATTGTCGCCGAGACCCGGCTTGTCGGGATTGCGGCTGGCGATCGCCACGAGTTTGCCGCTGCGGGAATGGGCGACACCTTCGGCAAAAGTCTGGGCGATCCGGCCGGGGCCGATGATGCCCCAGCGGATGGTTGCGTCTGTGCTCATGGAACGATCCTTTCTAAATCTGCATGCTGTCTTGGGAGGGCGGCGCCTATCGCAATCGGTTGCCGGCGCCGTCGAAGAGGAATGTCTTGGCTGCCGAGAGAGCGACGGTCAGCGTGTCCTTGTTGCTGGTATTGCGCGATTCCTCGCGCTCGATGACGATCTGCTCGTCGCCGGCGACATTGGCGTAGATGTAGCTGGTATTGCCGAGATGTTCGGCGACGTCGACATCGACGGTCAGGTCGATATCGCCGCGTCCCGCCTCGAGAAAATGCTCGGGACGGATACCGAGCGTTACCTGTTCGCCGACTTCGACCCTCGCCGTGGCGATGGGCAGCGACAGGCGGACATTGCGCTGGCTGCGCAGCACCACCGCGATCCGGCCCGCCTGGTTGTCGACGACCTCGGCGCGCAGGAAGTTCATCTTCGGCGAGCCGACGAAACCGGCGACGAACTGGTTGGCGGGATCGTCATAGAGATCGAGCGGCGCGCCGACCTGCTCGATATTGCCGCCGCGCAAGACGACGATCTTGTCGGCCAACGTCATCGCTTCCGTTTGGTCGTGCGTCACGTAGATCATCGTCGTGCCGAGCTTCTTGTGCAGGCGGGAGATTTCGACGCGCATCTGCACGCGCAACTCGGCGTCGAGGTTGGAAAGGGGCTCGTCGAACAGGAAGATCTGCGGTTCGCGCACGATGGCGCGGCCGATGGCGACGCGCTGGCGCTGGCCGCCGGAAAGCTGCTTCGGCCGGCGCTGCATCAGCTCGGTGATCTGCAGGATCTCGGCCGCCTGCTTGACACGACGGTCGGTGTCGGCCTTCGGATTGCCGTTCATGCGCAGGCCGAAATTCAGGTTCTGCTCGACGGTCAGGTGCGGATAGAGCGCATAGGACTGGAAGACCATGGCGATGCCGCGATCGGCGGGTTCCACGTCGTTGACCACGCGGCCGCCGATCTTGAGTTCACCGCCGGTGATGTCTTCCAGCCCGGCGATCATGCGCAGCAGCGTGGACTTGCCGCAACCGGAGGGGCCGACGAAGACGACGAATTCGCCGTCCTTGACGTCGAGATTGGCGCCATGGATGATTTCCAGCGAACCGTAGCGCTTGACGACATTGGTGAGGGACAGTTCTGCCATACGGGATCTCCCGGAATTACTTGATGGCGCCGGCGGCGATGCCGGCGATGAAATGACGTTGCAGGAGAACGAAGACGATCAAGATCGGCGCCGTCAGCATCACCGCGCCGGCCATGATGCCGCCCCAGGAGACCTTGGTGAGGCCGATCAGCGTGCCGAGCGCCACCGGCGCCGTCATCATCCCCGGCCGGGAGTTGATCAGCAGCGGCCAGAGGTAGTTGTTCCAGGAGGCCAGGAACAGGATGATGGCGAGCGCCGCCATGGTCGGCCTTGCGAGCGGCAGGGCGATGCGCAGGAAGATCTGCCATTCCTTCACGCCCTCGACGCGCGCGGCGTCGAAAAGCTCGGCCGGCATCATCGAGAAGGCCTGGCGCATGAACAGCACGCCGAGCGAATTGAACAGCGGCGGCACGATCAGCGCGACCCAGGTATTGGCCAGCCCGAAATTGCGCGCCACCATGATGAATTGCGGGATGACGACGACCGAATAGGGCAGCGTGATCGTGCCGAGAATGATGCCGATGACCAGGGACTGGCCGAGGAAGCGATAGCGCGCGAGCGCCCAGCCGGCCATCGAGGTCAGCAGCACCGACAGGACGGTATAGACGATCGCGACGCCGATCGAGATCGTCATTGCGCCGAGGAAGTTGGTATCGGCCTGGAGGTTGCGGACATTGTCCAGGAAGCTCGTCGAGGGCGTCAGGACGATGTCCGGGCTGAAAATGCCGTGGTCCGGCATGGTCGAGAAGATGAACATCATCCACAGCGGAAACAGCCAGATGATGGCGAGCGGTATCAACAGCGCATGCAGCGCGATCGAGCGCATCAGAGTGGATTTGGACTTCGATTTCATTTTTGTTCGCGCCCCACCCAGAGATTGAGGAGAGAGATCGCCACCGCGAGTGCCGCCATGGTGTAGGCGATCGCCGAGGCATAGCCGAAGTTGGTCGACTGGAAGCCCTGGCGATAGAGCAACAGGCCGAGCGTTTCCGTCGCGCCGCCGGGGCCGCCGCGATTGGTGATCAGATAGGGTTCGGTGAAGAGCTGCATCGTGCCGATGACGGACAGGACCACGCAGAAGAGAATGATCGGCTTCAGCAGCGGCAGGGTGATGTGGATGAATTGCTTGACATGGCTGACGCGATCGAGCGTGGCAGCCTCGTAGACGTCTTCCGGGATCGACTGCAGGCCGGACAGGATGATGATGGCGTTGTAGCCGGCCCAGCGCCAGGTGACGGCGATGATGATCAGCAGCATGGCGGCATGCGATTCGGCAAACCACGAAACCGGCGCGATGCCGACGCCGCCGAGCAGCTTGTTGACGATGCCGAAATCGAGGTTGAACATCAGCCGGAAGACGGCGGCATAGGCCACTTCACCGACCACGACGGGCGCGAAGAAGGCGAAGCGGAAGAGGCCGCGCGCCTTCAGCAGCGGCGAGTTCAAGAGCACCGCCATGACGGTGGCGAGCGAAATCATCACAGGCACCTGGATGACCAGGATGATCAGCGTGTTGAAGAGCGCATTGTAGAAGGCCGGGTCGCCGAACAGGCGCCCCCAATTGACCGAAGCGCTGAAGACCCAGGGATTGACACGCGTGTTCTGGAACGAAATCAGGAACGAATCGATGATCGGCCAGATCCAGAAGGTGGCGAACACCAGAAGATAGGGCGCAAGGAACGCATAGGCGCTCCGGTTTCGCAGCCGCATGAAAGCCTTCTCCTTTTATACCCGGTAGGGTGGCGTGCAAGGCCACATCCCCGCCGCCTCTCGGGCGGCGGGGATGCCGGGCGCGGCTTGGGACGCGCGCCCGGCTTTGTCGCTTATTTTGCGATCGGCAGTCCGGTCGCCGAGGCGATCTGCTGGGCTGCGTCGTCAAGCGCTGCCTTGCCGTCCGGGTAGCCGCCGGCGAGGTATTTCGTCTGTACCGCCTTGATGATTTCGTCGGCATCGCTGAAATACTGCGTGCCCGGGCTCGGACGGATCTTCGGCAGGGTCGAGAGGATGTCGGCCCAGACCTTCTGACCACCCCAATAGGACAGCGGCTCGTTGACGAAGGGGTCCTTGACCGCCGTCAGCAGCGACGGCACGAGACCGAAGGACTTCAGCATCGTGACCTGGCCCTCATTGGTGCCAAGCGTATATTCAAGGAACTTCCAGGCGGCTTCCTTGTTCTTGGAGCTGCTGGCGATGGCGAGCGACGATCCGCCGAGATTGGCCGCGTGCGGGCCATCGGCCGTCATGCTCGGCATCGGATAGACGCCCCATTTGCCGGCGAGATCCGGCGAGGTGGAGCGGATGGTGCCTTCATACCAGCCGCCATAGAGCTGCGATGCGACCTTGCCGGCATTGTTCGACTGGATTTTCTCGTTCCAGTTCGCCGCGCTCAGCAGGCCCGCATCCTTGATCTCCTTCACCTTGTCCAGGGCCTTGACACAGGCGGGCTGGCTGACGGCGATGCTCTGGCTGTCATCCGAAAAATAGCCGCAGCCCTGCTCGTTGGCGAGCATGCGGAACCATTCGGTGTCGCCGTTGAGATCGGCCTGCGCCATGACCACGCCCGGATTGGCGGCGGAGATCTTCTTGCCGGCGGCGATGAAATCGTCCCAGGTCTTGATCGTTGCCGGATCGACGCCGGCCTTCTCGTAGAGATCGCGGCGGTAGAACATGGCCACCGGGCCGGAATCCCATGGCATGGCATAGGCGGCATCGCCCACTTCGAGCTCGGCGCGCTTGAAGTCCGGGAACTGCTTCTTGAGCTCGTCCGTGTAGCCGAGCTTCGTTAGGTCGGTCAGGCAGTCCGGGAAGCGGTTCCAGAAGATCGAGGCCTTGTGGTTCTCGATCGACATGATGTCGGGCAGGCCCTCGCCGCCGGCGGCGCAGGCGGGCAGCATCTTGTCGAAGACCTGCGGATTGCCGATGTCCTGCACATCGACCTTGATATCCGGATATTTCTTGTTAAAGCCCTCGATCGTGGATTTGAGCGCCGACGCAGCGACGTTCCAGCTCCAGACGGTGATCGTGGTTTGCTCCGCGAATGCGGAGCCGGAAGCAAGCATGGCGGCGAGCGTTGTCGCGCCAAGAAGTTTTAAACGCATTGAAAATCCTCCCTTTTCAATTGCCGTCCTCTAACGAACGAGCTTAAACTATCTGTCGGTACGCTTCTGTCTCCTAAAAAGGGAACATGGAC
>JASGEG010000528.1:0-14638 GCA_047606605.1 Rhizobium sp.
GCACGGCGTCATCTCAGATGACGGCATGCAAAACATAACGCCCTAAACACCCTACCGACGCTCCGCCACCAATACGACTAATGTCGAAATGAAACAAAGATCGAAATGATCTTGGCCATCTATCGTATCCCAACCCCTTGATTCTCCCTCCCTATCTCCCCCCTTTCTTACCTCGCCTTAATATTGCCCCTTGCCTTTTCGAGAAAACCCTGTCACCCATACAACCGCTCGGGCATTTGCATGCCGGTGACTGGACTGATTTGGCAATGCCGCCTGCGTGAGGCAGCGCGGCCGGGTTTCGCCCCGACCTGCGCAGACGTTCTTTCCCCGTACGTGAACTTCTCGACTGGCTTTCGCATGGCGCGGAGGCAAAGCCGTCCGGATTTCCGGACAAACATAGACTGATGGGAAAAGGACTATCCCCATGGCCACCAAGGGCACTGTAAAATTCTTCAACCAGGACAAGGGTTTTGGTTTCATCACCCCGGAAGGCGGCGCTAAGGACGTGTTCGTCCACATCTCCGCTCTCCAGGCTTCCGGCATCCAGTCGCTGCGCGAAGGCCAGCAGGTTACCTTCGACACCGAGCCGGATCGCATGGGCAAGGGCCCGAAGGCTGTCAACATCCAGGCTAACTAAGCCTCGACCGACTGCCTGATCAAGGTTTCGAGCGGCGCGGTGCAAACCGCGCCGTTTTTCGTTTGGGACTGGAGTGAAAGGCAGATGCGAGGCCTATCTCGCCCGCCCCTTCGACAGGCTCAGGGGGGCGAGATAGTCCCCTCAAGCACTCGCCCGCTCGGCATCCACGCCAAATTCCACAGCCGCAAACGCCGCTGCGATCACCTCCGGCCCCGCCCCCGGCTTGTTGGCATCGGTGGAGAGGATCTGGCGATAGCGGCGCGAGCCCGGCAGGCCGGTGAACAGGCCGACCATGTGGCGGGCGACGTGCTGCAGGCGGCCGCCGGCGGCGATGTGGCGCTCGGTATAGGCCATCATCCGATCGCGCAATCCGTTCCAGTCCGCCTCGACGCGTGTCTCGCCGAAGAAGCGATGATCGACATCGGCGAGGATGGCGGCGTTCTGATAGGCGGCGCGGCCAAGCATGACGCCGTCGACATGGGCGAGATGCGCTGCGGCCTGATCCAGCGTCTGGATGCCGCCGTTGATGCCGATGAAGACATCGGGCCAGCGGCTCTTCATGCGATAGACGATGTCGTAGTCCAGCGGCGGGATCTCGCGATTTTCCTTCGGCGACAGGCCCTTCAACCAGGCCTTGCGGGCGTGAATCCAGATGGCGTCGGCGCCGGCATCGAGCACGCGGGTGATCAGCTCCGGCAGCGCCTGTTCCGGCTCCTGCTCGTCGACGCCGATCCGGCATTTCACCGTGACCGGCGCCTTCGACACTGCCTTCATCGCCGCGACGCAGGCCGCCACCGTCTCCGGCGTCAGCATCAGGCAGGCGCCGAAGGTGCCGGACTGCACGCGGTCGGAGGGACAGCCGACATTGAGGTTGATCTCGTCGTAATCGTAAGCCTCGGCGATCCGCAGCGCCTCGGCAAGCTTGGCCGGATCGGAGCCGCCGAGCTGCAGGGCAACGGGATGTTCGCTTGCATCATGCCCCAGCAACCGGTCGCGCGGCCCATGGATGATCGCATCCGCCACCACCATCTCGGTATAGAGCAGCGCATGCCGGCTGATCTGCCGATGCAGATACCTGCAATGGCGATCCGTCCAGTCGATCATCGGTGCAACCGCGAAAACCTTGCGGCCGGTGTTCAGAGCGTCAGCGTACATGGGAAACCTTTCTGCCCGCGCTCTACACCAAATCGATGGTGAAAGCCAGTTTTCCCCATACAGGCGGCGATGTTCGCTTGCCAGATGGAGTCCGAAAGCCGTAAGTCTTCTATCCAGTATCAATGAAGATAGCCGAAGAGTTGCCATGACCGCATCGCTTGCCACCGTCATTCCCCAGCCCGCCCCGGTCCTGCTGCCGGTCGACGGTGAAGCCGAGTCCTTTCCGGTGCGCCGCGTCTATTGCGTCGGCCGCAACTATGCCGACCATGCGATCGAGATGGGCCACGACCCCAGCCGAGAACCGCCCTTCTTCTTCCAGAAGAATCCCGACAATCTGCTGGTATCGGGCGATTTCCCCTATCCCCCGCTGTCGTCGGACGTGCATCACGAGGTCGAGCTGGTGATCGCGCTCAGAAGCGGCGGCGCCGATATTCCCATCGAGCATGCGCTGGACTGCGTCTATGGCTACGGCGTCGGCATCGACTTCACCCGCCGCGACCTGCAGGGCGAGGCCAAGAAGCTCGGCCGCCCCTGGGAGATCGCCAAAGCCTTCGAACATTCCGCCCCGGTCTCGGCGCTGATGCCGGCAACCCGCGTCGGCCATCCCGACAAGGGCGGCATCTGGCTGATGCGCAACGGCGAGACGGCGCAGCGCGGCGATCTACAGCAGATGATCTGGAAGGTGCCGGAAATCATCGCCGAACTGTCGAAGCTCTTCACGCTGGCGCCGGGCGACATCATCATGACCGGCACGCCGGCCGGCGTCGGCCCGGTCGCGCGCGGCGATCGCATCACCTGCGCCGTCGACGGCGTGGCGACGCTGGTGTTGAAGGTGGTCTGACCGAGGAGAACCGCAATGCCGCTCTATGCCCTTTCCGGCCTGGTGCCGAAGACGCCGGAAGCCGGTCTCTACTGGATCGCGCCGGATGCGACGGTCATCGGCAAGGTCGAATTGGGCGAGAATGTCGGCATCTGGTTCGGCGCGGTGCTGCGCGGCGACAACGAGCCGATCACCGTCGGCAAGGACACGAATATCCAGGAGGGCGTGATGGTCCACACCGACCCCGCCTACCCCACGACAATCGGTGAAGGCTGCACCATCGGCCATCATGCCATCATCCATGGCTGCACGATCGGCAACAATTCGCTGATCGGCATGGGCGCCACGGTGCTGAACGGCGCCAAGATCGGCAACAACTGCCTCGTCGGTGCCAATGCGCTGGTCACCGAGGGCAAGGAGTTTCCGGACGGCTCACTGATCGTCGGCGCCCCGGCCAGAGCCATCCGCACGCTGGATGAAGCCGCCATCGAAGGCCTGCGCCGCTCGGCGCGCAACTATGTCGCCAACTGGCAGCGTTTCGCGCGGGATCTCAGAAGAATTGACTAGGCCGCGCAGCTTGCGCAATGGCCGCGGATTTCGATGGTCGATTTCTCGGCCTTGAATTTCTGCGATTTCAGCCAGTCCATCAGCCGGTGATCGACTTCGTGGTCGTGGAATTCGATCACCTGGCCGCAGCTTTCGCAAATGGCGAAGGCGACGAGGCCGTGGCTATGGCAATCCTCGTTCGGATGGGCGCAGACCACGAAGGAGTTGATGCTCTCCAGCCGGTGCACGACGCCATATTCCAGCAGCTTGTCCAGCGCGCGATAGACCTGCAGCGGCGCGCGAAAGCCATGGTCGCGCAGCTTGTCAAGGATAGTATAGGCGCTGAGCGGCCCCTCCGCCTTGGTCAGCACATCGAAGACGAGCGACTGGTTCTTGGTGAGCATCGGAGTGGTCATGATTCCTGTCCTCTCTGTTGCGCCGTCTGTGCGCTATCCCTGCGGGCAAGGGGCAGCAGGCTGATAATAAACAGACCGAGCGCCGCGACAACGATCGACGGGCCGGATGGCGTGTCGTAATGCAGCGAGCCGAACAGCCCGCCGACGACGGCAACCGCGCCGACCAGCGAAGCGAAGACCGCCATCATCTCCGGCGTGGCCGCGAAACGGCGGGCGGTGGCGGCGGGGATGATCAGCAGCGCGGTGATCAGCAGAATGCCGACGATCTTCATGGCGATGGCGATGACGACGGCCATCAGCAGCATGAAGCACTGCTTGGCCCGTTCGGGGTTCAGACCTTCGGCCTCGGCCAGCTCGGGATTGACGGTCGACGCCAGCAGCGGCCGCCACAGCCAGGCGATCGCCGCCAGCACGAGGATGCCGCCGCCCCAGATCATCGCGATATCCGATCCGCTGACGGCAAGAATGTCGCCGAACAGGAAGGCGATGAGATCGATCCTGACCCAGCTCATGAAGGCGACGATGACCAGCCCGATCGCCAGCGTCGCATGCGAGAGAATGCCAAGCAGCGCATCCGCCGACAGCGCTTGCCGCCGCTGCAGGAACAGAAGCAGGATCGAGACGAGCGCAGCGACCGCAAAGACCGAGAGGGTCAGGTTGAGCTGGAAGAGCAGCGACAGCGCCACGCCGAGCAGCGCCGAATGCGAGATCGTGTCGCCGAAATAGGCCATGCGCCGCCAGATGATGAAGCAGCCGAGCGGCCCTGTGGTCAGAGCCAGCCCGACGCCGGCCAGGATGGCGCGCAGGAAGAAATCGTCAAACATGGCGCTTCCCCTCCGAATGAGGATGGCCGTGATCGTGGTGGTCGTGATCATGGTGTGCGTGATCATGATCATGGTGATCGTGCGCGTGATGGCCGTCGCCGGAATGGCAGTGATCCGTGATCGAGCCATCGGCATGCTGCACGCGTCCGTCGGGCAGATGCGTATGATCGTGGTGGTGGCTGTAGATCGCCAGAGACTGCGCCGCCCGCGTGCCGAACAGCCGGACATATTCCGGGCTCTGGCTCACTGTCTGCGGCGTGCCGCGGCAGCAGACATGACCGTTCAGACAAACGACCGTGTCCGTCGCCGCCATGACGACATGCAGGTCGTGCGAGATCAGCAGGATGCCGCAGCCCGCGGAATTGCGGATTGACTTGATGAGGTCGTAAAGGGCGATCTCGCCGTTGAAATCGACGCCCTGCACCGGCTCGTCCAGCACCAGCAGATCCGGCTTGCGGGCGATAGCGCGCGCCAGCAGCGCCCGCTGGAATTCGCCGCCGGACAGATGCTGCACCTCGGCCTTGGCGAGATGGGCGATGCCCACCGCCTCCAGCGCCGCCATCAATTCGGTTTCAGGCAATGGCCCGGTCAATGTCATCAGGCGGTGGACGCTGAGCGGCAGCGTCCAGTCGACGGCAAGCTTCTGCGGGACATAGCCGACTTTGAGGCCAGCCATCCGCTCGACGCGGCCCTCGTCCGGCTTCAGCACGCCGATCGCCGCCTTGGCGCTGGTGGATTTGCCGGAACCGTTCGGGCCGATCAGCGTCACGATCTCGCCACGGCTCACCGAAAAATCGACGCCCCGCACCAGCCAGCGCCCGTCGCGGCGGACGCCGACATCCTGGAGCGACACCAATGGCCGGCTCTGATTGTCCACGGAAGAAAGCATGAAATTTCCACTTGCGCTGTTGCGCCCTGCTATCGCACACGTTATAGCATAACGCAATTGATGTAATAACATTACATATCTATTCAAGAGCGATCGTCTATGACCGTGGTAAAAACCATCCTTCCCCTCGCCGCCTCGCTACTGTTCTCCGGGCTTTTCTCCGGCACGGCGCTCGCCGCCGATCCGCCGAACGTGGTGGTGTCGATCAAGCCGATCCACTCGCTCGTCGCCGCCATCATGCAGGGCGTCGGCACGCCGGATCTGATCGTCGATGGCGCCGCCTCGCCGCACACCTATGCGCTGAAACCTTCGAATGCACGGGCTCTCCAGGGAGCCAAGGTGGTCTTCTGGGTCGGCCCCGGCATGGAAGCCTTCCTGGAAAAGCCACTTTCGGCCCTTGGCTCCAACGCGCTTGTCGTCGAACTCGACAAGGCGCCGGGTATCGCCAAGTTGAAATTCCGTGAAGGCGGCGCCTTCGAGCCGCATGACGATGGCGACGAGCATGCCGAAAGCGCCGATCATGACCATGATCACGATGGCCATAGCCATGGCCATGAAGAATTCGACACGCATCTCTGGCTAGACCCGCACAATGCCAAGGCAATGGCCGCCGAGATCACCACGACCCTGGTCGCGGCCGACCCCGCCAACGCCCTGACCTATGAGGCCAACCAGAAAGCATTGGACGACCGGTTGGATGCGCTCGACGCCGAGATCGCCTCGACTGTCGCCCCCGTCAAGGACAAGCCATTCATCGTCTTCCACGACGCCTATCAATATTTCGAGCGCCGTTATGGCGTGCGCGTCGCCGGCTCCATCACGGTCAGCCCGGAAACCATTCCCGGCGCGGAACGGGTCTCGGAGATCCACGGCAAGCTCGCCGGTCTCGGCGCCACCTGCGTCTTCGCCGAACCGCAATTCGAGCCCAAACTGGTCAATGTCGTCATCGAGGGCACCTCGGCGAAGTCCGGCGTCCTCGATCCGGAAGCGGCAACCCTGCCGCAGGGGCCGAACCTCTATTTCGACCTGATGCGCGGCATCGCCACTTCGCTGAAGACCTGCCTCTCCTGAGAGGCGGCAGATCGCCGAAAAGCGAGCCATCCGCTCGCTTTTTTCAAATCAAGATATGTAATGATATTACATTACAAAAGAGGCAATCATGGACAGAAAACTCCCTGTCACCGTCCTCTCCGGCTTCCTCGGCGCCGGCAAGACGACGGTGCTCAATCATATCCTCAACAATCGCCAGAGCCTGCGGGTCGCGGTCATCGTCAATGACATGAGCGAGGTGAATATCGACGCAGCGCTGGTGCGCGATGGCGGCGCCAATCTCTCCCGCACGCAGGAGCAGCTGGTCGAGATGACCAATGGCTGCATCTGCTGCACGCTGCGCGACGATCTCCTGAAGGAGGTACGGCAGCTCGCCGAGCAGGACCGCTTCGATTATCTGCTGATCGAATCCACTGGTATCGCCGAACCCCTGCCGGTCGCCACCACCTTCGAGTTCCGCGACGAGGACGGCAACAGCCTGTCCGATGTGGCAAGGCTCGACACCATGGTCACTATCGTCGACGCCGCCAATCTGCTGGCCGATTACGCCTCGACCGATTTCCTCGCCGATCGTGGTGAGACCGTGGGAGACGGCGACAACAGGACCCTTGTCGACCTCCTCGTCGAACAGATCGAATTCGCCGATGTCGTGATCCTCAACAAGGTCAGCGCCGCGAGCGCCGATGAGCGCGACGCGGCCCGCAAGATCATCGTCGGCCTCAATCCCAACGCCCGTCTGATCGAGACCGATTTCGGCGCGGTGGAGCCGGCGGAGGTACTGGGAACGGGCCGCTTCGACATCGATCGCGCCGAGACACATCCCCTCTGGTACAAGGAACTGCACGGCTTCAAGGAGCATGTCCCGGAGACCGAGGAATATGGGATAAGCTCCTTCGTCTACCGCGCGAAGAAACCCTTCGATCCCACGAAATTCCAAGCCTTTCTCAATCGCTCCTGGCCGGGTGTCGTGCGCGCCAAGGGCTTCTTCTGGCTCGCCACCCGCCCACATCACGTCGGCGAAATGAGCCAGGCGGGAGCGCTGGTGCGCACCGGCAAGATGGGCCTTTGGTGGGCCGCCGTACCGCAGGAACAATGGCCCCGCGATCCCGCCTTCAAGCGTGCGCTTGCTCCCTATCTCGACCCGATCTGGGGCGATCGCCGCCAGGAACTCGTTTTCATCGGCGCAGCACCGATGGATCGACAAAGGATCACCGCCGAACTGGACGCCTGTCTTGTTGCGGCAGACACATTCGCGCCCGAGCGCTGGAGAAACCTGCCCGATCCCTTTGCGAGCTGGAACAGACCGGCAGCATGACGGAAGCAAAAGCCATTCGACTTCGTTGCTTTTGCTTCGATTGGGAAACAGCAGACGGCAAAAGCGATCCCACCGGGACCGGCGAAGACACCAGTTCGTCAGCCTGCGAATATGACAATGAAGAGTGACAAAGAAGGCGCCCGCATGATCACGGGCGCTATCGAGCGCTTGCCATTTGGCAGTCGAAAGGGCTGATCAGGCGACCAGCATATTCGCCGGCATGACGCTGACCTCATGCACCACCAGCAGCGCGCCGATCACCTCGCCTCTCGGCTTGGTGGCGCGCAATGGCGTCATGCGGCAATGCAATGGTTTGCCGGCATCCACCGGTCGCGTCGCCGGATAGAGGCAATCGACCGTCTCTCCGGTAAAGCAGGCATCGAGCTTGCTCCGGAAACTGGTCTCGAAGCATTCGGTGCCGATGAACTCCGCGAGATGCCGCCCCACAAGTTCGATCGGCGTCGACTTCAGGAACTCGGAATTGGCCGCATTGCTGTAGAGATAGCGATAGTCGCGCGTGATGACCGCAACGCGATCCGGCAGGCTGTCGAGGATGACATCGTTCAGAACATTGTCCTCGTCGAACCCGGGAACCTCGCTCTCATGCTCGCTCTTCTCCGTAGAGAAAGCCATCAGCACTTCGGCAGCGGCCTCGCTGGCGCCCCCGAAGTAACGGTCGATCAGCAAGGACAGCGATGCAGAATTGCGCATCACCCGCGAGCGATCATCCGATTCCTCGCGAATGAGATTGCTCATGAATTGGAGCTGCATGTACATTTCGAGAAGACTGTTGGCCTTGTAGGCCATGATCGTCGCAATAAGCGGTTCCAATTCGCGATCCAGAGAACCAACCAGTTCATCATCACCCAGCTTGATCGCACGTTGTATCTGGGCACATTTCGTGGAGAAGGCATGAAAGAGTGCCAGCAAATTGCCCTCCTGCCCCTGCACATGATTAAGCCTCGGGCCTCATTCCCGAAACTGTCATGAACAAGGATATCAGCTTGGTGTCCGCAATCTCACCAAACTTTCTTCGAAGGGAAATAACATGACTTACCCTCACTTTCAATGCTGGCGAAGGGAAGTTCTCGGAAAAGGCGAATTTTTCGAAAGCACAGGCTTACCCAACACCAAAGGCTGCAAGCCTACGGCGGCGAAAGTGCTCCATTGCGGCACAACTCCCTGAATTTCAGTAATATTTCAGAAAACAGTTTTCTTGATATTCCAGCGGTCGTGATACCACAGCCACTGCTCCGGATACTCCCGGACCCAGCTCTCGACCTTGTCGTTGAGAAGCTGCGCCGTCGCCGGCAAATCCAGATTTCCACGCTCGTCGCGCGGCATTTCAAGCTTCGGCTCGATCTCCAGACGATAGCGATTCCCGGGCAAACGGATGCAGCGGGCCGGATAGACTTCGCAATTGAACTGCCGGACAAGCTTGGGCAACAGCGGATTCGTCTTGACGTCGCGGCCGAAGAACAGGGTCTTCAGCCCCTTGCGGAACTTCTGGTCGACGAGCACCCCGACCCCGCCGCCATTCTCCAATTGCCGCGCCAGCGTGAAAGACGATCCGGCATGCGAGGGCACGAGATTGCCCATGCGCTTGGCGCGAAAATCGAAGACCTTCTGTGCCACATAGGGATTGTTCGGCGGACGAAAAAGCACAGTAACCTTCAGTCCGAACGCCGCACCAGCCACCGGAAGCAACTCGAAGTTGCCGGTATGCCCGGTAAAGACGATAAACGGACGGCGATTCTCCCTCATGTCGAGAAAGATCGGTATGCCGGAAACCTCGATCCGGCCCGGCTCCTCGCGCGACGGATCGAAATCGAACAGACGGTCGAGGAAGACATATTCCGCCGCGAGCCGCCCCATATTGCCCCAGCTCGCAAGCGCGATCTCGCTGATCTCCGCCTCGCTCTTTTCGGGAAAGGCATTGCGCAGATTGGTCAGCATCAATTGATGCCGGCGCGTGCGCGGACCGATCTTCCGGGTCAGCCAGTCGGCGAAATTGATGCCGCCATCGGCCGGAAACAGCTTCAGGAAATTCAGGAATCCGAAAATGACCTGCGCCACCAGCCATTGCTGGAAGTTCCTCAGCGCAAGCACGATCCGGGTAATGAAGAGCTTCACGCCGATCAGTCCATCTTGAGGATGATCTTGCCGAAGATCTGGCGCGACTCCATCCGCTCTAGCGCCCGGTCGATATCGTCGAAGCCGACTTCGGTATCGATCACCGGATGTACCAGGCCGCGCGCCATCTTCTGCATGGCGTTCGCCATGTTCTCCATGCGGCAGCCGAAGGAGCCGAGCAGCTTCAGCTGCTGCTGGAACAGCATCATCAGGTTCATCTCGGTGGAGACGCCCGAGGTCGAGCCGCAGGTCACGAGACGGCCGCCGCGCTTCATGCAGAGCATGGAGCCGGCCCAGGTGTCCTTGCCGACATGTTCGAAGACGACGTCGACGCCCTTCTTCTTGGTCAGCTTGCGAACCACGCCCTCGAAACGGTCGGTGCGATAGTTGATGACGTGATCGGCGCCAAGCGCCTTGGCCTTCTCGATCTTGTCGTCGGAACCGACTGTCGTGATGACCGTGCAGCCGATCTTCTTGGCGAGCTGAATGGCCGCCGTGCCGATGCCGGAGCCGCCGGCATGCACGAGGATCGTCTCGCCCGGTTCGAGCTTGGCATTGTCGAACAGCATATGCTCGACCGTGCCGAAGGTGACGGGCGCCAGCGCCGCGCCGATGGCATCGACGCCGGGAGGTGCGGGTACCAGCAGTCGTGCCGGCAGATTGACCTTTTCCTGCGCGAAACCGTCGAGATGGAAGCCATGCACGCCACCGACATGTTCGCAGAGATTGTCGCGGCCCTCGCGGCAATGGCGGCAGAGACCGCAGGTGCGCGCGCCGTAGATCGACACGAGCTGGCCCGGCAGCACATTGGCGACGCCCGGCCCGATCGCCTCGACGACGCCGGCCGCTTCCGCGCCGATCACCAGCGGCATCTTGCGCTTGGCAAAGGCCATGCCGCGCCAGCCCCAGACATCGATATGATTGAGAGCGACGGCCTTGACGCGCAAGGTCACTTCACCGGCGCCCGGTGCCTCCGGCTCCGGCAGATCGGTGATCTCCAGTTTGCGGTCGTCGATCAGTTGCAATGCACGCATGACAAAATCCCCCGCCCCTCGGGCGCAGTCTATCTTTTTCTTCGAAGGTCCGATTAAGCCGGTTCGAGCGCCATGACAAGGCTGGCGTTCTGCCCGCCGAACCCGAAGGAGTTCGAAAGGATGGCATTGACCTGCTTCTCGCGCTTCTTGTTCGGCACGACGTCGAGGATGATCGACGGATCGGGGTTGTTGTAGTTGATGGTCGGCGGCAGCGTGCCGGTGAGCATCGTCTGCAGCGAGAACACCGCCTCGACCGCGCCGGCCGCCGTCAGCGTATGGCCGATCATCGACTTGTTGGACGACACCGGGATGGTCGGCAGGCGTTCGCCGAAGACGGCGGACATGGCGCCATATTCCATCTTGTCGTTTTCCGGCGTCGATGTGCCGTGGGCGTTGATATAGCCGATATCGGTCTCGGCCATGCCGGCATCGGCAAGTGCTGCCCGGATCGTCGCGATCGCCGGGCCGCCGTCCGGCGACGAGCGGGTGCGATGGAAGGAATCGGCCTTGTCGCCGGCTCCCTTCATGATGCCGAGGATCTTGGCGCCGCGGGCGACAGCCGCCTCCAGCGATTCCAGCACCAGTGTCGCAGCACCCTCGGCGATGACGAAGCCGTCGCGGTCCTTGCTGAAGGGCTTGGATGCCTTGGTGGGCGGATCGTTCTGGGTCGACAGCGCCGACAGCAGCGAGAAGCGGATCAGGGCTTCCGCGCTGAGCGAACCGTCGGTCGCGACCGTCAGCGCCCGGTTCGTGCGGCCCTGGCGGATCGCCTCGATGCCGAGCTGGATCGCGGTGACGCCCGATGCACAGGCCGTCGACAGCGTGACCGGCAGGCCGCGCGTGCCGAAGCGATCGGCAAGACGCTCGGATATGGCGCCGAAAAGGGCCGCCTCGTGGAAGGCCGGATCGGGGCGCTGACGCATGGCCGCCAGGAAGCGCTCATAGGCATCGCCCGGATGGTCCGCCGGCGGCGAACGGTCGGCAAGATCGAAACGCGCGCTCCATTCCGGCTCGATCGGCGGCGCCGCCAGGAAGAGCGGCGCATTGACATCGCCGGAGATGCCGGCCTGGGCCAGTGCCTCGATCGTCGTCTCGCGCGCGAAGGCATAGGAGCGCTCGACGGCGTTCGGCGCGGGAATATCGATGAAATCCACCGTGCCGGCGATCCGCGTCGAAAGCCCGTCGGTCGGGAAGCGGGTGATGCCGTGAATGCCCGACGTGCCGGAAGACAGCGCGTTCCAATTGTCCTCAAGCCCCTGGCCGAGCGAGGTGATGATGCCCATGCCGGTAACGGCGACGATCGGGCGGCCGAGATGATCCTTGTAGGCGGATGCGGTCATGATACTAACTCCTCACGCTTCGGCGGACAGCACGGCGACACCCTCGCCGCGCGCGTGGCCTACGGTCGTCACGATCGCCTTTCGGGCGCCCGCCTTCATCGGCTTTTCATGCGTGGCGTCGAAGGCCGGCACCTTTGCCTTGTTGGCAACGGCGAGCGCCGCGAAAGCAAGTCCCAGCGGGAACTGGCTTTCCAGCCCGTGACCGGAAATGCCGGCATAGGCACGAATGGGCGAGGCCGGCAGTTGCGCTTCCAGCACGGCCTTTTCGCGCGTTCCGAGATCGGCGATCGCCGTCGTGCCGCAGAAGACCACCGTGTCGTCGCTCTGTGCGTCCTTGGCGGGCGCCAGCAGGCGGCCCAGCCGTGCCTCGAACTTGCCGCCGTCGCGGCTGCCGCGGTCGCCCTCGATCGCGTCGATCGTCGCATAGATGCGTGCGCCGCGCGCTTCCGCGTAAGTGCGCGATTCCAGCACGAGGAAGGCGCCGAGCGAACCCATGATCATGCCGCCGCCGTTTTCCGGCTTGCGCGACCAGAGCGGATGCCAGTCGCCGATCGCATGCGCGTTCACCGATTCGATCAGCAGCATCATGTCCTGCCGCTCGGCCGAAAACGCGCCGCCAACCAGGGCATGGCTCGATTCGCCCGACTTGATACGATGGAATGCGGTTTCGACGGCCGAAATACCGGCGGCTTCCTCGCCCATGAAGGTGCGCGACGAGCCGGTCACCTTGTGAACGATGGAAATGTTGCCGGCGAGCAGATTGGAGAGCTGGGCGAGGAAGAGCGTCGGCCGCAGCTCGGTCGTCAGCTTCTCGTTCAGCAACAATTCGCGGTCGTTGCGCTTCAGGCCTTCGTCGACGATGAGCGTATCCACATTCAGATCGCGCTCGCCGCCACCGGCAGCGACGATCATGTCCATGCTGCCGCAGGCCTCGAGATCGTCCTTCAAGCCGGCATCGTCAAGCGCCAGCCCGGCGGTAAAGACGCCGATGCGCTGCCAGTTTTCCATCTGGCGCTGATCGCCGCGCTTCGGGATCTGCTGCGACCAGTCGATTTCCGGCAGCGGATGCACCGGATAGGGCTTGAATTTCTCGGTCTCGACGATGGTTTCCGGCGTCTTGCCCGCGGTCAGCAGCGCGACATGCGCATCCTTGCCGACACCCTGGCAGGTGACGATGCCGATACCCGTGATCACCACATCATTCTGAGCCTTGCTCATTCATCAATCCTCTAGAGCAATTCCAGGAAAAGTGCGTAGCGGTTTTCCGTCCGGAATTGCATCAAAACAACTCTAAGAATGCGGCACCATGCAAGCCGGTGGCGTCAGCCATTGGCGGCGATGGCGTCGAGGAGCCCGACCTCGCCTGCCCGCTTGCGCACGATATCGGCGAGCGGCACCTCATTAAACGGCATGGTGCGCAGCTTCAACTGCGCATCGCAGATCTTCTTGCCGGCAATGGTGATCCGCGCCTTGGTCACCGCGAAGCCGGAACCGTCATGCTCCAGTTCCGCCTCGATGTCGAGTTCCGCTTCGGGCTCGACAAAGGTCCGCATCTTGGCGCCATCGACCGACATCAGGAATGGCATATAGGCGAAATTGGTCGCCGCCAGCACCAGCATGCCCGACGCCTGGGCCATGGTTTCGATCAGGAGAACGCCGGGAACCAGCGGCATGCCGGGAAAATGGCCTTCGAAAACGGGGCTCTTGGCCGGGACGACCGAATGCGCCTTCAAAAGGCCCTTGGACAGATCGACGGATTCGACCCGGTCGATCATCTGGAAATATTCCAGCAGCATGAACGCCTCCGATCCCACCCATTGGCCCATAGCGGTCCGGGCAGGATACGATAGTTAAGAATAAAACCGCCCGGCCGCTATAGTCAGGAGCGGCTGGGCGTCAAAAAAGCAAAGACGTTGCTCAGCCCTTGGCGGCGCGCAGTTCGTCGATCTTGGCGCAGAGATTCTTGAGGACGAAATACTCCTCGGTCGAAACCTTGCCTTCGTTGACTTCCTGGGTCCACTGTTCCAGCGGGATCTTGATGCCGAATTCCTTGTCGATGGCAAAAACGATGTCCAGGAAGTCGAGGCTGTCAATGCCGAGGTCGTCGATCGTGTGGCTCTCTGGAGTGATCGTCTCACGGTCGATTTCGCTTGTCTCAGCGATGATGTCGGCAACTTTGTCGAATGTAGCAGTCACGCCCATACCTCTTGAAATGATAATTCAATCCCCCTCATAGGGAAATCCATTCCAAAAGCCAATGGTTTCCACCGGAGACACCGGCAATTTGCCGAAAGACAGTTGCGGAAACAGCAACGTGGCTTCTGGCGCCCGATTGCCCAGAGGCGTCGGCATCACGCCCCGAACGCAAAAGGTAACTTCCAGTTTGATCGAGTAATTCCGCTTGATCGTTCTCGTTCCGTGCTTGATTTGCGCCTTAAAAGGTAATATAATTATGACAAATGTCGCGCTCGACCGAACC
>JASGEG010000529.1:0-12953 GCA_047606605.1 Rhizobium sp.
ACCGAATAGGTAACCGCGAGACTGATCCCGAGCCTGAGCAGGCCGATCTTCCGGGCGCCGATGTCCCTCGCCAGTGACTTCAGCGCCTCGATCTCGCGAAACACCCGGTCGGCATCGGCAAACAGCAGGTTCGCCTCCATGGTCGGCACCAGCCGCCCGCCGATCCGGTCGAACAGCGTATAGCCGAGCTGATCTTCCAGATGATGCAGGAACTTGCTGGCCGCCGGCTGCGATATGCCGAGGGAATTGGCGGCCGCCGTCAGCGTGCCGTCACGCATGATCGCCCGGAAGATTTCTAGCTGACGTGGGTTCATCGATCGACCTTCAGGTTATGGAAATCATAACCAATTGTCCTGAGCTGTCAAACGCCATAGCGCTCCCGCATCTGGGCGAAGATGGCGTGCATCTCGTCGGTAATGTCGGCTTCTCCCTGAGCAAGGGAAGCAACCGCCTCGAAGATCTTGTGCTTGAGGAAAAAGCGCCAACCAACTGGAAGATCTGCAAGAAATTCCGTCAGAAGAGCATAGCGCTCTTCGGTCCACACCGTCTCGAAGGCGATCCGCTCGGCGGCATAGGTGACGGGATCGCTCCGGCGCGGGCGGCTTGCCCGCAACAGGGCCGTTGCCTCGCTATCGACCGCACCGTCATGTATCACGACGCCATAGTCCCGGCGCGCGCATTCCAGCGAAACGGCGCCGCGGCGCACATCGTCGGCGACGCTTGCGACCGGCCGTTCGAACGGATCGCCGTAGCCGCCGGCTCCCGGGCCGATGACGCGGATCACGTCGCCCGGATGGCAATGCACGATGTCGGTATTGCCGAGCGACACTTCATCCTTTCGTCCGGGATTGCGCAGGAAGCGCGAGATCGTGCCGGCATGGCCGCCCCCGAGCCCCCAGGAGGGCATGACCGAGCGATTGCGGTTGCGGGCGGTCACCACGGTTTCGGGTGCCGAAACCTGAAACTCCATTATCGCCGACAAGCCGCCGCGATAGCGGCCCGGTCCGCCGGTATCCCTTTCCAATCCGTAGCGCAGGAAACGGATCGGCACTTCCGCCTCGCTGATTTCGACCGGCGTGTTGCTCAGGAAGCCGGTGGCGCCGCCGGCGCCGTCGCTGCCGTCGCCGGTCGGGGCGCCACCGCCACCACCACCGACCGGACCGATCGAGGCCATGACCGGTCGGCCGTTCCGGGCGCTGGTCTTGATGTTCATGATGGCATTGCCGCCGGGGGAGGCGGCCGGCATCAGATCTGGAAGCGCCTTCGCAAAGGCGCCGACGGTGACGATCTGGGTCATGGCGCAGGTCAGCGAGCGCATGCCGACGGCCGCAGGCCGCTGGCAATTGACGATGCTGCCTTCCGGCAGCACCGCCCGCGCCGGCCGCAGCGTTCCGGCATTGAGCAGCAGCGAGTTGTCGAGCGTGAACAGGACATAGGTCAGCCCCACCATGACCAGCGGATGGCGCTCGCGCCCGCCCGTGGGCATGTTCAGCGACGATCCCAGTTGCGGATCGCTTCCGGTATAGTCGAGCTCGATCTCGTCACCGCGGATGCGCAGGGTCAAGGCGACACGGCAGGGCTTGCCGCCGACGGAATCCTCGTCGGCATAGTCGGCGAAGAAATAGTCGCCGTCGGGAATGCGGCGGAGAATGGCGCGCGTCTGTTCCTCGGCATAATCGAGGATCTGGCCGATGCCATCGATGAAATCGTCAAACCCGAAGCGGGCGATGACATCCTTCAGCTTTCGCTCGCCGATGTTGACGGAAGCGATCTGGGCGTTGAGGTCACCGATGTTCTGATCCGGCAGCCGGACATTGGCGCGGATGGTGCGCAGCACGAAATCATTGAGCACGCCGTTTTCGACGAGCTTGACCGGCGGAATGCGCAAGCCTTCCTGCTCGATCTCGGTGAGCGAGCGCGACAGCGAGGCCGGCACCGCACCGCCGACATCGGTATTGTGGATATGGCCGACGACGAAGCAGGCGATCTGGCCGTCATGAAACACCGGTTTCCAGATATGGATATCGGGCGAATGGGTCGCGACGAAGCCGTCATAAGGATCGTTGGTAATGCAGATGTCGCCTTCGGCATAATCGTCGAACATGGCCAGCAGCGGGCCGTAGTCGATGCCGCTGTACCAGGGAGCGCCGAACTGGCGCGGGCTTGCGAAGGCAAGGCCTTCGTGCGTCACCACCTGGCAGGAAAAATCCTCGGTTTCCTTGACGAAGGCGGAATGCGCCGTGCGCATCAGCGTAAACGCCATGGCGTCGGCGGCAGCGGCACAGAAGTTGGCGAGAACTTTGAGATTTCTGCGATCGATCGCCATGTCAGGCCTCCGAGCGGGTGATGACGAGATTGCCGAACCGGTCGACATCGACGGAAAAACCGGGCGGCACCACCGTCGTCGTGTCGTCCTGGGCGATGATCGCCGGTCCGTTCAAGCGATGTCCGGCGCCCAGATCGTCGCGATGATAGATGGCGGTCGCGGCGGGCTTGCCGTCGAACCATGCTTCGACCGACAGGCGGGGGCGGGCCGGTCCGGATGCGGCAGCGCGTTCGCCGAGATGGGGTTTCGGCGTCGCGCCCGAAATGGTCAGGCGCAGATTGATCATCTGTACCGGCTGATCGGGCGATGCATGGCCGAAAAGCCGTTCATGCTCGGCATGGAAGGCATTCGCGATCGCTTCCGCGTCGATCTCCTCCAGCCACTCGCCCCGCAGCGCGACATCGATTTCATAGGACTGGCCCTGATAGCGCATGTCGGCAAACAGCTGGACGACAGCCGGGCCTGAAAAGCCCTGCTTTTGCCGCAGCCAATGCTCGGCTTCGTCCTTCAGTTCCCGGTAGGGCTCCGAGGTGCCTGCCATCGCCTCTTGTGTCACGTCGCAATAGACGGTGCGGATGAAATCGTTCTTCAGGTCGGCGATGAGGCCGCCAAGCGCGGAAACGACGCCGGGGGTCGGTGGAACCACGACGCCCTTCATGTCCAGTTCGCGCGCGAGGAAGCAGGCGAGCATCGCGCCGGCGCCGCCGAAGGCGAAGAGATGGAAGTCGCGCGGATCGATACCGAAGCGGGAGATCAGGCCGCTGACCTCGGCATACATGCCCGAGACCGAGATATCGATGATGTCGCTTGCCGTCGCCTCGATCGTGCTGGCAAGCGTTGTTGCAAGCGGGGCGATCGAAGCGCGTGCGGCCGCCCGGTCGACCTTTACCGCACCGTAGCCGAGCGGCATGTGTCCGATCAGGTTGCAGGCCGCGACCGCATCGGTGACGGTTGCCCTCGTACCGCCGCGACCGTAGCAGGCTGGCCCCGGCGTCGAACCGGCGCTCTCCGGCCCCACCTGGAGCATGCTGAGGCCGTCCACCCAGGCGATGGAGCCGCCGCCCTGTCCGACGGAGCTGACCGATACGGAGGGAATGTGGATCTGGAAATCTCCGATCAGTTCGCCGACGCCATATTGCGGCAAGCCGTCGACAATGACGGCGACGTCGGCGCTGGTGCCGCCGATATCGAGGCTGAGGATGCGCTCGAAGCCGCTTGCCTTGGCGAGATAGCCGGCGCCGATGACGCCGGAGGCGGTTCCCGACAGGATCATCTGCACGCAGTCGGCGCTCGCCTGGTCGATGCCCATCACGCCGCCGTTGCTCTTGGTGATCAGCAGCGGGCAGGCAAGTCCCTCCTGCCTCAGGACCGTCTCGAAACGGTCGAGATAGCGGGAAACGAGCGGCTGCACGTAACCGCTGATGACGGCCGTGATGGTGCGCTCATATTCCCGGATGATCGGCCAGGTCTGGGCGGACGAAAAGACCGGCAGGTCCGGCGCGAGCCTCTCGATCGCTGCCTTGACGGCAAGTTCGTTGGCGGGATTGCGATAGGCATTGAGGAAGGCGATGACGATGCCCTTGCAGCCGGCCGCTTGTGCGGCGCGCAGCGCCGTTTCGACATCCTCGTCGCGGGGTCCCGTGAGGATGTCGCCGGTCGCCAGTGTTCGCTCGTCGATGCCGAACACGCGATCGCGCCCGATCAACGGCTCGGGCCGCACCGAATAGAGATTGTGGATCTGCGGTATCTTGAGGCGTGCGATCTGCAGCACGTCCTCGAAATTGCGGGTGGTGAACAGGGCGAGGTCGTGGCCGTTGCGCTGGATGACCGTATTGACGCCGACCGTGGTGCCATGGGTGAAATAATCGACCTCGGCGGGATCGAGGCCGTCGCGGGCCCTCAATGTCGAAAGGCCCGCCGTTATTTCCGCGCCCGGCTCGTCGGGGCGTGAGAAGACCTTGAGAGTGGTGATGCGCCCGTCCGTTTCGTCAAACACCGCGAAATCGGTGAAAGAGCCGCCGACGTCCACGCCGATGCGATAGCCCATGTGCTGTTTCCTCGTGCTGTTGCGGTGGAGAATGGCAAGGTGTGCTCACCGCCGCCAGCAACAAGAAGAGGGTAGTCCATAACCTGCGGTTATGGGCGTGCGTCGGGCTTGGGGATGCTCATGTAATATTCCGGATGCGGGACCGGAGCATAGCCGGCTTTCGCGTAGACGCCATGCGCGTCGCGCGTCGCCAGCATCCAGGAGCTGACCGTCGTCAGCTCGGGATGGCTGCGGATCGCCTGCGCGAGAAAGGTTGCCAGGCCTTGCCCCCGGTGCTCGGGCAGCGTGAAGACATCGCGCAGATAGGCAAAGACGGCAAGATCGGTGACGACGCGCGCGAAGGTGGCGAGCTCGCCGCTTGGCGCATAGATCGCGACCGGCAGCGAGCCGGCCAGCGCCCGCTCGAAAAGGGCGCGGTTGAGACCGCGCGCCCAGTAGGATTCTTCGGCCAGATAGCCGTGAATCCGGTCGATATCGAGCCGGGCACGATCCGTGCTCAGCCTGTAGCCCCTATGCTCGGCCTCGAAGATCGGCAGATTTGCGATATCGGTCATCAGGTGACGGTAACATAGATCTTGCGAACGGTCTCGATCGTCCGCCAGATGCCCTTGAAGCCCGGCTTCATGACGAAACTGTCGCCGGCACGATAGGTGACCGGCTGACCGCCTTCCTCCGTCAGCTCGATGACGCCCTGGAGAATGTGGCAGAATTCGAAGGTCTCGCCCTTGATCGAGCGGGTCTCGCCCGGTGTCGCTTGCCATACGCCCGTATTGACCGTTCCGTCACGGGCAGTGTCCTGTGCCCAGGTCTTGAAGGACGGGTCGCCGGAAATCAGCCGCTCGGGCAGGGCCCTGGACTGCTTCGGTTCGAATGACGGGTTGGGGTCGATGGTTTTCAGCAGCGACATGAGGGTCCTTTCTGGAGGTTGATCAATAGCCGCGTCGGCGGTCGACGAGGCCGATCGGGTCGAGCCCGGCCTCATGGCGGCGGATATTGGCGATGACGGTGTCGGCGGCCGTTTCCGGCTGGGTGACGCTGGCGATATGCGGCGTCACGATGATGCCCGGATGGCGCCAGAGCGGATGGTCCGACGGCAGCGGCTCCGGGTCCGTGACGTCGAGAACCGCGCCGCCGAGATGACCGCTGTCAAGCGCGCCGATCAGGGCATCCGCGTCGAGCTGCTGACCACGGCCGGCATGGACCAGGCTTGCGCCTTGGGGCAAGGCTCTGAAGAGATCGGCATTCAGGATACCGCGCGTTTCCGGCGTCAGCGGCAGGAGGCAGACGAGAATATCGGTGCCCGCCAGAAACGCCGCCAATTGCTCGGCACCGTGATAGCAGGCGACGCCGTCGATCCCGCGCGGCGAACGGCTCCAGCCGCGAAGCGGAAAGCCGAAGGGACGCAGCCGCTCGAGGACGGCAAGGCCGAGATTGCCGAGGCCAAGGACGCCGACCGTGCGCTCCGGTGCCTGGCGGACCGGCAGCGACGCCCATTTTCCGGCTTTCTGCTGCTGCAGATATCCAGGCAGGTCGCGATGCAGCGCCAATACGCCGAGCGTCACATATTCCTGCATCATCCGGGTAATGCCGTCCTCGACCATGCGCACCAGCTTGACCGTCTCGGGCAAGGCGGCGAGCGAGAACTGGTCGACACCCGCGCCGATCGAGAACAGGATTTCCAGATTGCGATAGCGCGCGAGATCGGCCGGAGCCGTCCAGGTGATCAGATATCTGACCTCTTCGGGGTCGATTGTCGCGGGATCGGTGACGAAAGGCAGATCGGGCAGTTCACGCGCAAAGGCGGCGGCGAAGACATTCGCGCGTTCCGCATCGGAATTGAACAAAAAGGCCATGGCGTTCCCTTGTGCTTGCTTTGGCCATCCTGCCGATCGGTCCCGGCAGGATGCATCGAACTAAGGTCGATCGACCGCATATCGAACTGTTTTTCGTACGTGCGGCGAATGCCGGCAAGAGGTTACCGGGCCAGACGGACGCCGAGCGCTTCGATCATCGCGACACAGGCGGAGAGTTCGTCGGCCAGGATGAACTCATTGGCCTTGTGGGCGCGGCCGATATCGCCGGGACCGCAGATGATCGCATCCATTCCTGCCGCCTGGTACAACCCGGCTTCGGTGCCGTAGCTGACGGCGGCAAGCGGCGCCTGGCCGGTCAGTTCCTCCATCACAAGCGCAAGCGGCGCATCGGCGGCAAGCGACAGGGCCGGATAGCTGCCCGTCATCTCCCAGAGCGCGGAAAAGCCTCTGTCTCGAAGGATGTCCAGCCGGCCTTCGATATCCGCAAGCAGCGAGCGCGGATCGACACCGGCGATGGCCCGCGCCTCGACTTCGATCGTGCAGCGTTCGGGAATGACGTTGACGGCCTGTCCGCCCTGAATGGTGCCGACCTGAAGCGAGGAATAGGGCGGTTCGAAATTCGTGTCGAACGGTCCCGCCTTGAGGCGTTCGGCGGCGGCGACCGCATGGGTCAGAACATCCGCCATGCCGTGAATGGCGTTGAGGCCGAGATCGGGTCGCGACGAGTGGCCGGCGCGGCCGCCAAGTTCGATCCTCGCCGCCGCCTTTCCTTTGTGGGCGCGGATGGCGCGCAGTCCGCTCGGTTCGCCGATGATGCATCCCGCCGGAATCGCGCAGAGATCGGGAATTTTGGCGATCAGGTGCGGTGCGCCGCGGCATCCGGCCTCCTCGTCATAGGAGAAGGCGAGATGCAGCGGTCGCTCGAGGTCACGCGCGGCGATGGCCGGAAGCGCGGCCAGCGCACAGGCCAGAAAGCCCTTCATGTCGCTCGTGCCGCGCCCGATGAGCTTGGCCCCCTGGCGCTGCAGGCGGAACGGATCGCTGTCCCAGGCAGGCTCGTTTGCCGCAACCACATCCATATGGCCGGAGAGCAGATATCCGGGACGATCCGCCGGCCCGATCGTGGCAAACAGATTGGAGCGGTCGCCTTCGGGACCGGCAAGGACATGGACCCTGGCGCCGGCGCAATCAAGGTAGTCGGCGATCCAGCCGACGATCTCGCCATTGGCGGAGCCGACCACGGACGGAAAGCCGAGCAGCCTTTCGAGGATCTCTTCCGCACCCATCCCGCTCATCACAGCATCCCCGGCTTTCCCAGATCGGTTCCGTCGATCATGCGTTCATAGCGGAAAGGTTTCGGATCGACGCAGGGCGTGTCGCCGCGAATGAGATCGGCGGCGAGCATGCCGGCCGCCGGACCGATCCCGAAACCGTGGCCGCTATAGCCTGAGGAAATGAACAGGCCGGGTCGTGAGGCAACCGAAGAGATCACCGGTATCGCATCCGGTGTCGAATCCACCATGCCGCCCCAGCTTTGCGCCGCGCGAATGCCGGCCAGCGCGGGGTAGGTCGCGACCAGCCGGTCGAGACCGCGCTTGACCAGATGGGCGTCCGGCTCCGGATCGAGCGTACGGATGCGCTCGAAGGGAGAAATACCGTCCGCCTTCCAGCGCGCCAGCGCCTCCGGCCCTTCGAAGAACGGACGGCCAAGAGCGAAGGTCAGGCCCTTTCGCCGGATCTGGAAGGTGCGCCAGAATTCGCGGGCCTGCAGCAAACCATAGGGCGTGATCTGCAACTGGCCGAGCCCGCTGAGGCCGACCGTATAGCCGCCATCCAGGCGCCGCCGCATGGTCACGTCCTGCATGGCGATGCCGCCCTCGGTCACGGCGGGTGCGGCGGTGGTGTAAAAGGACGTGGATTTGACGCAGGCCTGCAGGAAGCGCAGGCCGTGATGACGCAGGAACATGCCGCTCCAGGCGCCGCCGGCGACAAGCACGGCCGAGGCACGGATCTTGCCCTTTTCCGTCACGACGCCGCTGATGCGCCCGGCCTCCATGTCCAGCTCGCGGGCGGCGCAGTTCTGTAACAGCGCGACGCCGAGCCGCTGGGCCGCGCGGGCGAGGGCCGGCACCGCAAGTTCGGGCTCGGCGCGTCCGTCCGTTGGAGAGTAAACACCGCCATCCCACTGGCGGCTATTGCCCTTCAGCATCGCGGCGCACTCGGCTGCCGTCAGCATGCGTGTATCGACACCGAAGTCCCTGGCGATCCGTCCCCAGCGCTCCCAGGTGTCGAGATCGGCCTTGCGGGTCGTCGCATAGATGAGGCCGGTGCGGCGAAAACCGGTTTCCTCGCCGAGTTCCGAATTGAGGTTTTCCCAGCGGCGCACGGCAAGTTGCGCCAGCGGCAGCTCGCGCGGATCGCGGTTCTGCTGTCGGCACCAGCCCCAATTGCGGCTCGATTGTTCGCCGGCTATCGTTCCTTTTTCGATGAGAACGACGGAACTGCCGCGCCGGGCGAGTTCATAAGCGGCAGCCACGCCGGCCATGCCGCCACCGAGGACGACGACATCGGCCGATTTCGGAAAGTCCTGATTGCTGGCCACGCGGCCGACGGGAGGGGACATGGATGGGTCTCTGGGATGGGTCTCTGGGACGAGCGGCGGAAATCACGTCCCTGACACGGGAAGCTTGTCTTCAGAATAAGGCCACGCCGTCCGTCCGCTTGCCGAAAGTTCGGCGGCTTTGGTGGAATCTTCCGAATTTACCGGGATCTCAAGTTTATTGTGTTGCGCAACCGACGCTACAACCGAAACGGGGTATTCATGCCCGGGACTATCCGAACATGATCCGAAAAGTGGATCTGCATTTCGGATCATGAGGAAGACACATTGCAGGAGAGGAGACAGTCATGGCCAGATCCGATTCGATCCAGCTGGCTTCCTTCGAGTTGAGCATGGGCGAGATCAAGGATGCCGATCTCGATGCGCTGCATGCGCTCTCCCTCTCTGTCGGCTGGCCGCACCGGGCCGAAGACTGGCAGATTGTCCGCGAGCTTGGACGCGGCGTCGTGGCGCATGATGCGATCGGCCGCGTGCTTGGTTCGGCCATGCTGTTCAATTTCGCGCCGGATTTCAGCATCTTTGGCATGGTCATCACCTCGCCGAGGCTGCAGATGCTCGGAACCGGGCGCTGGATGATGGAGCATCTCATCACGCAAAGCGGATCGCGCGCGCTTGGCCTGAACGCGACCCGGTCGGCCAAACGCCTTTATGACTCCTTTGGATTTCGCGCCGAAAGGCTCGTCTATCAATGCAATGGCGAGGCAGTTCAGCCGCCCGTCGTCCCCCTGCCGTCGGGGACGTCCTTGCGCGCGATCAATCAAGGCGACCTTGCCGAGATCGCCGCACTCGATCTGGCCGCCTACGGCGCCGATCGCAGGCCGGTGCTCACGCGCCTGCTGACGGTTTCGAAGGGGGTGGCGCTGATCCGGAACGGGCAAATCGCAGCTTTTTGCCTGTGCCGTCGCTTCGGACGCGGTCATGTGATCGGCCCGGTGGTGGCGTCCAGGGACGAGGACGCGATTGCCGTCACGCGCCCGCATGTCGTCGATCACGCCGGCAGCTTCCTGCGGCTCGACACGCGCCAGCAGAACGGCGCTTTTCCGCAATTCCTGATGCAATCGGGATTGCCGATCTATGACACCGTTACCAGCATGTCTCTGCGCCGCAGCTGGCTGCGCGGCGACGGCAATCCTCCAACGGATGGGCTGCCCCTGACCTACGGATTGGTCAGCCAGGCTCTCGGCTAGAGCATTTCCAGGAAGAGCGTGCAGCGGTTTCCGTCCGGAATGCGGAAAGGCTCCAGCGCAGCGATCGGCGGCCTTGCCGGCAGGAAATTTCTCGCCGGTTCGAACGAACTCCCGTTCGGCGCGTTGAACGAGGTGCGAATGCTCAAGGAGAAATCTGATGAAAAAGCTCGCTCTCATCGCCGCCGCGGCCTCAATGGCAATCGCGGTTCCCGCCGCGGATGCCGCATCGGCGCATCGTTCTCATAAACAGCCGCAGCAGGCCGCTGCCGAACCAAGGGAACGCCTCGGCACACTCTCTTGTCAGGTCGCCGGAGGCGTTGGAATGGTGATCGGCTCCAACAAGTCGGTCGATTGCCTGTTCAAGCGCGGCTCCGGTCCGGCGGAACGCTATACGGGGTCGATCGGCAAGCTCGGCCTCGATATCGGCGTGTCCGGAAAATCCTATCTGAGCTGGGTGGTCTATAGCCTTCATGCCGCCCGGGCCGGAGAGGGCGCCCTGGCCGGCAGTTACGTCGGCGCGTCCGCGGGTGCTGCCGTGGGCGTCGGCCTTGGCGCCAACGCGCTTGTCGGTGGCAATTCGAAAAACTTCGGCCTGCAGCCGCTCAGCGGCGAGGCGGGAACCGGGCTGAATGTCGCCGCTGGCGTGTCGCGCCTGCAATTGCGCCCTGTCATGCGATAGAGCGAAGATGGCGAATCTTTTCCCGCCGCGCGCCTTCGGGCTGCGCGCGGCGGCTGCGGAAGCGTTATCCCGCTACGCCAGAAAGGGTAAAATCGGGGCGTTCCAACCTTCCAGATTCCTTCCGGCCCGCTGGGACCTTGCTTGCTAAGCATCCATGACTATATTGACCGGGCGCTCGGCTGCGTCTGTTTAGGTCGAGATAGCTCTTGGCTGCAATAGCTGCCTTCACCCGGCATTTGGCTTGCCGGTGAACTTTGGAAGGAGAAATTTCATGTCCATTACTCCCAGCGACCTCAATAACTCACAAGCATCGGTCGTTCCTCATTCTGAAATCGGTACTGCCGTCAGGCGCTCCCGCGAAGCAATCGGATACACGATCGACGATCTTTCCGAGACCTGTGGTCTCACCAGCGAGGAGATCGCCGAAATCGAACTCGGTGCCGATACCGACCCGGCAAAGCTTCGGCGGATCGCCGCCGCCCTCCAGGTCGCTCCCTCGACCTTTCTGGTCATGTGAAGACGCGGCGCACCCGTCGGGGTGCGCCACCTCCCGATTGCCTGTGAATTCCCTATCGCTGTCATGGCGATCGAGCCGATGTGACAGGATCGTACCGGCTCCTGCCTTTTCGACGCTCTGCGCGATTTGCGCTTAGCCGCCCGCAAGGCTCAAAGCTGGCCTACGCGCCTTGTCAGCTCCACCTGCATCTGTTCGAGAAGCTGTCCGATCGTCTGCCTGAATTCGTCCGTTGCCAGGCTTTCCGGGTAAGACATCGCGACGCCGATGATCTCCCCACTGTCGGGATCACGCATGGCGATGCCCTGCGAGCAAGCGCCCGGCATGGTTTCGTTGCAAGAGTAGGAACGGCCTGTTTCCCGGATGGTCTGAATGAGGTGCTGAAGCGCCATATGGCCGAGCGGGCTGTTCGGCGATACGAAAGGCAGCGGGTCGGCGACGCGGCGCGGCCATTCCTCATCGCTGAGCAAAGCCAGCATGGCGCGGCCGCTGGATGTTGCATGCGGCGGCACGCGATAGCCGGGAATGGTCGAAATCGCGAGGGGACTGGAGCCGCGTACGATACGCAGCACGACCAGGTCCGTACCATCGAATACGGTAATGTATCCGGTATGACCGCCGATTCTGCAGATATCTTCCAATCGCTTCTGGATCAGATCCAGGAAGTTGTGGTTGGAGCGACAGATCTGCCCGAGTTCGAAGAGCCGGAGGCCGGGGGAATAAAGTCTGCGTGTCGGCTCGAAATCCAGAATTCCGCTGTCGCGCAGGGTGCGCATGACGCGAGAGATCGTCGCTTTCGGACGCCCAAGTCTGCGCGTCAGTTCGGCCTGTGTCATCGCCGGTTCTTCCAGCGAGAAGCAAGCCAGGATGGCGACTGCATCCTCCAGAGAGCTCATTGCAACGATTCCCAAACACGATCACGCATCGTTCCATTATTGGAACACAATGTCAAATATGAGACTTAGACTAGACTTTACAACCAAAAGCTGGTAAAATACCCAAATCTGAAGAGAAGATCGGTGTCTGGACACGTATTAGGCGAATAGATTCTTTTGCGATAGGTGTCTGTAGAAATAGTGTTGTGGCCCTAATTGAGCCAAATTAATTGTCTTGGTGTGGCGGGAATTATTAGCAAAGCACTGTATCGCGATTGTGCAAATTCGCTGAATAGGGTGGATTTGGCACCCAATTTTTAGGAAATATTGGCATGCGGCAGGTTAAGAAACGCTTTGGCGCCGGCGTCGATATCGGCAACACCGTTCCAGACGCTCCTTTTGATGCTTCTACTTATTCTCAACAGCAATTGAAGACGATGAAAGATGCCCTGATCGGTGGATTGGGCAATGTCGATGCCGAGACCAGTGCCACAGCGACCAGGTGGGGCGAGGCTAAGCGCACTGCCGCGCGCGTGAGTAGCACCAGGATCGAGAGGATCGGCCGGCTTACCGCCCAGCGCTTTCGGGAAATGCTCGAAGTGGACGCAGGTCCGGCGGACGGCGACGTCCCCGGTTTTGCGCCGGTCCAGATCACCGTTCAAGCCGGTGGCGGCTATCTTGTCGTCGATACGGTTGAGAAAGCCATCGACTGCCTGACGCAGCGGTGGCCGGGCCGAAAGGGCGAGGCCTTCGAGGAGGCTGTCCAGGCTTGCATCGACGGGATCAATCACCGGATTCCACCACAAGACGTCCGACAGGCCTTCATCAAGGCCGCCAATGAGGCCGGCATCCACATCCTTCTCTGACGTCTGGCCCGCTTTTCAGGCAACG
>JASGEG010000530.1:0-8155 GCA_047606605.1 Rhizobium sp.
TCTCCGATCATTGTCTACTTCGAAATCGTCAGGATTGATCGTCTGATGCCCGTGAACAATGCGCAGGACGTGCAATGTCGTCTCATCGACACGGAAATAGATACATCGATCACGATAGCGAAACGCCCGTAGACCGGGCGCGACCCAATCACGGGACACGCCGGAGTTTCCGGACTTGGCGAGTGACTTTATCTTGGTTTCAAGAGCGGTTACCAGTCGCCTGGCCGCGACCGGATTCTTGTCCGCGATATAATCGTAGATGTCGATGAGATCGTTGATGGCAGCCGTCGACAGCGAGAAACGCCTGCTTCGGATCACTTGCGCGCCATGGCCTTCTTGACGATGTAATCGGTCAGATCGTCGGTCTCGGAAAAGCTGACATATTCGCCGTTTTCGATCTGCCGATCGGCCTCATCGATCATGGCACGCAACTCTGCAAGCTTGGCTTGCTGGCTGCGTAGAAGCCTGAGACCGGCATGGAGAACGGCATCAGCGTCTTCATAACGGCCAGCCTTCACCTGCTCTTCGATAAAGGCTTTGTCACCATCATTCAGATGAATAGTCGCCATGACGATCTCCTTTGCCTCCATATAGCATTCGGTAGACCGGATTCCTACTCTTCGGCCTCTTCCGAAACATACCGCCGCTCGTGCCGCAGCCCCAGACTGGTCAGCATTTCGTAGCCGATCGTGCCTGCTGCTCTCGCGGCATCGTCGACCGAGATATTGCTGCCGAAAAGTTCGATATAGTCGCCGGCGCGGACGAGGTTTTCCGGTATGTCGGTGACGTCGAAGATGGTGAGGTCCATGGTGATGCGGCCGGCGACGGGCACCTTGCGGCCGGCGACGAAGCCGTGGCCGCCGGCGATGCCGGTCTGGCGCAGCGGCACGCCGCCGCTCGACAGGCTGCGCATGTAGCCATCGGCATAGCCGGCGGAAACGATCGCCAGCCGGCTGTCGCGCGTCAATTGCAGCGCCCGCCCATAGCCGACGGTCTCGCCTGATTTGACGGAGCGTGTCTGGATGATCCGAGCTTCGGCCGTCGCCACAGGGCGCATCGGATTGGCCATGCCGGATACGGCTTCTCCGCCATAGGTGGCGATGCCGGGGCGGGTGAGGTCGAAATGATAGTCCGGGCCGAGGAAGATGCCGGCGGAGTTGGCAAGACTTGCCTCGATGCCCTCGAAGGCGGCGCTCACCTTGCGGAAGGCTTCGAGCTGCTGGCGGTTCATCGGATTGGATGGATCGTCGCCGCAGGCGAGATGGCTCATGACCAGCACCGGCGCGAAGCTTGCCGGCCGGGAGACGTCGTCGGCGAGTGCCAGCGCATCCTCCATCGGCAGGCCGAGCCGGTTGAAGCCGGTATCGACCTGCAGCGCGCAGGGATAGTCGCCGTAGTCCGACAGGACCGACATCCAGAAAGTGAGCTGTTCCTCCGAGGCGATGACGGGCACGAGATCGTTTTCGAAGAAAAGCCGTTCCATGCCGGGCCAGATGCCGCACAGCACGAAGATGCGCGCGTCGGGCGCATAGAGCCGCAAGGTGGCGCCTTCCTCGGCGGTGGCCACGAAGAAATCGCGGGCGCCGGCGAGATAGAGCATCTCGCCGACATCCTCGATCCCCAACCCATAGGCATCCGCCTTGACGACGGCCGCCGTGCGGGCGCGCCCGGAGCGGCGGGCCATGTCGCGCCAGTTCTCGACAAGGGCGCCAAGATCGACCGTCAGCCGCAGGCCGGCTGCGGCGAAAGCATCGTGGTCTTCGACGGGGAGGGAAAAATCTGTCATAAATCGCCGCGATGAAAGGGACGTTGTTCAGGCCACTGTAGAGAGCATTGCCGCAAAGAGAAAGCGGGGACGGTCAGATGCCGGCCTTTCCCACATGTGATCACTTTTGTTCAAGACGCGCGGGAGCCGGCGCGCTAACGTGGCGGGATGCAGAACGTTTCGCAGAAAGAGGCGGCCGACGCCATGCCGCTTGCCGAGGTGGAATCGACCCGCTTCTGGCGGGACGGCCGTTTTCGCGACATGGAGTGTCTGAGCGCGAGCTTCGTGACGCATGAATATGCCCCGCATGCGCATGACACGTTCAGCATCGGGGCGATCGAAAGCGGCAGCCAGATCGCCACATTGCGCGGCAGGCGGGAAGAAACCGGACCGGGCGATCTCTATCTGATCGATCCTGGCGTGGTGCATGACGGTGCTCCGGGCGGCGAAGGCTATCGCTACCGCATGATCTACCCGGACACGAAGCTCTTCGTCGACGTTCTGGAAGACGTCACGGGCAAGGCCTTCAACGCGACGCCATCCTTTGCCGGTTCGTTGTCGCGCGATCTGCAGCTTGCCGGAGCCTTCCACAAGGCGCACCGCACGCTCGAGAGCGGCGCCGGCGCGCTGGAATCCGATGAAGGCATGTTCTCGGTGCTGGCGGCGCTTTTTGCGCGCTATGGCAGCACGATCGTTCTGCCCGTCGATACCAAGGAGCGGAGTGCCGTGGCCCGCGCCCGCGATTACCTCGTCGAGAATTTCGACAGCGATGTGGGACTGGAGGAGTTGGCCAAGGTCGCGGGGCTGAGCCGCGCCCATCTGATCCGCGCTTTCCGCAGGGAGTATCACATTACGCCCCATGCCTTTCTGACCGACCGGCGCGTGATCGTTGCCCGCCGATTGCTCAGAGAAGGCCGCATGCCGGCCGATGTTGCCATGGAATGCGGTTTCGCCGATCAGGCGCATTTCACCCGCCACTTCAAGTCGCGCACCGGCGTCACCCCGGGCCAGTTCCGCGTCCGCTAGGGCATTTTCGCTTCTCCTTGAATCGCAAAAACGCTTGTTTCGCGCGCTTCTCCTGAAAATGTTCCAATCACTTTCGTTCAATACAGCGCCGGCGGGCGTCGGCTATCTCTCCGTCATTGTTGATGTGGAGGTTGCCAATGTTGCAGCAAAGCCGGCCGGCCGGCGAATTCAAAGCCGGAATGCGTGCCATCTTTCCGCTGATCGTCGCCGTTCTGCCGATCGGCCTCGTCTTCGGCGCGGTTTCGGCGACCAAGGGGCTTTCGCCGCTGGAAACCACGCTCATGAGCGTGCTCGTCTTCGCAGGCGGTTCGCAATTTGTGGCGATGGATATCTGGACACATCCGGCAAGCTGGATTGGCGTCGGCTTCGCGGCCCTGCTTGTCAATATCCGCCACGTGCTGATGAGCGCTTCGATCGGCACGAAGATGCAGTCTTTCTCCGGCGTCAAACGCTATATCGCTATGCTGTTTCTCGCCGATGAGATTTGGGCCATGGCGGAATTCCGCGCCGGCGCGGCGCGGCTCACGCCCGCCTGGTATGCGGGCATCGTCACGCCCTTCTATTTGACCTGGGTCGGCTCGTCGCTTGCGGGCGCTCTGCTTGGCGCCTTTCTCGGCAATCCAGCCGTCATCGGTCTCGACTTCACCTTTCCGGCCGTCTTCATCGTGCTGGTCATGGGCTTCTGGAAAGGACCGGAAACCGGCGCCGTGCTTGCCGCAAGCGGCGTTGCAGCCGTTGCGGTCCATCAGTTCGTGCCCGGTGTCTGGTATATTGCAGCCGGCGCACTGGCGGGGCTGGCGGTGGCTTTCTGGAAAGGCAGAGCGCAGGAGCAGGCGGCATGACGCTCGATCTCAACACGCTGCTCGCCATCCTCGCCATGGCTGCCGCGACGATTTTCACCCGCGTCGGCGGTCTTGTCCTGATTCGCTACGTGGAGATTGGCGAGCGCCGGCGAACCGCAATCGAAGCCATTCCACCGGCCGTGCTGATGGCTGTCATTGCCCCGACAGCCTTTGCTACCGGCTGGGCGGAGACGCTGGCCTGCGCGGCCACCGCAATCGCCTCCCGCCGCTTGCCGATGCTGGCAAGTGTTGTTGTCGGCGTTGCCACGGTGGCTTTGCTGCGCGCTGCGGGACTCTGAAGCGCTGCCGGGAAAAGCGCGTCACGGCTCTCCGTCCGGAACGCCTAAAACAACAAAGCGCTCCAACGGGACATCGCCGCCGCAAGCTTCTCGTCAATGCTCCTCATAATGCATGAAGGACGAATCGGCGAGGTCGGCGAAGCGGGTGAATTCCGACTGGAAGGCGAGCTTCACCGTGCCCGTCGGTCCGTGACGCTGCTTGGCGATGATGACGTCCGCCGTGCCCTTCACCTTGTCGAACAGCGCTTCCCATTCCGCATATTTCGGATCGGCCGGATCGCGCGGCTCCTGGTTCTTGACGTAATATTCCTCGCGGAACACGAAGAGCACCACGTCGGCGTCCTGCTCGATCGAGCCGGATTCACGCAGGTCCGAAAGCTGCGGCCGCTTGTCGTCGCGGCTTTCGACGGCGCGCGAGAGCTGCGAGAGCGCGATGATCGGAACGTTCAGCTCTTTGCCGAGCGCCTTCAGGCCGGTGGTGATCTGGGTGATTTCCTGGACGCGGTTCTCGTTCGACTTGCCCGATCCGGTCATCAGCTGAACGTAGTCGACCACCAGAACGTCGAGGCCGCGCTGACGCTTCAGGCGTCGCGCCCGCGCCGACAACTGCGCGATGGAGATACCGCCGGTCTGGTCGATATAGAGCGGCACCTTCTGCATCATCATCGAGCAGGCCACGAGCTTTTCGAAATCGGCATCGTTGATGTCGCCGCGGCGGATCTTCGACGAGGAGACTTCCGTCTGCTCGGAGATGATACGGGTGGCGAGCTGTTCGGACGACATTTCCAGCGAATAGAAGCCGACCACGCCGCCGTTCTTCGCCTTCATCGAGCCATCCGCCTGCACCTCGCCCTCATAGGCGGCGGCGATATTGTAGGCGATATTGGTGGCAAGCGAGGTCTTGCCCATGCCGGGACGGCCGGCGAGCACGATCAAGTCGGAGCGCTGCAGGCCGCCCATCTTGCTGTCGAGCGAATGGATGCCGGTGGAAATGCCCGACAGGCCGCCGTCACGCTCCTTGGCGACCGCCGCCATGTCGATCGCCAGCGCCACGGCATCGTTGAAGGACTGGAAGCCGCCGTCGTAGCGGCCGTTTTCGGCGAGTTCGAACAGCCGGCGCTCGGTATCCTCGATCTGCGTTTGCGGCGGCATGTCGAGCGGCGCGTCGAAGGCGATGTTGACCATGTCCTCGCCGATGGTGATCAGCGCCCGGCGCAGCGCCAGGTCATAGATGGCGCGGCCGTAATCCTCGGCATTGATGATCGACACGGCTTCGACGGCAAGGCGCGCGAGATATTGCGCCACGGTCATGTCGCCGACCTTGTCGTCGGCGGGCACGAAATTCTTGATGGTGACCGGATTGGCGGTCTTGCCCATGCGGATGATGTCGCCCGCCACCTCGAAGATCTTGCGGTGCAGCGGCTCGTAGAGGTGAATGGGCTTCAGGAAGTCGGAGACGCGGTAATAGGCATCGTTGTTGACGAGGATGGCGCCAAGGAGGGCCTGCTCGGCCTCGATATTGTTCGGAGCCTCGCGGTAATGCTGTTCGGCGGGAGCAATGGCGGCGACCTTGCGCGCGGCTTCGTTCATTTTCCGTCTCTTCGTCTTTTGGAGTATCGAATGGTTTGCGACGATATGGTGTCACGGTCAACCGCGGAAGAGCGCCGATGTGTCGCGCTTGGCGAATTCGCCTGCGCTATTGACGTTGTTCCACTCTAATCCACAGGGACAGATTTCCGTCAGCAAGAAAAGCCTTTGTCGCCAGTTTGCAACGGAACCCTCGACACACGAATCACATACACAAGCTTCTGTGAGGCATTCTAGCCTTCTCTGTCGCCGCTGACATCCGGTTGACGGGCGATCGTGCTTGAAAAGAAGCGAGAACCCGGTTATTTCGTCGGGTTAGGGTAGGTTACTAATAGTATCAAAGTAGCAATAATGTCTGGAGCGCCGCCACGCCGTGAACTGTTCGACGAGCTTTCCGCCTTCAATCGGAAGCTGAGGGCGGCGTTTGACGCCCTGGTTCGCGAACATGGCATGACGCTGGCGCGGGCCCGGGTTTTCCACAAGCTTTCGCGCCGGGACGGCATCAACCAGCGCGAACTTGCCGACGAGCTGGAACTCGAGACGCCGACGCTGGTGCGCATCCTCGACGCTATGGAAGCGCAGAATTTCATCGAGCGCCGGCCGGTTCCATCCGATCGCCGCGCCAAGCAGATCTTCATGACGGAATCCGGAAAAGTCGTTGCCGCCGAGGTCGAGGCCCTTGCCAGCGGCGTGCGCGCGGATATCCTGCAGGGAATTCCGGACGAGGATGTCGGCATGGCTCTCAAGACCATCCGCGCCATGACCGCAAATCTGCAGAATGTGGGCAAGTCATGAGGTGACTGATGAGCGGTGAGCCTGGCCCGATCGCCAATGCGGACAACAAGGCCGCATCCGCCGCACCTCAGCCTATGCCGCGCTGGAAAGTGCCGCTCTATATCCTCGCCTCCATCCTGTTTTTCCTGACGCAGGGGCTCGGGCTCAATCTGGCGCTGGCCAACCTCACGCAGATCCAGGGAACCATCGCCGCGACGACCACCGAATCGGTATGGCTGTCGGCAGCCTATATGGCGCCGAACGTCAGTCTCGCCATCGCGCTGGTGAAGATCCGCATGCAGTATGGCGTGCGCAATTTCGCCGAGGTCAGCATTATCGGTTTTGTCGTCGCCTCGCTGCTCAACCTCTTCGTCTCCGACTTGCAATCGGCCATCGTCGTCCGCTTCCTGAGCGGCATTGCCGCGGCACCGCTTTCGACGCTCGGCTTCCTCTACATGCTGGAAGCCTTCGAGCCGGCCAGGAAGATGACGATCGGCGTCAGCCTGGCGATGATGAACACGCTGCTGGCCGCCCCCATCACGCGCCTCGTCTCCCCGTCGCTCCTCGACTACGGCGAATGGCGCGGGCTCTATACGCTGGAAATGGCCCTGGCGCTGCTGGTGATGCCGATCATCTATCTCCTGCCGCTGACGCCGCCGCCCCGCGTGAAGGTCATCGTCTTCGGGGATATCATCAGCTATCTGCTGGTTGCCATCGGTTTCGGCTGTCTGGCTGTCGTTCTCTCGGTCGGGCGGCTCTACTGGTGGCTGGAGGTGCCTTGGCTGGGCGTGCTGTCGGCGATCAGTATCGCCAGCCTGACGCTTGCCGCCGTCATCGAGCTGCGCCGGGCGACGCCGCTGATCGACGTCCGCTGGCTGCTCAGTCCGGCGATCCTGCATCTGACCGGCATTCTTCTGCTTTTTCGCATCATCTTTGGCGAGCAGAGCGCGATCATCATGACGTTCTATCAGAATGCTGTTGGCCTGCTCTATGACCAGCTCTCGATGCTCTATTGGATCATCCTGGTTTTCACGATTTTCGGTGGCCTCGTCTGCACGGTGCTGATGCGCTATGGGCTGAGCTGGCAGATCCAGTTTGCAGCCCTCGCCATGATGGCGGCGGGCGCCTTCATGGATGCGCAGGTCACCACGCTGACCCGGCCCGAGCAGATGTTTCTCAGCCAGGCGCTGGTGGCGGCGGGCGCGGCCCTTTTCCTGCCGCCTTCCATGTCAGAGGGCTTCAAGGCGGCCCTTTCGAAAGGCCCGCCTTATCTGGTGACCTTCTTCGTGGTCTTCACCTTCACGCAAAGCATCGGCGGCCTGATCGCCTCGGCCTTCTACGGTACATTGATCACCATCCGCGAAAAATTCCATTCCGCCGTGCTGACCGAGCGCGTGCTGCTGACCGATCCGCATGTCGCCCAGCGCGTCAGCCAGCTTTCCTCGTTCTACGGCAAGGTGATCGGCGACAGCGTCCTGCTGAAGGGCGAGGGGCTGACGCTGCTCGGTGCGCAGGTCAGCCGCGAGGCGAATACGCTCGCCTATGGCGACGCCTTCCTGGTGGCCGGCGTGATTGCCGTCGTGTCGCTGGCCGGATTGTCGCTGCACGTGCTTTTCCGCTTCATCAAGGCGCGGCTCGCCGGCGGCGGGCGGCAGGCCATGGCATCCAACCCCTGAGGATATGAAATAGCTCCATGTCGAGGCTCGTTCGCTCTCCCATCGAAGTCATCGCGGTTCTGGCCGGCGTCGGCGGCGTCATGCTGGTGCTCTATGCCTGGCATCTGCCGCCCTTCAAAAGCTCGGTCGAGACGACCGACGAAGCCTATGTCAAAGGTTATGTCACCACCATCAGCCCCCAGGTCA
>JASGEG010000531.1:0-2907 GCA_047606605.1 Rhizobium sp.
CGATGGCGCCGACGCCATCCGCCTTGAAGATGTCGAGAATGGCGGGCAACTCGGACAGATCGAGCGGCTTGGTCTCGACGCCGCGATAATCGATCCTGCCGGAAAGCTCTCGCCGCAGATAGCGCTCCACGAAGGGCTCGGGTTTCTCGTACATCAGGTTGAAGAAGTCCGGCCGGTTGCCACGGGCGATTTCCAGTGAATCGCGGAACCCTTCCGTCGTGATGAGAGCGGTCTTCGATCCCTTGCGCTCGGTCAATGCGTTGATCACGACAGTCGTGCCGTGCGCGAAGAACTTTGCTTCCGTGATCGACACCTTTGCCTTCGCGAGAACGTTCAGGACGCCCTGCTCGAAACTCGGCGGCGTCGTGTCCGACTTTTCCGTCTTGACGACCTGGCGGCCGGTTTTCGCATCGGTCTCGAAGTAGACCAGATCGGTGAACGTGCCGCCGACATCCGTCGCAATTCTGAGAGTTGTCTCACCCATGGATTGTCCCAATTTCATCATCATCATTCTTCGAGAGGCCACATCAATTGCCGTCAAGCGGCCGCGTGCCGCACCATTCGGCAATGAACAGCGCGATCGCCTTGGTCGTTTCCCGCATGCTGGCGAGATCGGTCTTTTCCTGCGCGCTGTGACTGCCGGAGCCGCACGAGCCGTAGCAAAGCGTCGGTATGTTGTAATAGAGGTCATACTGGCGGGTATCGCTGGTCGCCGTCTGGCTGAAGACCTCCAGCGGCTTGCCGATCACGGTCTCGTGGACCCGTGCGAGCGTCGCCTCCGCCTCGGTTCCCGGATAGAACACATGGCCCTCCGCCTGGAAGCCGATCCAGGCGATCGCGGGGATGTTCGCAATGCCGAGTTCGCGGCTGCAGCCTTCGATCGCCGCGATGACGCGTGCGCGCACATCCGCCAAGGCATGGCCGGGCAGAACACTCAGCCGGCACTCCAGCTCGCAGGAGGACGGCACCGAACCCAGCCAATCGCCCCCCTTGATCTTGCCCGGATTGAACTTCACCGGGTTCTCGATATGGCCGAACCACTCGTGAGATTTCGCCTCCTCGTTGATCTCGGCGGTCAGCCGCTGCAGTGCGGAGATATAGTCGTAGGCGAACAGGATCGCATTGGCCCCGGCTTGTGCCTGAAGGACGTGGACGGGTTGGCCGAGAATGCGCAGACGAAACCAGACGGAGCCAAGTTCGGCCCGCACGAGCCTGTTGTCCATCGCCTCGGGAATGAGGCAGGCATCGGCGAGATAGCCGCGTTCCAGCGTCGACAGCGCACCGTTGCCGGTGCACTCTTCCTCGCTCACGGTCTCGACGAAAACGTCGGCGGCCGGCGCAAGGCCGATATCGCGCAGCGCGTCGAGCGCAAAGACCATGGAGGCGACGCCCACCTTCATGTCGTTGGCGCCACGACCCGACATGAAGCCATCGGCGACGCGTGGCTCGAAGGGTGGATGCTTCCAATGTTCGGGCGCTCCGGTCGGAACCACATCGATGTGGCCCTGCAGGATGAGGCTCTTGCCCTTCTTCACCGATGACCGGTAGGTGGCCACGACCTGGATCGCCTTCGAGTAATCGACATCGACGACCGGCGAGTAGCCGGGCTTGCCCTCGATCTCCACTTCGTCGATCGCAAAGCGGTCGACCGCCCAATCGCGTGCGGCGAATTGCGATGCCAGCCAATCCTGGCAAGGTCCTTCGTTACCCCGCGTGCTTGGGAAGGACACAAGCGCCTTCAGCCATTCGACCTGATTATCGAAATTCCGGTCTACCGCCGCGGCGATCTCGGAGAGCAGCGTATCACTTGACGACAACGGAGCCTCCATCACAGCGCGTGTGGATAATGCCGGGCGGCGAACTCGGACGAGATATAGCCAGCCTTCAGGTCACGCATGACCGCATCGCTTTCCCGCATGCCGGAATCGCCATATCCGCCACCGCCGCCCGTGGTCAGCTTCAGCACGGCTCCCTTCGGAACGAGATAGCGCGTGGTTTTCGGGATATCGGCCGTCGAACCATCGGCATAAATGACGGTCGCATTATTGGCCCGGGCAATGCCGCCGCCTTCCAAGCCCCATGGCGGGTTCTTCGTTCGCTCGATGACGGGCGTCATGTAGGTGTCTTCCAGCATGCGGAAATGCAGGTCGAGCCCGAGGCCGCCGCGATACTGGCCAGGACCGCAGGAATCCTGCGCAAGCGCGATGCACTCGATGATCCAGGGATTGCGGCTCTCGCAAACTTCCATCGGCGACAGGCGGGTCGCCGATTGCGAGATGTACATCATGGTGCCGCCATCGCCACCATCCCAGGCGCCCTGGCCGACAGGGTGCGGCGCGCCATCAGCCCAGGGCTCGCCGGTCGCCTCGCGCGTGCCCCAGGACACCAGCGAGCAGATGCAGCCACCGCTGGAAGCCGGCACGGCTTTCGGCAAAACTTTGGAGATTGCCTCGTAGATCACCTCGATCGCCTGCAGACCCGGCCAGCCGTAGAGGAAGCAAGGCGCCGGGGGCAGCGGATGGAACATTGAGTCTTCGCGGGTGATAACCGTCAGCGGGCGGAAATGACCTTCGTTCGGCGCCTCGCCAAAGCCCGCCAGCATGGTCATGGCAACGCGGCTGACGGAAATCGTCGATGGAAGCGGCGTATTGAACGGTCCCTTTTGAACCGGCGGCGCCTTCGAGAAGTCGAGCCGGACATCCGACCCTTCGATCTCGATGGCAAGTTCGAAGGGAATGGGATCGTCGCTCAGCCCATCATTATCGAGCTGGCCGGTGGCCACATAGCGTCCATCCGGGATCTTCTCGAAATAGCTGCGCATGATCTTTTCGCCGTAGTCAAACATGTGCTTAACAGCGGTCCAGAAGGTCGGCATGCCAAACCGTTTGACGACCTCCTCAAGCGCAG
>JASGEG010000532.1:0-25058 GCA_047606605.1 Rhizobium sp.
ACCGCGATGAGTGCCGAAATCGTCAATCTGCGCCAGTTCCGCAAAAAGCAGGCCCGGACCGAAAAAGAAAAGCAGGCGGAACAGAACCGCATCAGCTTCGGCCGCACCAAGACGGAAAAGAACCTGACCAAGGCGCTCAACGACAAGGCCGCCAGGGCGCATGAGGCCGGCCATATCGACCAGCCCAAGACAGACGACTAGGCCGCCCGGCCTTTCATTGGAATCCACTAGAAATCAATTGCTTGCCTTAGATTTTTGACTCTTTTTAAGAATCACCTCTCCCGTTTCCGAACTTTTGATCGATCCACCGATGATCCGCAAACATTCCGCGACGCTGCACGGCCATCGCACGAGCTTTTCCCTTGAAGACGCCTTCTGGACCGAACTGAAGGCGATCGCGAAAATACGCGGCACGTCGCTGGCGGCGCTGATCTCGGAAATCGACGACGGCCGCGATCCGGCAAGCAACCTCTCCTCCGCCCTGCGGCTCTATGTCTTGAAATGGCTGAAGGAACGGGCGTAGCTATCCCTGCGCCTGAACTGTCCCGGGAACACCCTCGCCGCCGACAGCCGCGCGGCTTCACTCCGGATTTACCGCGCCACGCCCGGCAAGCCGTTAAAGTTCAGCGGCGCGATCTTTTGCGGCGCCTGGCCGTTCAGCGCCGGCAATTGCTGAGCCTCGGCCTTTGCACGTGCCGCGGCCTCCGCCTTCTCGCGGGCATCCGCGTCGGCTTTCGCCTTGGCCGCCGCTTCCGCCTGCTTTTGCGCCGCCGCCTCGCGGGCAAGCTCTCTCAGGCGCTTCTCCTCCAATATCCGCTGCTGTTCGATGGCGGCGTCGCGCTGGCGTTGGGCCTCGCGCACGCCGGCGCTATATTTGTAGAGCGCCACCTCACGCCGCAGCCGCTGCTTTTCCAATACGCTCGCCTGAAGCCGCTCGACACGGCGGCGCTCGCGCTCGAAGGCGCGCAGCGACAGGAAGCTGGTGATATCGGTGACATTGATCGTTCGGCCCGGGCTGGCGAGCTGTCCGGCGAAATCGAGACGCAGGGCCGGTTCGGCACCGCTCAGCGATTCGTTGCCGGCTTTGAAGTCGATGCCGAGCGAGCCTTTCATGCGTTCGTCCGGCAGGCTGATCTCCGCATTGCCGGAGAGTGTCGCCAGCTCGTTGCCGACGCTGATATTGGTAGCGCGAACGATGCCGCTCGAAACGTTGAACGGAATGACCGTCGCCGGCAAGGCCGCTTCGCCGTTGTTCAGCAGCGTCTGCAGGATCGGCAGCACCTTGTCGGCGGTGATATCGCCCTGAATCTGGTCGGTCGCCGACAATAGCGGCGGCAGGACGGAGAGATTGAGGCCGCGAATATGGGTGTCGCCGAGCTTCATCTCGCCCGAGCCGCTGGCATTGACCGCAAGCTCACCGACACTCTTGCCGCTGGCCTCGATACTCAGCCCCAGTCCGAAGCGGCCATTGGCAAGCGGCGCACCGTCACGCTGCCAGGCGACCGTCGCCAGGTCCCCGTTGGCAAGAGAAAGCTTTGTCTGCAAAAGGCCCGTGCCCTCGGAATTGGCAAGCATGAGACTGCCGCCGATGGTGCCGCCATTCCAGCCGCCCGCTATGTCGTTCAGCCGCAGCTCCTCGCCCTTGTAGGCGGCATTGGTGCTGAAATCGGAAATCGGGCCGAATATCCCCGGCCAGAGCTGCTTGGCGGAAAGCTTGACGTTGAGATCCAGCCCGCTGAACATCGGCAGGCCAAGCTTGGCCTTGGTGAGGTTGCCCGTCGCGGCATCCGTCATCGGGCCATAGATCGCTTCGCTCAGCCAGCCGAGATCGGCCCTGTCGAGCGTCAGCTCGCCGGTCGCCTTGATGGCGGGCGCCTTGCGATCGACGGTCAGCTTGCCCGAGACATTATTGTCCGCCAACAGCCCCTTCATGTCGGAGACGACGACCTTGTCGGCATCGATTGCGGCATTTGCCTGGAACTTGACCGGCAGGCCCGTTCCCATCTGCGGCACGCCGATGCCGTTCATGACGAAATAAGGATCGAGATCGGCGCTTTCGAGCGACAAGGCGATATTGCCGTTGAGGAAATTGTTGGGACGGACATCGACCTTGCCGTTGGCGGTAAACGAGGTCTTGTCGGTCGCGAAGGTCAGCGCCGCATCGGCGGGCTCCGTGCCGTCGGCCGTCACCTTCAGCGTCATGCGGCCATTGGCATCGGCCTCGACGGGCAGCGGATCGAGGCCCGCCTGCCCGAACAGGATCGAGGTCACCGAATTCTCCAACGTCGCTTCCAGCGTCGTCGTCCCCTTGCCGGCCAGCGCCAGCAGGTCGGACATGCGATAGTCGAGATTGACGCGGCTGCCGTTGGAAACGCCGGCCAGCGTCACGACCAGCCCGTCGCCCTCCTCGCCCCCAAGGGTCAGGGCACCGCGCAGCGCCGTATTGCCGTACCAGGCGGCATTGCGCACCAGCCGATCCATGATCGGGTGATGCGGCAGATGCTGGCTCAGCATCTCGAAGAAGGGACCGGGATCGGCCGCCTTGAAGGTGATCTCGCCGGAACCCTTATGCTCCTGCAGCGGCCCGTCGCCGCGGCCCGTCGCGGTGATCTCGGCGCCAGCAACGTCGCGCACGGCAAGCTTGTCCAGCATCAATGCGCCGCCGGCGACCGAGAAGGAGGTCTCGACATTGTCGGCCTGCACGCCGAACGCCGTGAACTTGTCGGCCTTCAGATGGGCCGTGATCTGATGGTCGAGCAGATTGGCGCCGGCTTCCTGGCCGGTGAACAATCCCGTCAATGCTCGCAACGCATCCAGATCGAGCGCATCGCCGCTCAGATCGACCGCCAGCCTCGCGGCCTGCTTGTCGGTCTGCGCCTGCCGGGCAAGCTGGCCCTTCAGCGTCGCCGAACCGATGGCGATTTCCAGATTTTCGAAGCGCTGTTCGTCATGTCGCAGGCTGACATCGGCGGAGAATCCGGCTTGCTTCAACTGGCGAATGGCCGGATCGACCGATCCCACCAGCCAGGATGCCAGGCCCGAGGGCTGGTTGGAGGCGACGACGAGATTGCCGGCGAAATTCGGCTCGCCCTGCAGCATCAGCCTGCCGCTGGCCTCGACCTGCGTGCGCCCCGGCAGCGTGCCGATCGCATGGTCGATCTTCCAGCCGGTCCCGGCGGGCTCGAGATCGAGCTGGACGTCGCGGATGGTCGTATCGCCGGCAACGATCGCCGGCAGGCGGAAGGTCGCCTTGCCGGGCACCTGCGGGATGGGAATCTCCGCGGCCACGGCGATCAGATTGTTCAGGCGCTGACGTGCCGAGATGGCGGGATTGCGGTTTGTCTTGCCGCTGGCGCCCTGATTGTTGCCAAGGCGGTTGACGTCGATCTGCTGGCCATCCGCGGTCAACAGGAACTCCGGCTTCTTGCCGGTATCCAGCGTCGCCTCCCCCGTCACCACGTAAGGATCGTCGGCCGCACCGACCTCGAGACGATATTCGGAAATCCGGATGCGCTCGTTGGTCAGCTCGAAGCGCCCTTTGACGCGGGGCTGGATCTGCTCGTCGGTCGATTTGCGCGCCTGCTTATCCTCGATCCCGGCGGTGAAAAGGCCGATATAGTCCGGCTTGCTGTTGACCAGCTTCAGCTCGCCGTCGAGATCGATATTGACGGGATGCTTGTCCGGCACCAGCCGCGTGCGGACCCGCAACACGCCGCTGTCGTCCGGCTGGCTGCTGGAAATGTTGAAATTGCCGTGTTCGCCGTCGAGCGCCGCATTGCCCTCGATCCGCCAGGGGCCGGCCAGCGATTTTGCCGACATTTCCGCATTGAAACCGGTGATATGCCGCGTGCGTCCGGATTGCTCGTCGATGAACTGGATGTCGCCGCCATCGACATGCACGCTTTCCAGCACCACCGATTTGGCGGGCACTTCCGGCTGGCTGCCGCGCATCCAGTCGAGCGTGCCGTCCTTCAGCAGCCGCAGACGCACCTTCGGCTCGGAGATGCGCATGTCGAAGATCAAGGCTTCGCCGGACAGGAACGGCGCCAGCTCGGCATCCATGGAGAATTCGGCGATCTGCACCAGCGGCGTCCCGTCCGCCTCCTGGCCGACGCGAACATCGTGAAGGGTGACGGAGGGAAACGGCAGAAAGCGAGCATCGACGGCGCCGTGAACCGTCACCTTCTTGCCGACGATACGGCTCGCCTGATCTTCGAAATTCTTGCGAAAATCGGTCCAGTCTATGAAGAGCGGCGCAAGCAGTGCCACGAACAGCACCACCACGAACACTCCCCCCAGAAAAACCAGGACCCTACCTAACAATGCGCACTGTCTCCATTCTGCATTCAAACTACAGTATCAAGGCACCTGTATCCGCCCTGCAGGCGAGAGGTACCCCTCATCGACATCCCGCTCAAACCGCGGTCGCCATCACCGGGAACATGCCGCACATCCAGGGCATTTCGCCTGCTTTCCATGCCCTATCCGAAAGCGGGACGTCATAGCCTAGCGTCATTCACGCGGGGGGCAAGCGGGCATGACGACGATCTTCGGTTTTTCAATGGCCATGAAAGATCTTACCGGGATTGAAAATCGCGTCCGGGTCCAGGGCTTGCTTGACCTGACGCATCAGATCGACAGCGCCGCCGAGCTCCTGTTCGAGGAACGACATCTTGCCCTGCCCTATCCCATGCTCGCCGGTGCAGGTGCCGTCCATCGCCAGCGCGCGTGCATTCAGCCGGGCGACGAAAGCCTCGACCACGGCGATGCCCTCCGGCGTCTTGTCGTCGAACAGCACCAGGACATGGAAATTGCCGTCTCCGGCGTGGCCGACGATCGGCGCCAGCAGCCCATGCGTCTCGATATCGGCCTGGGTCTCGGCGACGCATTCGGCGAGCCGGGAAATCGGCACGCAGACATCCGTCGACAAGGCGGACAGCTCCGGCGCCAGCGCGCGGGCTGCCCAATAGGCATCGTGACGCGCCTTCCAGAGCTTGTTGCGCTCCTCGAGATTGCTGGTCCAGAGGAACTCCCCGCCGCCGCATTCGGCGGCGATCTCGGCAAACTGCTGCGACTGCAGCGCGACTGTCTCTTCCGTGCCGTGAAATTCGAGGAACAGCGTCGGGCGCTCCTCATAGGCCAGGCCGGAATAGAGATTGCAGGCCCGCATCTGCACGGCGTCGAGCAGCTCGATGCGCGCAACCGGCACACCCATCTGGATCGTCATGATGACGGCATCGCAGGCCGCCTTCACATCCGGAAACGAGCAGGCGCCGCCGGCGATCTTCTGCGGAATGCCCTGCAGGCGCAGCGTCACCGAGGTCAGCACGCCGAGCGTACCCTCGGAACCGACGAAGAGTCGGGTCAGGTCGTAACCGGCAGACGATTTCCTGGCCCGGCGCGCCGTACGGATCTCTTCGCCATTGGCGGCGACCACGGTCACGGCCAGGACATTGTCCTTCATCGTCCCGTAGCGCACGGCATTGGTTCCGGAGGCCCGCGTCGCCGTCATGCCGCCGATGGAGGCATTGGCGCCGGGATCGATCGGAAAGAACAGGCCCGTGTCGCGCAGATAGGTATTGAGCTGTTCGCGTGTGACGCCCGGCTCGACGGTGCAATCCAGATCCTCGGCATTCACCTCGAGCACCCGGTTCATCCGGCTGAAATCGATGGAAATGCCGCCCTGCGGCGCATTCACCTGCCCTTCCAGCGAAGAGCCGGTGCCGAAAGCCACGACCGGCACCTTATGCTCGGCGCACGCCTTGACGACAGCCTGCACATCGTCCCGGGTCTCGGCGAAAACGACGCCGTCCGGGAGCTGGGAGGGAATATAGGTGGTCGTATGCGCATGCTGGGCGCGGAAGCTCTCACCGGTCTGGAAGCGCTCGCCGAAGGCCTGTTTCAGGACGCCGAGAACGGCGGCGATCCCTTCCTCGTTGCGGATTCCCGCCTTCGCGTCAGCCAGAGCCATCGTCACGAATCTCCATCAAAAAGCACATAGAAGGACGTTAACCTTTTGCGGTTCTATGGGACATAGCAACGACGCTGTCCAGTCATGAAAATAGCTGGCCGCCTCCATATCGCCTCGCGGGCCGCGGCGCGAAAACCAAGCCAGCGCAAGGACCTGCACGACAAGCATCGCGCAAAACGAGCGCCTTCACTTTCTGCTCATTTTTTAATCAGTACTCTACCGAAATGTGCATTTTCCGCAAAGTTCCCGCCGACACGAGGCGCGCGATCAGCAACAGGAAACGTCCTCCAAGCGACTGGCACACGTTTTGCGTTCTGTCCGGCAGCTTTTACATAGCCCACGATTGGAAGGATTTTCGATGAAGCGCAGACAATTGCTCATGGCACTCGGTATGGCGATGCTGGCAATGGGTTCACTTTCCGACCCGCATGCAGCCCGGGCGGACGCCTTGAGCGATATCACCGCGCGGGGCACGATCCGTGTCGCCGTTCCCCAGGATTTCCCGCCTTTCGGCAGTGTCGGCGTCGACATGGCGCCCAAAGGCTACGACATCGACGTGGCGAACCTGATCGGCGAAAAACTGGGCGTGAAGACCGAACTGGTGCCGGTCACCAGCGCCAACCGCATTCCCTATCTCCAGACCAACAAGGTCGATCTGGTGATCTCCAGCCTCGGCAAGAATGCCGAACGCGAAGCGGTCATCGATTTCAGCGCCCCCTATGCGCCCTTCTTCAACGGCGTCTTCGGACCGGCCGGCGTGACCGCCGCCAAGGCCGAGGATCTGTCCGGCAAGACCATCGGTGTCACGCGCGGCGCCATCGAGGATCTCGCGCTGACGAAGGTCGCGCCGCAGGACGCGACGATCAAGCGCTACGAGGACAATAACGGCACCATCTCGGCCTTCCTCTCCGGCCAGGTCGAGCTGGTCGCCACCGGCAATGTCGTTGCCGCCGCCATTCTCGCCAAGAACCCACCGAAGAAGCCGGAGATGAAATTCCTCATCACCAACTCCCCCTGCTATATCGGCCTGAACAAGAACGAGGGCGACCTGCAGAAAAAGGTCAACGACATCATCGCCGCCGCCAAGGCCGACGGCACGCTGAACAAGATATCGCAGAAATGGCTGGGCGCCGACCTTCCGGCCGGCTTCTGATCAACGCAGACCCTGCCGCGCCGCCCGGCGCGGCAGGGTCGAGCGAGGTTCCGTCTCATGCGCTATCACTTCGATTTCGGCTGGATCGCCGACTATTATCCGGTGCTGATCAAGGGCATCCTCGTCACCATAGAACTGACCCTGGTCGGCGCGGTGGCGGGCATCGTGCTCGGCATCGCCTGTGCCTGGGCGCGCGCGCTCGGTCCGAGCTGGCTGAAGCCCCTGATCGCCACCTATGTCGAGTTGATCCGCAACACGCCGTTCCTGATCCAGCTCTTCTTCATCTTCTTCGGCCTGCCCGGCATCGGCATTCAGATGAACGAGATCACCGCGGCCAATCTGGCCATGATCGTCAATCTCGGCGCCTATAGCTGCGAGATCATCCGCGCCGGCATCCAGGCGACGCCGCGCGGCCAGTTCGAGGCAGGCGCAAGCCTCGCCATGACTCGGTTCGAAACCTTCCGCCACGTCATTCTCGTTCCCTCGCTGCAACGCATCTGGCCCGCCCTGTCGTCACAGGTCGTCATCGTCATGCTCGGCTCCTCGGTCGTCTCGCAGATCGCCGCGGAAGATCTGACATTTGCGGCCAACTTCATCCAGTCCCGCTCCTTCCGCGCCTTCGAAGCCTATTTCGTCTCCACGGCGATCTATCTGCTTCTGGCCATCGTCCTGCGGCAACTGCTTGCGGTCGCCGGTAACCTCATCTTCCCGCGCAGGGTTCGCCGATGACCGATTTCACCACATGGGACATCCTGCGCGGCCTGCTGCTCGCCACGCGCTGGACCATCCTGCTCTCGCTCGTCTCCTTCATCGGCGGCGGAACGGTCGGCGCGATCCTCCTGTTCATGCGGATCGGCAAGCGCAAGATTGCGCGGCGCGCCGTCAAATATTTCGTCGAGCTCTTTCAGGGCACGCCGCTATTGATGCAGCTCTTCCTCGCCTTTTTCGGCCTGGGGCTCTTCGGCATCGACGTGCCGGCCTGGCTTGCCGCCGGCGTCGCATTGACGCTGTGGTCGGCGGCGTTCCTGATCGAGATCTGGCGTGGCTGCGTCGAGGCCGTGGCGCGCGGCCAATGGGAAGCCTCCGCCAGCCTCGGCATGGGCTATCTCCAGCAGATGCGCTACGTCATCCTGCCGCAAGCGCTGCGCATCGCCGTGCCGCCGACCGTCGGCTTCTCCGTGCAGGTGGTCAAGGGCACCGCCCTCACCTCCATCATCGGCTTCGTCGAACTGTCGAAGGCCGGCACCGTCATCACCAACGCGACCTTCCAGCCGTTCACCGTCTACGGCTTCGTCGCGCTCATCTATTTCGCCCTGTGCTGGCCGCTGTCGAAGAGCAGCCAGATCCTGGAGAGAAAACTCAATGTCGCTCATCGAAATCACTGAGGTCCGCAAAAGCTTTGGCACGAACGAAGTGCTGAAAGGCATCAATCTCGATGTCGAGCCGGGCGAGGTCATCGCCATCATCGGCAAGAGCGGCTCCGGCAAATCGACGCTGCTGCGCTGCATCAACGGGCTGGAGACGATCAATGACGGCTCGATTTCCGTGGCCGGCGCCCAGCTCCTGCCCGACGATCTGCATCTGAAGGCGCTGCGGCTGAAGGTCGGCATGATCTTCCAGCAGTTCAACCTTTTCCCGCACTTGAGCGCCGGCCGCAACGTCATGCTCTCGCAGATGGTCGTCAAGAAAGCCTCCAAGGCCGATGCCGAGGCAATGGCGCGGCGCATGCTCGACCGCGTCGGCCTCGGACACAAGTTCGATGCCTTTCCCGACGAGCTTTCCGGCGGGCAGCAGCAACGCGTCGCGATCGCGAGAGCGCTTGCCATGCAGCCGATCGCGCTGCTCTGCGACGAGATTACCTCGGCGCTCGATCCCGAACTGGTGGCGGAAGTCCTGGCGGTCGTGCGCGAGCTTGCCAGCGAAGGCATGACGCTGCTGATGGTGACGCATGAGATGAAATTCGCCCGCGACGTCTGCTCGCGCGTCGTCTTCATGCACCAGGGCCGCGTCCACGAAATCGGCCCGCCCGCCGAAGTCTTCGCCGATCCGAAGACGCCGGAGCTGAAGCAGTTCCTCGGCATGCACTAGCTATTGCTCGGGGGTGCGCTCATCGGCGCTGCGACGAGAGCCGCGCAACGCCGATCATTCCGCTCCACGCGCCCGGCGCCATGCCGAAAGCCTTCTTGAAGTGCCGCGTCAGATGGCTCTGGTCGGCAAAGCCGGTGGCGGCGGCGACCTCCGCGAGCGGCTCGCCGTCACCGATCAGCGCCCTGGCCCGCTGCAGCCGCCGCATCAGCAGAAAGCGGTGCGGGCTGGTGGCGAAGGCCGCTCGGAAGTGGCGCGAAAGCGCGAAGCGGTCGAGGCCGGTGATGCGTTCCAGCTCCTCGGAGCGGACGCCGCGCATGGCATGCGCCTCGAGATAATCCCGCGCCGTCCTGACCTGCGCCCAGGCGATATTGCCCAGTGATTTCTGCGGCAGGCGCGCATGCGAGGCGAGCCCCCTCGCCACCCGCGAGATGAAATCATCGACGAAAAGTTCGTCCAGCTCACTGTCGAGCTCGCCAAGGGCTGCCAGCAGCAGGCCGGCAAGACGCTGATCCTCCACCACCGGCTCATCGACGAAAGGCAGGCCGATGCGGGCCGATTCCAGGCATTGCGTCAGCATGGACGGTTCGAGATAAAGCATGCGGTAGACCAGCCCGTCGTCGGTCGCCGCACCGCCGTCGTGCAACTCGTCAGGATGCAGCACGATCACCCGGCCCGGCAGGCTGTAACGCCGCTCGCCGCGATAGCTGAAGGTCTGCACGCCGCGAATGGTGACGCCGAGTGCATAGGTATCGTGCCGATGCGGCTCGAAGGCATCGCCGCGAAACTGCGCCTGAATCCGCTCGATGCCGGGATAGGCCGGCGCCGACACGATGCTGTTTTCGTCCGGCACGGTGCACAAACGTTCAAGACCTTCGAAGATCTGGCCGGCTACATCCTCGTGCAATGATTTGTTCCCAGACCGCATGAAAGTGGCTACCGATGTTTGATACCAAAATCGCGATCGTCCTGCGAAACAATCTTCAATCCTGGCAGAAGCTGAACGTGACCGCCTTCCTGTCGACCGGGATCGCCGGGCAGTTTCCCGAGATCATCGGCGAGGCCTATCGCGACCGGGCCGGCAATATTTACAACGCGATGTCGATCCAGCCAATGATCGTGCTGTCTGCCGACGAAGAGACCCTGTCGACCATCCATCGCCGTTCGCTGGAACGCGGCGTCACGGCCTCCCTCTTCATCGAGGAAATGTTCTCGACCGGCCACGACACGGCCAACCGCGCGGTCTTTGCCGAATTCGCCCCGCAAGACGCCAGGGTTGTCGGCATTGCGCTACGCGCCGAGAAGAAGATCGTCGACAAGATCACTAAGGGTGCGACGATGCATTCCTGACGGAGACGTCAAAACAGAACGGCCGGGTTTCGCAACCCGGCCGTCCTTGTCGGAATATCGATGCCGGATCAGCCGTTCTGGGTGATCGGCGCGATCTGGATTTCGACGCGGCGGTTCTGGGCGCGGCCGGACTCGTTGGCATTGGAGGCAACCGGCTGGCTGGGGCCGAAGCCGATGGCCGACATGCGGCGCTGGTCGATGCCCTGGCTGCCGAGATAGGAGGCGACCGAGCCGGCACGGCGTTCGGACAGATCCTGGTTATGCTGCTGGCTGCCGGTCGAATCCGTATGACCGTTGACGTCGATCAGCGTGCGGTTGAACTTGCGCAACACGATGGCGACCGAATTCAGCGTCGGGAAGAATTCCGGCTTGATGGCATCCTGATCGATGTCGAAGGTGATGGCGGACGGCATGTTCAGGATGATGCGGTCGCCGACGCGCGTGACGGAAACGCCGGTGCCCTGCAGCTGCGCGCGCAGCTCGGATTCCTGCTGGTCCATGTAATTGCCGATACCGGCACCGGCCAGGGCGCCGACGCCCGCGCCGATCAGCGCGGCATTGCGGCGCGAGGCCGGCGAATGCCCGATCAGAAGACCGGCGACAGCGCCGACGCCGGCGCCGATCGCAGCGCCGCCCGCCGTGTTGGATACCTTCTGCTCACCCGTATAGGGATCGGTCGTCGTGCACGCATTGAGAAAGGCCGCCGAGACGGCAAGGATGGCAATTTTTTTGATCATGGAATCGTCGCTCTCCGGTTCGATGGTCCGAAGCAGATATGGAGCATTGCGGCAATATGATGAAGCGAAATCTTCGTGTACGGTCAAGAACGTACCAGAGCCTCTTCCCCGCGCCCCGGTCCGAATGCCGACGGCCGCGCCAACGACCGGCCCGGCCTCGGCGCGACATCATTATTTCCATTCAAAATGAAATACTTACACTCTCAAAGATTCTGGAAAAGCTGGGTCACCGTGTTGTAGCTGGCATTGGCGATGGACAGCGATTGCAGGCCCAATTGCTGCTGGGTCTGCAGCGCCAGCAGCTTGCTGGACTGCTGTTCCATATCCGCATCGACGAGCTTGCCGACACCGCTGGTGAGCGAATCACTGAGATTCGTCGCGAACTGGCTCTGCAGGCCGACGCGCGTTTCCAGCGAGCCGAAGGCCGAACCGATGGTGCTCAGCTGATGCAGCATGGCGGTGACGGTATTCACCATGTCTGTCAGCGCGCCCTTCGTCGTGGTCGCATCGAGCGAGATTTCCACCTGCCCGGTGGTATCGCCGTTCTTACTGCCGATCAGCACATAATTCTGGGCGGCGCCGGCTTCCGTGGCGAAGGCCGTGGAGGTGAGCACACCATAGCCGCCGCTGCCGCTGAACTGGTCGTCGATGAGATAGCGCGCATCCGTCGACGGGATGGTGCCGCTGGTCGAAGTCGCACCCTCATAGTCCAGCATCCCGATTGAGATCGTGCCGTCGGTATGACGGATCAACGACCCCGGAATGCGGTGCGGTTCGGTCGGGTCGTCGCCGTCCTGCAGCACGACCCAGTTGACGCCGTTGAAGCTTGCGGACTGGCCGACGCTGCGGAGCTGTTCCTTGAGCTGGCTGATCTCGTCGTTGAGCTTCGTCTTGTCGACGCTGTCCTCATAGGCGCTGACCAGCTTCGAGCGGATCTTCGTCACGATGTCGATGGCGCTGGTGACGCCTTCGGAGGCCGTGCTGACCGTTGCGGCGGCAAGGCCTAGCGCGTCCTGCACCGAGGAGATGCCGCCGATGTCGCTATGCGTCAATGTCGAGATCGTCCAATAGGTGGCGTCGTCCTTGGCCGTCTGCACGCGCAGGCCCGACGACATCTGCCGCTGCGCGACATTCAGGTTCGATTGGGTGTTTCTGAGGACTTCAAGGGCTACGTTGACAGAGGGACTAACCCTGACGAAGGTCGAAAAAATACTCACGACACATGGACTCCGGACGCAACGATACACAACAGGCACAAGGAGACATTCGAACCATGCCGCGGGCGCTCATGCGCGCGGGCCGACAGGCGTCGGCGAACGATGAGTCCGGCAAAAAACAACGCCTGAACTCGAGCGGTTACAGCCGCTATGATTAGCGTTTACGCTTAATAAACAGCTAATCGAAACGGGTGATTTACCATAAATCTTCGGTTGCACCCGGTTGGGCTGGAGCGCGGACGGCTACTCCGCCGCCCTGAGCTTCATCAGCTTTGCCCGGAGCACGGCTTCCGACATTTCTTCGTGCAGCCGCTGTTCCTCATGCGCCTGCGGCTTGGCAAAGCGGGCGATCAGGAGATAGGCGACGGGCGTGACGTAAAGCGTCACCAGGGTCGCGAAACCGAGGCCGCCGACGATCACCCAGCCGAGCGCGATGCGTGCTTCCGCGCCGGCGCCATGGGCAAAGACCAGCGGCACGCCGCCGAGAATGGTGGCGATCATCGTCATCATGACCGGGCGCAGGCGCAGCGCACAGGCCCTCTCGATCGCCTGGCGCACGCTCTCGCCGTCGTCGCGCAGCTGATTGGCGAATTCGACGATCAGGATGCCGTTCTTGGCCATGACGCCGACCAGCAGCACCAGGCCGATCTGGCTGTAGATATTCAGGCTGGAGCCGGTGATGACAAGCGCGAAGACGGCACAGGCAAGGCCAAGCGGCACCGTCGACATGATGATCAGCGACGACAGCACGCTTTCGAACTGCGCCGCCAGCACCAGGAAGATGATGACGATGGCGAAGCCGAAGGTCAGCGCCATGCCGCTGGAATTCTCTTCCAGCGTCGCCGCCTCCGCAAGCGGGATCAGCCGCGCACCGGGCGGCAGAAGCGGCGCGGCGATCCGCGTCACCTCCTCGACGGCCTGACCGAGCGACATATTGTTCTTGAGGCCGGCGGTGATCGCAACCGAGGCCAGTTGCTGCTCGCGGGTGAGCTGCGGCGCCACCGCGCCCTCCTTCAGGCTGGCGATCACCGACATCGGCACGATCTTGCCGTCGCCGGTCTTCAGGAAGACATTTTCGAGATCGGTGGGGTCGTCGATCGGCCGCATGGTCGAGGTCAGGAGCACGGGATAGGCCTCGCCCTTGACGAAGACATCGACGACGGAACGGCCTTCCAGCAGCGATTGCAGCGCCGTCGACAGGCCGGTGATGTCGACACCGAGATCGGAGGCGCGTTCGCGATCGATCGCCACGGAGACCTGCGCCTGCGTCGGCTCGTTGTTGAGACGCGGCGTGTCGAATCGGCCGGTCGCATCCAGTGCCTGCACCAGCTTCAGTGCCGCCTGCGTCAGCGCTTCGTGATCATTGCCGGTCAGTGCCATCTGCACGCCGCTGCCGGCGCCGCGAATGCGCAGGCTGTTCGACTGGAAGACGTTGCCGCGCAAAGCCGGCACCTGCGCCATCGCCCGATTGATATCGGCAACGATCTGGGATTGCGTGCGATGGCGCTCGCTCCAGGGTGCGAGTGTCAACACCATGAAGCCGGTGTTCATCTGCCCGTTCTGGCCGGAGATGGCATAGACGTTGCGGATGTCGCCGCTGTCCATCAGGGGCTGAAGCTTTTCCTCCACCCGCTGCAGCTGATCCTTGGTGTAATCGAGGCTTGCGCCCTGCGGCGTGGTCAGCCTCAGCATCACCAGGGCTCGATCCTCGTTCGGCGTCAACTCGCTCTTCACGCCGAAAAAGGCAAAGACGGCCGCCGCCGAGAAGATCGCGCAGAAGACGATGACCACCAGCGGGGCGTCGAGGCAGGCCCGGAGCGTATGGTGATAGAGGCCGGAGAACATCGCGCCGAAGCGGCCGAGCATGCCGTGATCCTCACGCATCTCCTTGGTCAGCATGCGCGAGGCCAGCATCGGGCAAAGCGTCAGCGCGACGATCGACGACAGGCCCACGGAAAAGGCGAGCACGAAACCGAATTCGCGGAACAGGCCCCCCACCTGCCCCGGCAGAAAGGACAGCGGAATGAAGACGGCGGCAAGCGTCGCCGTCGTCGCGATGACCGCGAAGAAGACCTCGCGCGTGCCGAGCACGGCTGCCGCGCGCGGCCCCATTTTCTCCGACCTGCGGCGCACGATGTTTTCCAGCACGACGATGGCGTCGTCCACCACGAGGCCGGTCGCAAGCACGATCGCCAGAAGCGTCAGGATGTTGATCGAAAAGCCGACCATGTAAAGCGCCGCCAGCGTACCCGTCAGCGCCACCGGCATGGTGACCGCCGGGATCAGCGTCGCGCGCCAGTCGCGCAGGAAGAGATAGATGACGATGGTGACGATCAGCGCCGACAGCACGAGTGCCAGCACGACCTCATGAATGGCGCCCTGGATGAACACGGCATCGTCGCTGGTGATGGCGATGCGCGTGCCTTCGGGCAGCGATTTCGACAATTGCGCCACCACGGCCTTCACGCCGTTGGAGATGTTGAGCGTGTTCGACTGCGCCTGACGGATGATGCCGAGGCCGACGCCCTGCACGCCGTTCGACCGCAGCGCCGTCGTCCCGTCGCGCGGGCCGAGCGTCACGGTCGCGACATCCGAGAGCCTGATCCTGTCCTTGATGATCAGCCGTGCAAAATCCTCCGGCGTCTGCAGCGCCGCCGTGGCCCGCACGACGATATCCTGCCGGTTGCTCTTCAGCGATCCGGCCGGCACATCCAGCGCCGCCGTCTCCAGCGCCGTCGTCAGATCGCCGATGGTCAGCCCGCGCCCGGCAAGGGCGGCCTGATCGACATCGATGCGGAAGACCTTCTCCTGATCGCCATAGAGCTCGACATCGGCGACGCCGTCCACCGCCGCCAGCCGGTCGGTGATCTCCTTGTCGACCAGTTGCGTCAGGTCGTCCATGGTCATTGTGCTGGAAGTGACGGCGAGACGCATGATCGGCTGTGAGTCCGAATCCGCCTTGACGATCTGCGGCGCATCCGCCTCGTCCGGCAGCTGTTCGGTGATGCGGCCGATGGCATCGCGGACATCGTTTGCGGCGACCGAAAGATCGGTGGCGTCGGAAAATTCGAGCGTCACCCGGCTCTGCCCGAAGGAGGAGCTGGAAGAGAGCGATTTCAGGCCGCTGACGCGGGCGACCGCGCCCTCGATGACCTTGGTCAGCTCCTGGTCCACCGTCTGCGGCGAAGCCCCGTCGAACTGGGTGCGCACCGTCACCACCGGCCGGTCGACATCGGGCAGTTCGCGCACCTCGACGCCGAAATAGGCGGCAAGGCCGGCAACGACCATCAAGGTATTGAAGACCAGCGCCAGGATGGGCCGGCGCACGAAAAGCGCGGTGAAGGCCTGCTTGCCGCCGCCGGCTTCGGACATGTCCGCCGGACCGTCGTGGTGTCCCGTCATTGCGTGACGACCTCCGGCGCTTCGGCGACTTCGCGGGCAAAGCGCACGGCGCCGCCCTCGGTCACGCGCTGCAATCCCTCGGTGACGATCAGATCGCCATCCTTGAGGTCGCCGCGGACCAGCACCGCATCCGGATTGCGCTGCACGACGCTGACGCGAACCTTGGACGACTTGCCGTCGGTGATCCGCCAGACATAGGAACCTTCGCCGTCCCATTGCACCGACAGCGGATCGACGGAGGGATGCGTCTCACCGGCAAAGCGCATGCCGACACTGAAGGACATGCCGGCGCGCAGCTCGTCGGCTGTGTTGTCGATGCGGGCGCGGATGCGCAATGTCCGGCTGGCGCCGTCGACGCGATTGTCCACCGCCTCGACCACGCCGGAGAACTGGCGTCCCGGCAGCGCCACCGATGTCGCCTCGACCGGCTGGTCGACCTTGACCGTATTGGCAAAACGCTCCGGCACCCAATAGTCCACCAGGATTTCCGAGCGGTCGTCCAGGGTCACGATGCTGGAAGCGGTGGTGACGTTGTCGCCGATGACGACGGGCACGATGCCGACGATACCATCGATCGGCGCAACGATGTCGCGCCGCGTCAGCGCCAGTTCCGCCGCCTGAAGCGCCAGCTTTGCGCCCTGCTCGGCAATCTCGGCGTCGAAGACATCGATGCGCGAGACGCTGGATTTGATGTTGCGATAGAGCTGCGATTTCTCGGCAGCGCTCCTCAGCGCCACCTGCGCCTGGCCGCGGGCGATGATCTGCTCGTCATTGTCGAGGCGGGCGAGCACCTGCCCCTGCTTCACACGCCCGCCGGACTTGATCAGGATTTCGCGGATCGTGCCCGCCGCCTGCGGCATGACGACGACGGAGCGGATCGCATCGCCGGTGCCGATGGCGCTGAGCCGGTCATTGACCACCCCGCCGACGACGGGCTCGGCCACCACCAGAGGCACATCGGGACCGCGCCGTCCATTGCCTGCAGTACCCTTGCTTGCCACCGCTCCGTTTTGCACCGCAGCCGGCGCGACGGCCATCACCACGCGCTCGGGAACGCCGACCCTCACCAGCCATCCGGCCGCACCCGGCACGAAGGCGAGAGCCGCGACGCATCCGGCCACAAGCACGATGGGAGATAGGAAAAGCTGCTTCCAGGCGGTCATGCACGTCTCCGGCTCGATCTGTCAGAGGCGATGAAATCGCGTCATAAATTCCGGCCCGGCCTGCCGGAACCGCTTCGCATTTCCAAGGCCATTCGGGCTTCGGCAGGTGGCGATATGCCGCACGATTCCGCCGATTTTCCGGCAATATCCGTCTTTTGGGTGCCTGCGGCAAGATTCGCCCGGCATTATGACAAAGTTGTAATCTTCGCGTGGACAACGACACGTTTCGCTGCACCGGCTATATCGGCGGGCGGCACGGCGCGCGACCTGCTGGAGCGCGCCGCACATAGAAGAATGTGCACTTTTTGTTCTATTTCCGGGCCGTTTCTTTTGCCTTTCAGGGCAGAATCATTACATTGAGCCGCATGACCATCGGACATGACGATATTCCCTTCTTCGACGAGGAGCCGGAACACCTGGTTCCGCGCCGCCCTGCACCTGCCCCGGCAAGCACCGGCGGCGGCATTGCGGCGCGCGCCATGGCAGCGCGCGACAGCGGCCGCCGGCCCGATTATCTTGCAGGCCTCAACCCCGAGCAGGCCGAGGCCGTGGAAACGCTGGACGGCCCGGTTCTCGTGCTCGCCGGTGCCGGCACCGGCAAGACGCGGGTGCTGACGACCCGCATCGCCCATATCCTCTCCACCAACCGCGCCTTCCCCAGCCAGATCCTCGCCGTGACCTTCACCAACAAGGCAGCGCGCGAGATGAAGGAGCGCATCGCGCTGCTCGTCGGCGGAGCGGTCGAAGGCATGCCTTGGCTCGGCACGTTCCACTCGATCGGCGTCAAGCTGCTGCGCCGCCATTCCGAACTGGTCGGCCTGTCCTCCAGCTTCACCATTCTCGACACGGACGATGTCATCCGGCTGATTAAGCAGCTCATTCAGGCCGAGGGCCTCGATGACAAGCGCTGGCCCGCCAAGCAATTCGCCGGCATGATCGACACCTGGAAGAACAAGGGTCTCGGCCCGGCCGATATTCCGGAAGGCGACGCCCGCGCTTTCGCCAACGGCAAGGGCCGTGACCTCTACTTCGCCTATCAGGCTCGCCTGAAGACGCTGAACGCCTGCGACTTCGGCGACCTTTTGCTGCATCCGATCAATATGTTCCGGCAGAATCCGGATATCTTGAAGGACTATCACCAGCGCTTCCGCTACATCCTGGTCGATGAGTATCAGGACACCAACACGGCGCAATACATGTGGCTGCGCCTGCTCGCGCAGCGCCAGAAGGGCGAGCCGCAGAACGTCTGCTGCGTCGGTGACGACGACCAGTCGATCTATGGCTGGCGCGGCGCCGAAGTGGACAATATCCTGCGCTTCGAAAAGGATTTTCCCGGCGCCAAAGTGATCAAGCTGGAGCGCAACTATCGCTCCACCGAGCATATCCTCGGCGCCGCCGCGCATCTGATCGCCCATAATGAAGGCCGCCTCGGCAAGACGCTGTTCACCGAGCGCTCCGACCCCGACGACATCAAGGTGCAGGTGCACGCCTCCTGGGATTCCGAAGAGGAAGCCCGCGCCATCGGCGAAGAGATCGAGCAGCTCCAGCGCAACAAGCACAATCTCAACAACATGGCGATCCTGGTGCGCGCGTCGTTCCAGATGCGCGAATTCGAAGACCGTTTCGTCACGCTCGGCCTCAACTATCGCGTCGTCGGCGGCCCGCGCTTCTACGAGCGCCTCGAAATTCGCGACGCCATGGCCTATTTTCGCCTCGTCTGCCAGCCGGCCGACGATCTCGCCTTCGAGCGCATCGTCAACACGCCGAAGCGCGGCCTCGGCGATACCACGGTACGCGCCCTGCACGATTACGCCCGCGCGCGCGACATTCCGATGCTGGCGGCAGCGGCCGATATCATCGAAACGGACGAGATGAAGCCGAAGGCGCGCAAGGCGCTGTTCGACGTCGTGCAGTCCTTCCGCCGCTGGCAGGGCCTGCTCGAAAATACGCCGCATACCGAGCTTGCCGAGCAAATTCTCGAAGAGTCCGGCTATACGGACATGTGGAAGAACGACAAATCGGCGGAAGCGCCAGGACGGCTGGAAAACCTGAAAGAGCTCATCCGCTCCATGGACAGCTTCGAATCCATGCGTGGGTTCCTCGAGCATGTGGCATTGGTCATGGATGCCGAGCAGAACGAAAATCTCGATGCCATCTCGATCATGACGCTGCATTCGGCCAAGGGTCTGGAGTTCGACACGGTCTTCCTGCCCGGCTGGGAGGAAGGCCTGTTCCCGCACCAGCGCTCGCTCGACGAAAGCGGCCGCGCCGGCCTCGAGGAAGAACGCCGCCTCGCCTATGTCGGCATTACCCGCGCCAAGCGCCGCTGCCACATCTGGTTCGTCTCCAATCGCCGCATCCACGGCCTCTGGCAGTCCACAATCCCGTCCCGCTTCCTCGACGAACTGCCGGAAAGCCATGTCGAAGTCGCCGAGATGGAACAGTCCTACGGCGGTTATGGACGCGGCGGCTATGGCCAGTCACGCTTCGACAAGGCCGATCCCTTCGCCAATAGCTATTCCACCCCCGGCTGGAAACGCGCCCAGGCCAACAAGACCGATGCGACCCGCGACAACTGGGGCAGCCGATCGGGCCATGCGGTCGAACGCATCGGCTACGGCGAAAGCGGCCCGAAAGTGCGCACCATCGACGGCGAGCTGGTGGCCAAATCCACCGCCTCCGAACCCTCCAAATTCATGGTCGGCGACCGCGTCTTCCACATCAAGTTCGGCAACGGCAACGTCTCGGGCGTCGAGGGCAACAAGCTGACGATTGAGTTCGATCGGGCGGGGCAGAAGCGGGTGCTGGATGGGTTTGTGGAGCGGGTTTGATCAAGAACCGCACGCGCCTTCGTCCTCGGGCGTCACCGCCATAAAGCCGCCGGCGGCGATCTCCGTGCTGACACCGCGTCAAGATCGCGCCACGACTTCTCTTGTTCTCTTGCCAATGCCGCATTGCTGCATTGCAAAATCCGCATCGCTAGCACGCTACCAATAAGACACTAATCGATTATATCGATTTTGCGGCTTCGAGTGATCTCGCCTTCCGCGATCTCTCGGCAAGCCGTTGCCAGCCTGCCGTTCGGCACAGTCAGGGTCCCCCACCCGATCGACAATCGAGGGCTGGCAAAACAAAAATCGAGGATAAAAAATGGCTGGCATAGCAACAAGCTCTGCGCCCGCCGGCGGTCGCGCTTCCGCGCACCAGGGCCAGGGCAATTATCAATTCGCGCTCATCGCACTCACCTCACTCTTTTTCATGTGGGGCTTCATCACCTGCCTCAACGACATTCTGGTGCCGCATCTGAAGAGCGTCTTCCAGCTCAACTACACCCAGTCGATGCTGATCCAGTTCTGCTTTTTCGGCGCCTATTTCATCGTATCGCTGCCGGCCGGCGCGCTGGTGAAGCGCATCACCTATAAGTGGGGCATCGTCGTCGGCCTCGTCATCGCCGCCATCGGCTGCGCCCTGTTCATCCCGGCCGCCAGCTATCGCATCTACGCCCTCTTTCTCGGCGCCCTCTTCGTGCTCGCCGCCGGCGTCACGGTGCTGCAGGTCGCGGCCAATCCCTATGTCACGGTTCTCGGACCGCCGGATACCGCCGCCAGCCGGCTGAACCTCACCCAGGCCTTCAATTCGCTCGGCACCACCATCGCCCCGATCTTCGGCGCCATGCTGATCCTGTCGGCTGCGACCGTTGCGGCCAGCACTGCGACGCCGGAACAGCTCGACGCCATCAGGCTCACGGAAGCCGGCGCGGTGAAGCTCCCCTATCTGATGCTCGCCGCCGCCTTCCTGCTGCTCGCCGCCATTTTCGCGGCGCTGAAGCTGCCGCAGGTCGAAGACGAGGAAACCATCGAGCCCATGCGCGGCGGCGGTTCCGCCTGGCAATATCGCCATCTCGTGCTCGGCGCCATCGGCATCTTCGTCTATGTCGGTGCCGAGGTCAGCATCGGCAGCTTCCTCGTCAACTTCCTGAGCCAGCCCGATATCGCCGGCTTCTCCGAGGCGGATGCAGCGCATTACGTCTCCTATTTCTGGGGCGGCGCGATGATCGGCCGGTTCATCGGCTCGCTGGTCATGCGTCATGTCGACGACGGCAAGGCGCTGGCCTTCAACGCCGTCATCGTCATCCTCCTGCTGCTGACGACCGTGCTGACAACCGGCCATGTCGCCATGTGGTCGGTGCTGGCGATCGGGCTCTTCAACTCGATCATGTTCCCGACGATCTTCAGCCTGGCGCTGCATGGCCTAGGCAAATATACCAGCCAGGGCTCAGGCATCCTGTGCCTCGCCATCGTCGGCGGCGCCATCCTGCCGGTGGTTCAGGGCGGCCTTGCCGACACGATCGGCATCCATCTTGCCTTCCTGATGCCGGTCATCTGCTACCTCTACATCGCCTTCTACGGCATCAAGGGCCACAAGCCCTCCTGACCGTTTGAAAACCATTGCGCCCCGCCATCATCAGGCGGGGCGCAAAAGGCTTGATCCGCAGCGCAACGCTTGGCATCGTGCAGTGCAACAGAAACGAAGGACAGGCCTCATGAAAGCATTGCTGCTGATCGACATCCAGAACGGTTTCTGCCCCGGCGGCAATCTTCCCGTACCGGAGGGCGATCAGGTTGTGCCTGTCGCCAATGCGCTCATCGACAGCGGCAAATACGATCTCGTCCTTGCCTCGCAGGATTGGCACCCCGCCGGCCACGGCAGCTTCGCCTCCGCCCATCCCGGCAAGAAGCCCTTCGAAATGGGCATGCTCTCCGGCAAGCCGCAGATGATGTGGCCCGACCATTGCGTTCAGAATACCGGGGATGCCAGGCTGCATCCGGATCTCCATGTCGACGGCATCGATTTCATTCAGCAAAAGGGCCAGAACCCGGCGGTCGACAGCTATTCCGCCTTCCGTGACAACGACCAGGCGGCGCTGACCGGCCTTGCCGCGCATCTGCGCGCCGAAGGCGTGACCGATCTCGATCTCTGCGGCCTTGCGACGGACTATTGCGTGAAATTCTCCGCGCTCGATGCGGTCGAGATGCTGCCCGGCGTCACCGTCCGCTTCATCGAGGATGCCAGCCGCGGCATCGATCCGGCCGGCGTTCAGGCGGCGATCAGCGAGATGCGCACGCGCGGCGTCGCCATTATCGGCAGCAAAGAGGCGCTTGCCTAAAATCTCCTGCCGCAAGCTAAGGCTTCTCTAAAGAAAATGGCGCAAACTATTCCATATATTAGATAATATGGATGCTATCGTGCAGTCGATCACCATCAACGGGCGTTTTCTCGGTCAGCCTTTGTCGGGCGTGCAGCGTTTCGCGCGCGAGCTGACACAGGCGCTCGACCGCAAGATCGCGGCCGGTGCCGTGCCCGCCGCGCTGAAGGGCGCAAGCTGGCGACTGGCCGTGCCGCGCGGCACGCCGGTCGATATCGGGCTTTCGTCCATATCGGTCGACACCTTCGGCTCCGGTCCTGGCCACCTCTGGGAACAGACGTCGCTGCTTGCCCGCGCCCGTGGCGGCCGGCTGATCGGCTTCGGCGGCAGCGGCCCCCTCCTGCATCGCCGCCAGGCGGTGATCATCCATGACGTGACGATCTTCCGGCATCCGCAATCCTTCAAGCGCAGCTACCGCCTGCTGCACGGCGCGCTCGGCACGGTGCTGACGCGCACGGCGAAAATCGGCACAGTCTCGGAATTTTCGCGCGCAGAGCTGGCCGCGGTTTTCCGCGTCCCGGCCCAAAACATCGATGTCGTCTATAATGCCGTCGATCACTTCGCCGCCATCGAACCCGACGAAAGCATCGTCGAACGGCTGGGGCTCAAGACCAATTCCTTCTTCCTGCTGGTCGGCACGATGAAGCCGAACAAGAACCTCGATTTCGCCATTCGCGCCTTCGAGGCGCTTGGCGATCCCGATCAAAAGCTGGTGGTCGTCGGCGGCACCGCGCCGACCGTGTTCAAATCGGACGGACCGAAATCGAAAGGCCGCCTGCTGTTTCCCGGCAGGCTCAGCGATGCCGAGATCGCCGCACTGGAGCGCCATGCCACCGCCTTCGTCTTTCCGAGCCTTTACGAAGGCTTCGGCATCCCGCCACTGGAGGCCATGACGCAGGACTGCCCGGTGCTGTCAGCAGATATCCCGGCCGTGCGCGAGGCGTCCGGCGATGCCGCGCTCTATTTCGACCCATTGCGGCAGGATGAACTGGTCGAGGCCATGCGCCGCATCGCCGGCGACGAGACGCTGCGGGAGGAATTGCGCCAAAAGGGCCGCGAGAATGTCGCGCGATTTTCCTGGGATCGCAGCTCCGATCGCATATTGGCGATGCTGCAAACCCTCTAGGCTTGCGACTGCGGGCGGAACATGGTGACGAAATAGCTGTAGAGACCGAGCAGGCAGAAGGCCACGCCGCCGATGATGCCGGCGCCGACCGAAGCCCATAGCGAATAATCGAAGCCTGCGGTCGCCAGCACAGGCAACGCCAGCGCTATCGCGGACAGGACTACAGGCTGCCAGACGAAATCGAAGGGCAGCCACAGCAGCACCCTCACCCCGAATGCCATCGCGATGAGCGCGCCGACCATGCCCCCCGCCATCAGCGCACCGTTGCTGAAGGCGACGAGATGGCCGGCCGCAAAGGCGCCCGCATTGAGCAACAGGCAGTCCGCCGCCGCCAGCAGGAAGATCGCCAGCAGCCGATGGCGCAGATGCGCCGGCGTCGGCAGCATGTTGAAGGTCAGCGCGCGGCAGGCGGCAAGGCCGGTGACGAACGGCGCGGCAGAGAGGAATCCCTCGCGCAGGCCCGGCGCAATGACGATATGTCCGATAGGCTGCAGCAAGGCGAAGAGCCCTGCCGCCGTCATCAGCGTGAAGCCCGAGAGCAGCGAATAATAGCTGCCGAGTTGCCGCCGGAACGCCGGCGTGGCGCCCTCGCGGTCATAGGTGGCGACCACATCCGGATACTGGATCGCCTGCAGGGCGGAAACGATCAGGATGAAGGGCCTTTGCAGCAGATCGAGCGCCAGCAATGCGCCGGCGGCGCCACCTGCCCCGAGAGCCGCCGTCAGGATCGATTTCAGCCCCAGCGGCGCCAGCAGCCCGATGACGGACGCCCCGGCCGCGACGCTGCCATAGACGAAATGCTTGCGCACCAGCGACGGCTCCAGGCTCGCCGCCTCGTGCAGGCTGTTGCGGGTGAGGATCATCGCCAGCACGCTGTAGGCGACATAGCCGCCAAGCAGGCCGGCCACCGTGCAGGTGAAGGTCGGCGCAATCGCCGCGCCGACCAGCGTGCCGGCGGCGAGAATGGTGGCGCGCGACCCCTGCAGACGCGAAAAGGCACGGAATTCCTGTCGGAAACGCAACATGGTCAGATGCAGGTCGCTGCCGCCCTGGAAAATCGCCACCAATCCCCCGAGCACGGCGATCTCTCCCGGCACGGCAAAGACGATCGAGGCGCAGGCCGCCAGAATGCAAAGCACCGCGCAGGCGGCAAATTCCATGCTCAGCGCCATCCGCTCCGCCGCCTCGCTTCCGGGCTCCTGGCCGGGATAAAAGCGGCTGCAGGCGAAACGAATCCATTCGAAACAGAAGATGGCCGTGAACTGGCTGATCGAGATGAACAGCGAATAGGCGGCATAATCCGCCGGCGTCAGCAGATGCGCCACGGCGATCAGCAGCCCGAAAGCCACCGCCGCCTGATAGAAATACGCCGCCAATGCCACGATCTTCGCCATGCGGGCCAGATAAGCGCAAAAGATTGAGGAAAGCGCTAAGCTATATGAGAAGGTTCGACAGATCGGGGCCGATTTGATCCCTCGAGGCTCCACCTCCTTCGGCAAGCTCAAGGCGCCGCGCTCCTCAGGATAAGGCGGAGAGAACGCGACATCCGGCGCAAAGGCCGGCTAGAATCGCATGATACGCAAAGACTGGCCCTCATGCTGAGGAAGCCCGCAGGGCCGTCTCGAACCAGGAGGGTGGGCGATCGCTC
>JASGEG010000533.1:0-2793 GCA_047606605.1 Rhizobium sp.
CACGTCGGTCAGCGCGGCCGCCAGCAGTTCGCCTTTCGGCCGCTGTTCCAGGCCGGACCCTTCCTCGCGCCGGCGGTATTCGATGATGCGGGTATTGACGTGCGTGTCCTCGACCATGATCGCATAGTCGAGGACGGTCATGTCGGACATGCCGCCCTGCTGATGGCGATAGTCGAGATAGCGGCGGAAGAGCGAATATTGCTCGCTCGACGGCTGGGCCGGGAATTCGGTGGCGATGACATCGCTGTTGGTCGACAGCACGCGCTTCATCGAGCGGCTGGGCTCGAAGTCCTGCGCGAGAATGCGGACGGAGATACAGGCGCGGCACGCCTCGCAGGCGGGCCGGTAAGCGATGTTCTGCGAGCGGCGGAAGCCGCCCTGGGTCAGGATATCGTTCATCTCGGCTGCGCGCGGGCCGACGAGATGGGTGAAGACTTTGCGCTCCATCTCGCGCGGCAGGTACGGGCAGGCAGCCGGAGCCGTCAGATAAAACTGCGGGGATGGCGTCGACTGCGTATTCATCTGCCGCTGACTGACCTTTCCTTCGGCATTGTGTATTACACAAGCATTGGCTCAAGTTTGGAAAACGTCAACCATGTCCTTTGCATGATCTCACAGTTTCCTGAGCGGCGGCACGGAATACTTGCTGATATGGCTTCCGGTTCAGGCCGTCCGGACGATGACCGTGCCGAGCAGGAGATCGTGAAGCAGCCTGCTGCGTTCGATGAACAGGCCCGCCAGCAGGATCAGCGGCGTCAGCACGGAGTTCAGAATCCAGAATAGCGCCAGATGCACGATGGCCGTCAGGAAATCCATCGGCCGGCCGTCGACCCGCACCATGGCGATGCCCATGGCGCGCATGCCGAGCGAGGCCTGATAGCGCCCGCCCAGCGTCCAGCCGAAATAAAGGCCGGCGACGATGATGAAGAGGGCAGGGTAGAGGAAGAAACCGAGCCCAAGCGTCAGGATCGACAGGAAGAACAGCACGACGGCCGCCGGAATGCAGAGCAGGCCGACGATGACATAGTCGAGGACGAAGGCGAAGACGCGCCGGCTCAGCACGCCGCTATAGGCGCGCCAGTCGTCCGGTGCTGCATAAGGCGAGCTGGGGGTCAGGCTCATTATTCTTTCTCCTTCGCGCATCCGCCGGGATGCGCGACACAGTAGGGAAACATCCGTCGAACATATGGTGTGGGGTCCGGCAAATACAATAAGCTCGAGGCCGGTGATTACCGCTTTGCCAGAAGCTTGGCCACTTCGACGGCGAAATAGGTGAGGATGCCGTCGCAGCCGGCGCGCTTGAAGGCGAGCAGCGTTTCCAGCATCACCTTCTCGCCGTCGATCCAGCCATTGGCGGCGGCAGCCTTGATCATCGAATACTCGCCGGAGACCTGATAGGCGAAGGTCGGAAGCCCGAAAGCCTCCTTCAACCGCCAGCAGATGTCGATATAGGGCAGGCCGGGCTTGACCATCAGCATGTCGGCGCCCTCGTCGACGTCGAGGGCCGCGTCGCGCACGGCCTCCGTGCCGTTGGCCGGGTCGATATAATAGGTCTTCTTGTCGCCCTTCAGCAGCCCGCCGGTCGAAATCGCCTCGCGATAGGGGCCATAGAAGGAGGACGAGAATTTGGTGGCATAGCTCATGATGCCGACGCCCTGGTGGCCGGCGGCGTCGAGTGCACGGCGGATGACGCCGATGCGGCCGTCCATCATTTCCGACGGCGCGATGATATCGGCGCCGGCATCGGCCTGGTAGACGGCGGCGCGCGCCACCTGTTCCACCGTCTCGTCATTGACGATTTCGTTGCCGCGCAGAATGCCGTCATGGCCATGGCTGGTGAAGGGATCGAGGGCGACGTCGGTGATCACGCCGATGTTCGGTACGGCCTTCTTGATGGCGGCGGTGGCGAGATTGATGAGATTGTTCTTCTCGAGGCTGTTGGAGCCGGTCTCGTCGCGCAGTTCCATTTCGATGTTGGGGAAGGTGGCGAGCGCGGGAATGCCGAGATCGGCCGCTTCCTTCGCCGCCTCCACCGCCTTGTCCACCGTCATGCGGCTGACGCCGGGCATGGCCGGGATCGGTTCGACGATGCCCTTGCCGGGGATCAGAAAGATCGGCCAGATCAGATCATCGACGGTCAGGCGGTTTTCCTGCACGAGGCGACGCGTCCAGTCGGCCTTGCGGTTGCGCCGCATCCGCCTGTGCCCGGTGATCTCGTCAACAAGATGCGTCTTGTCCTGCATGATGCCGCCATCCTTTTTGGTCTATCTATGGCCTCAATATATAGGCAGCGTACCTATCATGCTGTCCCCAGGATTCAAAACCGGGCGAAAGGCCGCAGCCATTATGGCTCTGGCGAGCCCGGCCCCTCCTACGTATTGTTCGCCCATGGAACCTGATTCTTCGACCAGACCAAAGACCACGCTGACCGACATGCTGTTCGTGCTGTTCCTGCGGCTGATCGCGGTCGCCTGCCTGTGGCTCGGCCTGCAATATTGGTCGATGCTGGTCGGCTATTCGCTGGCGGGCCAGGCGCGGTTCGACCTGCTGAACCTGCCCTGGAAAGTGGCGAGCGCCGGCCTGGCCGTGGTCTTCCCTGTTGCCGCACTCGGCCTGTGGCTGACGGTCTCCTGGGGGCCGGTCATGTGGGTGCTGGCGGCGGGCGCTCAGGCGCTGATGTATGGCCTCTGGCCGCAGATATTCGGCGCCAATCCGCTCATCATGATCCTGCATGGATGCGTGGCCGTCATCTACTGCGCCTTCCGCATTCTTCTATGGCTGGAGAAGCGCCGG
>JASGEG010000534.1:0-2793 GCA_047606605.1 Rhizobium sp.
AAGAGCCCGGGCAGCGGACGTGCGGCCTTATAACATTCTGTCGGCTAATATCGCTGCTGATTGCTTTGCATTGACCGCCTTAGTACTTTATTCCCAACTATAATATCGCGTGCATCAGCATAATTCGCTTGCCGAAGGCAAGAGAAACTGCTTGAACTTGTTTTCCACAATAGTTTTGTGATATGTACTAAATATATCCATCCAAACGGCAACGTCGAGACAATAAATTTCTCGAAAATGCCTTCTTTCGGAAACACTCAGAAATATTTGGGCGGCCGGATCATGTAGAATTGGTCTTGGTCGTTAGCTTTGCTCGAGCAAGCTTTTGACCGCCCCCGCATACCGGCTTCGCCATGACGCCCCCCAACACGGATGGCGAAGCCGGATTATCCTCCCAAATCCCACTGCATTTGCAGGCCGTGCTCGCGGCCATTTGGTTTCTCGCGTCCTGATGGGCAGCGGTTGGTCCTCTGCGGATCCCATTCTAGTTACACATCGACCTGACCGAGGCCGACCTGAGCGAGGTAGCTCTCCAGTGTCTTGAGTTCATCGGTTGTGACAATCGCGCCGATGTAGCCGTCCGGACGCACCAGCACCCAGTCACCGGCGGACAGAGCATAGGTATCGCGAAGACGGCTGTCATCGTCGATCAACTCGCCCTGCGGGCCGATAATGTGAACATGCATGTCCGGACGAGGTGGTGGCACGGATTCGCGTCCAACCTCGTAGCCGAGCAACGTCCAGTGCGCGCCTTTGAACAAGTCGAACAGCCGTGTCGATTGACCGGCAGCGCCACGAATCGATGCGTCCGGCGCGCGGTCGCCGGCAGATGGGCGGCCGACACGTCGGGAATTTTCCGGTGCCAGCGAGGATTTGCGGTAGCCGATATCGAGTTGACGCACCTCGCGGCCGCGACGCATATCGCCCTGTTTCTGAGCGTCGAGAAGTTTTGTGGCCAGGCCGAGCATCGAGGCTGCAACCGGTCGGCGTTCCTCCTCGTAGCTGTCGAGCAATGCATCCGGCGCGCCTTTGGCGGCCGCCGCCAGTTTCCAGCCCAGATTGTAGGAATCCTGCACGCTGGTATTGAGGCCCTGACCCCCGGTTGGCGGATGAATGTGCGCTGCATCCCCAACGAGGAACACGCGGCCGACGCGGTATCGTTCGGCCAGCCTCGCATTCATGCTGTAAGCCGATGCCCAGGATACGGACTGAATATGAATATCGTTACGATTGGTCCGTTGCGCCACCAGGGCTCCCAATCCTTCAGCCGACAGGTCTATGTCACCATCGAGCGGGATAGGTCCCTGTAGCTGGAACAGTCCGGTTCCTGCGAGTGGGCAAAGAGAAATCTGCCGTGCCATGTCACCATCGTTGAACCGGTGCCAGGCATCGCGCGTCAAGCCGTTCAGCATGACGTCGGCTACGACGGCGCGAACGCCGAGCGTCTTGCCCGGAAAGTCGATGCCGAGGGCATGACGCACAAGGCTGCGGCCGCCATCCGCGCCTACGAGCCAGCGCACGCGTAAGGTTTCTTCGCCGGAAACGCTGGCGAGGCGAGCGATTACACCCGCCGAATCCTGCTCGAAACCAAGCAGTTCGGTGCCGAATTCCGGCCCATGCCCAAGTTCGCAAAGGCGCTCGCGCATCATACGCTCGGTTAGGAATTGCGGCAGCATCAGCGGCAATTGATAGGGTTCTGCCGATGTCGGGGCCGCATGCTCCATCACTACGGAGTCCACGTAGCTGCCATCGTCGCGATATCGCCGTTCAGGCGGATAGGTCCCACCGGCTGCGACGATCCGATCGAGGATGCCAAAATCCTCGAAAATCTCCTGAGTTCGCGGTTGAATGCCCTTACCTCGCGATCCGTGGAACGGGCCGTCCATCTTCTCGATCAGGCGGAAGGAGGTTCCCCTTCGCGCCAGATCGATCGCCAAAGCGAGGCCGGCTGCGCCGGCGCCGCAAATCAGCACATCGGCTGCAAATTTCCCTGTCATCGTGGTCTCCATATGTGTATTATGCACATATTAAGAGAGGGACGGGTTCGGCGTCAATGGAAAAGGTGCAAAATACACATATTAGCGGCCAGCTGCGTGAACTCCATGGCGCGCTACTGGAAATTGTTGGTGTCATGAACCGGCCACAGCGCGACGAAGCGATGGTTCGCGAAGCGGGGATATCCCTCGATCGGGCGCTGTTCCCGTTGTTGGTCCTGGTCGAACGCCTGGGCCCCATCGGTGTTGTCGAACTGGCCGATCGCGTCGGGCGTGATTACACCACGGTAAGCCGGCAGGTTTCGAAGCTGGAAAGCCTCGGGCTGGTCGCCCGGCAGGAGAGTACCGTCGATCGCCGCATCCGCGAGGCGGTCATCACGGAGAAGGGGAAAGCGATGACCGATCGTGTCGATGCGGCACGGGAGAGGATCGCCCTGGCCATTTTCGCCGCGTGGGACGAAAGAGATGTGGAAGATCTCGTGCGGCTCATGCGCAGGTTTGCCGACGACATCAAAAGTGACGGGTCAAGCGAGCCGATGCGTCCTGAATGACGGGATCAGTCCCTGGACAGGGCTGCGACCGGGTCGAGCCGGGACGCGTTGCGCGCCGGCAGGTAGCCGAAGGTGAGACCGATCATGCATGAGCATGTGAAGGCGAGTGCAATCGAGCCGATCGAATAGACCAGCGAGAAATCGGAGCTGAGCCGGTTGAAGGCGGCGCCGAAGCCAAGTGCTGTGGCGATGCCGAGCGTGCCGCCGAGCAGGCAAACCAGCACGGCTTCGATCAGGAATTGCTGCAA
>JASGEG010000535.1:0-5098 GCA_047606605.1 Rhizobium sp.
CGGCGACGCTTGCCTGAGAAACAGGCAGCTTTCAAAGCTGATTAATTTTTATCAGATCGGGCGAAAAAATAGTTGCATTTGTCCACTATCCGTCCTTTCATGAGAATGAAAATTCCAGCGACGATCCGCCGCCGACGATCATGAACCTGCCGCAACCTGCGGGTGGCAGGAACGGTGTTTTGTTGCCTTTCGAAGGTTCCAAGCCATGCCGCCGACCAAGGCCCCGCCGACTTCCGTCAAGGACATCGATATCGACGTCCTGGAGGATACGCTGAGTTTTTATATCCGCAGCATCAATCTCGCCGTTTCGCGCGATCTGGATGAGAAGCTGGAAGGCCTGGATGTCGCACGCGGAACGGGGAAGATCACCACCCTGTTCCTGGTCGACGACAATCCGGGAATCCGCCCCTCCACCATTGCGCAGCTCATCCTGAAAGACCGTTCGGCGACCGGCAGGCTGATCGAACAGATGGAAGCGCATGGGCTTCTCTCGCGCGAAACCTCGGCGGACGACAGCCGGGCGCAGGAACTCTATATCACGGACAAGGGCCACGAACTGGCAAAGCGCGTACGCGCCATCGTCACCAAGCAATCGCGCGAATTCTTTTCCGACATCACCGACGAAGAACACAGATTGCTGATCGACATCCTGCGCCGGACCTACCGGCGCATCGTCGCGCAATCGTGAGCCGGCGGACCATGGGAGAGCGGGCATGAACAAGAGTGAGGATCGGGTCGCCATGATATCCGGCGCCAGCCGCGGGATCGGCGCAGCACTCGCCCAAGAGCTTGCCGCCCAGGGATGGCGGCTCTCGCTCGGCATGCGCCGTCCTCAAATGCCCGCCTGGGCGGACCCGACCCGTGTTGGCGTCTTTGCCTATGACGCCACGGACGCGGATGCGTCGGATGTCTGGGCAGAGGAAACGCTACGCATCTTCGGGCGCATCGACGCCGTTATCGCCAATGCCGGCATCATGATCGCAAAGACCGTGATCGAGGCTGACGACACGGATATGGACGAACTGCTCGACATCAACGTCAAGGCGCCGCGCCGGCTGGCGAAATCCGCGTGGAAAGCACTGTCCGCCGGCGGCCGCGGCCGGATCGTCATCATCGCCTCGCTCTCGGGCAAGCGGGTCAAGTCCGCCAAATCCGGGCTCTATGCCGTCTCCAAATTCGCAGCCGTCGCGCTTGCGCATGCCCTTCGCCATGCCGGCTTCGATCTCGGCATCCGCGCCACCGCCATCTGCCCCGGTTTCGTCGCCACCGATATGGCGCGCGGCATCACCGACAGGGCCGATGGCGACATGACCGACCCGCGCGACCTCGCCCGCATCATTGCCATGCTGATCGACCTGCCGAACGAGGCGAGCGTCGCCGAATTCGCCATCAATTGCCAGCTAGAGGAGTCTTTCTGACCATGCCCGGCCCCTATGTGGTCCCTGTTCACGGGGATGCGGAACTGCCCAAGGAAGTCGACGTCGTCGTCATCGGCGGCGGCATCATCGGCACCTCGACGACACTGGAGCTGGCCGAGCGTGGCCTGCGGGTGGCGCTGTGCGAGAAAGGCGGCATCGGCCAGGAGCAGTCGAGCCGCAACTGGGGCTGGGTGCGCATTTCCAGGCGCGACCCGCGCGAAGTGCCCCTCATGGCGGAGGCCCTGCGCATCTGGAGCACGCTCGACAAGCGCACCGGCCGCGACACCGGCTACAAGCGCGCCGGCATCATCTTCACCTGCGCCGACGACAAGCAATATGCCGATCACGAGCGCTGGAACCGCAATCTTGAAGGCTATCAGCTGGATAGCCGCATGATCAGCGGCGCCGAGTTCAAGAACCTCTTTCCCGGCTCGCAGATGGAGCTCAAGGGGGCGCTCTTTACCGCCGCCGACGGCCGCGCCGAGCCGCAGCGGGCCGCCCCCGCCATTGCCGAGGCCGCCCGCGACAAAGGGGCGTCCATCCTGACCGAATGCGCCGTGCGCGGCATCGAGACGGCCGGCGGCCGCATCTCCGGCGTCATCACCGAGCGCGGCCCCATCGCCTGCAAGGCCGTCGTGCTTGCCGGCGGCGCCTGGTCCAGCCTGTTTGCCGGCATGTTCGGGCTCGATCTGCCGCAATTGAAGGTAATGAATTCCGTATTGCGCACCAAGCCGCTGGAAGGAGGCCCGGAGCAGGCCATCTGGGCGAGCGGCTTTGCCCTGCGCAAGCGCCAGGATGGCGGCTACACCATTGCCTCCGGCCACGAGAATATCGTCGACATCGTGCCGAAATCCTTCCGCTATGCCGGCAAGTTCCTGCCGGCGTTGAGGAAGGAATGGCGCTCACTGAATTTCCGCGTCTCCGGCCGCTTCTTCGACGAGGCGCGCATTCCGAACCGCTGGGCGATGGACGAGGCCAGCCCCTTCGAATATTGCCGCGTTCTCGATCCGAAGCCGTCGACCAAGCTTTCGGACACGGCGCTTGCCAATCTCAAGAAAGCCTTTCCGGTTTTCGAGAAAGCCGAGATCGCCCAGCGCTGGGCCGGCTATATCGACGTGACGCCGGATGCCGTGCCGGTGATCGATGCGATCGACAGCATTCCAGGATTCCACATCGCCACCGGCTTTTCCGGCCACGGCTTCGGTATCGGGCCCGCCGCCGGCCGGCTGATGGCCGATATCGTCACCGGCAAGCCGCCGGTGGTCGACCGCAAGAACTTCCGCTTTTCCCGCTTCCACGACGGTTCGAAGATCGAACTGATCAGTGGTTTCTGACCTGTCCGAGCAAAGAAGGCAGCACAACAACGAAAGAAACGAAAGAGAAGAACAGCCGAAATCCTACCAACAAAAAGGGGAACGAACATGTCCGGTAACGATCACGATATGCTGTTGAAACCAACCCGACGCCAGGCATTGACCATGATGGCGCTCGGCGCTTCCGGGTTGATCATGCCCAATATCCTCGGCCGCGGCGAAGCTTTCGCGGCACCGCCCGCCAAGCCGACGGGCCAGCTCGTCATCGGCTTCTCGCAGGAGCCGACCGTCTTCAATCCGCACCTGATCCACATCGAAGTTGATGAAGGCATCCATTTCAGCGTCTTCGATCCGCTCTTTACCGTGACCCCGGAGGGCAAGTTTGCCCCGGCACTTGCAACCGAAGTCCCAACCGTCGAAAACGGCGGCATCTCGGCCGATGGCCTGAACTGGAAGATCAAGCTGCGTGACGACGTAAAATGGCATGACGGCACGCCGTTCACCGCCGAAGACGTCAAGTTCACCCTCGAACTCATGGTCGATCCGGATTTTCGCAGCTGGCGCAAGACCGGCCACGAACTGGTGCGCGACCTGACCGTCGTCTCGCCGACGGAACTCACCTGGCGGATGGAGAAGGCGTTTGCGCCCTACCCGTCGATCCTCGCCGCCACCTTTATCGTGCCGAAGCATATCCTCGGCGCGGAGAAGGACAAGAACACCGCGCCCTTCAACAACGCGCCCGTCGGCACCGGCCCGTTCAAATGGGTCGAGCGCATCGCTGGCGACCACATCACGCTTGCGGCCAATACCGACTATTTCGGGGACGGGCCTTATCTCGAAACCCTGGTCTACAAATACATCCCCGACCTGACGGTTCTCTACACCCAGTTCAAGACCGGCGACATCGACGTCGTCGGCCTGCAATGGATCACGCCGGATCACTATGACGAAGCCAAGGGACTGGATGGCAAGGTCGTCGCCGTCGTCCCGGCCGCCACCGTCGAATCCGTCGGTTTCAACATGGAACGGCCGCAGTTCAAGGACCCCGCGGTGCGCGAGGCGCTCTACCACGCGATCGACAAGCAGACGATCATCGACGCGCTTTACTATGGCCTGCCGACGCCGACAGAAACCTACATGCCGCAGCAGTCCCTCTATTACAATCCGGACCTGCCGAAGCAGGAATTCAATACGGAAAAGGCCAAGCAGATTCTCGACGAGGCCGGCTGGAAACCCGGCGCCGACGGCATTCGCGCGAAGGACGGGGTCAAGCTTTCCTTCACCAACTCCACCACCGCAGGCAATCACATCCGCGAGCAGGTGCAGCAGTTCATGCAGCAGACCTTCAAGGATATCGGCGTGGAACTCACCATCTCCAACCTGCCGCCGGCCGTCATGTGGGGCGACTACTGGATGATGTCGAAGTTCGATTCCGTCATCGTCGGCATCAACTTCCTGACCGGCTCCGATCCCGACACCTCGGATTACTTCCGCTCCAGCGCCATCAGCGCCAAGGGCGGGGCGGGCCAGAATACCTGGCAATATGCCAATCCGGAGGTCGACAAGCTGCTGGCGGACGGCGGCCAGATCTTCGTGCCGGAAGAGCGCAAGAAGACCTATTTCAAGATCCAGGACATCATGCGCCGCGACCTGCCCTTCCTGCCGCTGTTCCAATATGCGACCGTGCGCGGCCATAAGGTGGGGGTCGAAAACGTCACGCCCAACATCAACGTGCGCATCGATAGCTGGAATGTAGGCTCCTGGTATTGGGCCAAGGCATAGGCCGTCTGCGCCAGCCTTTCGGCAGAGCTGCCGAAGGGCTGGCCGCTTCCCGTTCCGCAACCATCGGAGACCAATGCCATGTTGCGCTATCTCCTGAGCCGCCTGTGGCAGAGCCTGGTGCTGCTGCTGCTCGTATCGATGATCGGCTTTGCCGTCCTCACCCTCGCTCCCGGCGGCCCGCTGTCGCAATATACGCTGACGCCCGGCATGACCAAGGAAGCGCTCGACAGGATCGCGGCGCAGATGGGCCTCGACCGGCCGTTGCCGATCCAGTATCTCGACTGGCTGAGGCACCTGCTGATGGGCGACTGGGGCCGCTCCTACCGTGACAACCAGCCGGTGCTGTCGATCATTTTCGGCCATCTCTTCGCCACGCTGCTGCTGATGGGAACCTCGATGGCGATCGCGATCGCGGTCGGCACCTGGATCGGCATCAAGGGGGCGACCAAGCGCTATTCGATCTTCGATTACAGCGCCACGATCGGCGCCATGGTGGCACTGTCGATCCCAACCTTCTGGTTCGGCCTCGTCGCCATCTACATTTTCTCGCTGAAACTGAAATGGCTGCCGGCCGGCAATATGTAC
>JASGEG010000536.1:0-4533 GCA_047606605.1 Rhizobium sp.
AAAAGGTGAATTCATGACGAAACCGATCGCCTCCGTCCGCAGACTGAGCCTGGTGTCCCTGGCCATCGTGAGCGCCGGCCTCATCCCCTGTGCCGTTTCCGCGCAGGAAGACCAGCCGAACGGAACATCCTTCGTCGATACGTTCCAGAAGATCGACAACGGCCGCTGGTACATTTCCGATGGCTGGAACAATGGCCCGCATCAAAATTGCACCTGGTCGAAAAAGCAGGTCGGCATCGAGGATGGCGCGCTGCAGCTTCGCCTCACGCAAGGCAAGACTGGCGCGCGCGACTATGCCTGCGGTGAAATCCAGACGACCAAGCGCTATGGTTACGGCACCTATGAGGCGCGCTATCGCACCGCGACCGGCTCCGGCCTCAACTCGGCCTTCTTCACCTATATCGGCCCGACCGACAAGAAGCCGCATGACGAGATCGATTTCGAGGTTCTCGGCAAGAATTCCGGCCAGGTGCAGCTCAACCAATATATCTCCGCCAAGGGCGGCAACGAGAAGCTGGTTCCCGTTCCCGGCGGCGCCGATCAGGGCTTCAACGACTATGCCTTCGTCTGGCAGAAGGATCGGCTGCGCTATTATGTGAACGGCCAGCTGGTCCAGGAGGTCACCGATCCTTCGAAGATCCCCTCGCATGCCCAGAAGATCTTCTTCAGCCTCTGGGGCACGGACACGCTCAAGGGGTGGATGGGTAACTTTGCCTATGGCGGCAGCCCGGCGACCATGCAGATCCAGCGCGTCGCCTTCACCGCCGAGGGCGACAAGTGCCAGTTCCCGGAGTCGATCGCCTGCAAACTGAACTGACCCATGCCGGCCGGGAAACGGGTTTCCCGGCCGGACGACCTGCCGTGATGCAACACGAACGAAACGAAACGCCTGGCTGCGGCCAGACACGAAAACGGAAGTTTTATGCTGCATATTCTTTACTTCGTCCATGATCTCGCTGACCCCGCCGTCCGCAGGCGGGTGCTCATGCTGCAAGCGGGCGGAGCACGGGTGACGCTGGCTGGCTTCCGGCGTGACGACAACGCGCTCGCCGCCGTTCACGGTGTCGAGCCGATCGAACTCGGACGCACGCGCGATGCGCAGTTCGCCCATCGTGTCACCGCCGTCGCCATGTCGGCGCTGAAGCTGCGCGGTTCGTTGCGCGGCGTCGACAGGCCCGACGTGATCATCGGCCGCAATCTCGAAATGCTCGCCGTCGCCAACCGGGCGCGGTCGATCTTCGGCGGCGATATGCCTGTCGTCTACGAATGTCTGGACATTCACCGCCTGCTGCTGCGCACCGATATGTTCGGCGGCGCGCTTCGCGGGATCGAGCGTCATTTCGGCGCGGATGCGGCCCTGCTTCTGACCAGCTCTCCGGCTTTCGTCGAGCGCTATTTCCGGCCGCGCTCGGGCCTCGACCTGCCGATCGTCCTGTTGGAAAACAAGGTGCTTACGCTCGACGGCGCGGTCGAACAGCCCGTCCTTGCGCCGCGGCCGCCGGCCAAGGGCGAGCCCTGGAGGATCGGCTGGTTCGGCGCGCTTCGCTGCCGCAAGTCCTTGCAGCTGCTGTCCGATTTCGCGCGCCGCATGGATGGCCGCTTCGAGATCGTCCTGCGCGGCCGGCCGGCCTATTCGGAGTTCGCCGATTTCGACGGCAGCGTGCGTGACGCGCCGCACCTGCGTTTCGAAGGTCCCTACAAGAACCCGGAGGATCTGTCCGCCATCTATGGCGAGGTGCAATTCTCCTGGGCGATCGATTTCTTCGAAGAAGGGCTGAATTCGAGCTGGCTGCTGCCGAACCGGCTTTACGAAGGCGGCCTGCACGGCGCCGTGCCGATCGCCATGGACGGCACGGAGACCGGGCGCTTCCTGTCCAGCCGCAAGATTGGCCTGACGCTCGAAAAGGCCGATGCCGACGATCTCGCCTCGCGTCTCGGCGACATGAGCGAGGAGCGCTATCTCGCCGCTTTCGACGCTCTTGCGGCACAAGATCGCCGGCAATGGATGACCGATCGCGCCGACTGTCAGGGCCTCGTGCAGCGGCTGGCGTCGCTCACCCGGGCCAATGGCCAGACCGCCGAGTTACAAACCCTCCCACAATTGCATCGCAATAGAGGTGGATTGCAATGAAGACTGGAGTTTCCAAGCATATGCGTTGCCTGATCGTGATCCCCTGCCTCAACGAGGAAAAGCACATCGAGCCGCTGATCGCCAACCTCGGCAGTGCTCTGGACGAGCTCGATGCCAGGATCGTGGTGGCCGACGGCGGCAGCACGGACAGGACGCGGGATATCGTCAGGCAGATCGCCGAGGCCGATCCGCGCGTGCTGCTGCTCGACAATCCCAAGCGGCTGCAGAGCGCTGCGATCAATCTCACCGTCGAGACCTTCGGTGACGATTACGATTATATGATCCGCATCGACGCCCATGGCGATTACCCAGCCGATTATTGCCAGAGGCTGGTGGAGGAAGCCGACGCGACCGGCGCGGATTCCGTTGTCGTCGCCATGCGCACCATGGGTTTCAGCGCCTTCCAGAAGGCAACGGCGGTGGCGCAGAATTCCAAGCTCGGCAATGGCGGCTCCAAGCACCGCGAAGGTGCGAAGGGTCATTGGGCCGATCATGGCCATCATGCCCTGATGCAGATTGCGGCCTTCCGCTCCGTCGGCGGCTATGACGAGACCTTCAGCCACAACGAGGATGCCGAGCTGGACTACCGGCTGCGCCAGGCGGGCTATCGTATCTGGCTCACCGACAAGACGACGATGACCTATTATCCGCGCTCTAGCATCCCGACGCTGTTCCGGCAGTATCTCGGCTATGGCCGCGGCCGGGCGCGCAATATCCTGAAGCATCGCAGCATGCCGAGCATGCGCCAGATGCTGCCGCTGGCCGTCGTGCCGATCTTCATCGGCGCCTTCCTCGCCATCCTCAACTGGATTGCGGTCATCCCCGTCAGCCTCTGGGCCTTCGCCTGCATCGCCTACGGCTTCTGGATCGCGCTCGGCCAGCGCAATCCCTATGGGCCGCTTGCCGCGATTTCGGCGATGGTCATGCATTTCGCCTGGTCGATGGGCTTCTGGCTTGAAGTCCTGAAGTTCCGCAGCCGCAAGGTGGTGTCATGACGCAGACGCACGAAAGCCGGGCGCACGAAAGCCGGGGCGTGAAGATCGATATCGCCATCTGCACCTATCGCCGTGCCGAACTGGACCAGACCCTGTTGTCGCTGGCGGTGCTGACGGTGCCGGTCGGTGCGCTTGTCCGCATCATCGTTGCCGATAACGATGTGACGCCGAGCGCGCGCGACCGCGTCGAGGCGATGCGGTCGGCGGTGCCCTTCGAGATCGCCTATGTGCATTGCCCGGCCTCGAACATCTCCATCGCCCGCAATGCCTGCCTCGATCACGCGAGCGGCGATTTCGTCGCCTTCATCGATGATGACGAGACCGCTTCGGAGGATTGGCTGGCGGAATTGCTGGTGACGGCGGACACGACCGGGGCCGACGCGGTTCTGGGACCGGTGCGCGCCGTCTATCCGAACGTGGCCCCCGGCTGGATGCGTCGTGGCGATTTCCACTCGACCCTGCCCGTCTGGGTCGCCGGTGACATCCTCACCGGCTACACCTGCAACGTGCTGCTGCGGCGCAAGGCGCCGTCGCTTGCCGGGCGGCGCTTCAATCTCGCGCTCGGCCGCAGCGGCGGCGAGGACACGGAATTCTTCACCCATATGCACCAGGCCGGCGGCCGCATCGTCTTTGCCGAGGACGCTCTCGTCTATGAGCCGGTGCCGAGCGGGCGCGCCACGGTCTCGTGGCTGTCCAAGCGGCGCTACCGCATGGGGCAGACGCATGGGCGGATGCTGCTGGAAGCGGCCGCCGGTCTCGGACGCCTGAAGGCGATTGCGCTGGCCGGCGCCAAGTCGGCCTATTGCTTTGGCGCGGCCGTCCTTCTCTCTCCCTTGCCGGTGCAGCGTCATCGTTACGGCCTGCGCGGCATCATGCATGCCGGCGTCGTCAGCGGCCTGTTCGGTGTCCGCGAAATCGAACAATACGGAAATCTGGAGAAAGCGCCGCAATGACGGAATTCGTCCCCGATGTCAGTTTCGTCATCGCAGCCTACAACGCCGAGGAGACGCTGGAGCGCGCCATCGACAGCGCGCTGGCGCAGGGCGCGGTCAGCATGGAGGTGATCGTCGTCGACGATTGTTCCAGCGACGGCACCCGCGACATCGTCGCCAATCATCCCGATCCACGCGTACGCCTGGTTGCCATGCCGCGCAATGGCGGACCGGGTGCGGCGCGCAATGCCGGGCTGGACGCGGCGCGCGGCCGCTGGGTCTCTGTGCTCGATTCCGACGATGCGCTGCGTCCCGACCGCATGGCGCGGCTGCTGGCGCGGGCCGAAAAGGCCGAAGCGCAGATCGTCATCGACAATCTCGACGTCATCCGGGGCGAGAGCGAGCCCGCCGGTACCATGTTCCCGGATGCGGTGCTTGCCCGCATGCCGATCCTGACGCTTGCGAAATTCATCTC
>JASGEG010000537.1:0-3428 GCA_047606605.1 Rhizobium sp.
AGGCGACGATCAGGCCGAGATAGGGATGCAGGCCGGTCGCATTGGCAAAGAGATAGAGAACATAGCCGCCGGCGCCGAAATACATCTGGTGACCGAGCGACATCAGCCCGGCATAGCCGGCCAGCAGGTTCCACATCGAGGCGATGACGATGACCACGAACATCTCTGTTGCCAGATGCAGGTGACCGTCTGTCATCACAAGCGGTCCGCAGGCGACGAAGACGAGGAAGGCCGCGAACGGGACCGCGCGCAGGATCAGGAAGACGAAGAAAAGGAGATGGGCATAGAGCAGGCCCGAATTGGCATCGAACTGGAAGCTCATCAGCTGCACCACGCCGAGCAGGATGCCGGCGATGAGCGCCCCCCAGAACGAGCCGAGCCCACCCAGCACGACGACTTCGAAGGCGATCAGTATCCGGTCGACGCCCGAGGTCGCCGAGAACGACGTGCGCATGGCAAGCAGCACGCCGGCCACCGCGGCCATGGCGAAGGCGATCCCCATGACCAGCGCATAGATGCGGGTCGGATTGACGCCCATGAGGCGCACGATGTCCGGATTGTCGGCCGTGGCCCGGATCGTCTTGCCGAAGGTGGTCCGCGTGATGAGATATTGCAGCATGCCGAACAGCGCGACCGAAATTGCGAGCGTGATCAGCGGCAGCACGCCGATATGGACGCCGGCGACGGCGAACGACGCCTTGGCGATCGGCCCCGCATTGATCGCCATCGGATTGGAGCCGAACACGGCAAGCATAAGATTGCGGACGACGATCGACACGCCGAAGGTGACGAGCATCGGCGCCAGCATGTCCCCCCTCTGCACGACCTTGTTGAGCAGGAAGAGCTGGAAGAGATAGCCGATGACGAAGGCGATGATCACCACGGGAATGATGGTGGCGAGCGCATTGATGCCCGGCAGCGCCGACATGATCGAGGCAGCGAGCACGGCGGCGCCGACGATGAACTCGCCATGGGCGACGTTGATGACCCGCATGACGCCGAAGACCAGTGCGAGGCCGAGGCCAAGGATGCCGTAGAGCCCGCCGAGCAGGATGCCGTTGATGAGCGTTTCGAGATAAATCATCCGTCAGTCCCCGAAATAAGCGGAGGTCAGCCGCTCCATGTCCACTGCATCCGCCGGTTGCTCGAGCGTGACCTGGCCCTTGAGCAGGCAGACGAGCCGATCGCAGACCGACAAGGCCCGTGCAATATCCTGCTCCACGACGATCAGCGACATGCCCTCGGCGCGGATGGTCTTGAAGGATTCATAGATCTGGCCGATCACGACCGGCGCGAGACCAAGCGAGATCTCGTCGCAAAGCATCACGCGCGGATTGGACATCAGCGCCCGGCCGATGGCGACCATCTGCTGCTGGCCGCCCGACAGCGTGATCGCCATCTGGGCACGACGTTCGGCAAGGATCGGGAAGAGTTCATAGACCCGCGACAGCGTCCAGTTGCCCGGCCGGCGGGTCAGCGCCCCCATCGTCAGGTTCTCCTCTACGGTCAGCGACGCAAACAGCATGCGCCCTTCCGGCACCATGGCGATCCCGGCCCGCGCGATCGCTTCGGCCGGATTGCCTGATATCTCGGCGCCATCGTAGCGAATGCGGCCGTGAAGATTGCGATTGAGGCCGGTGAGGCAGCGCAAGAGCGTCGACTTGCCGGCACCGTTGGCGCCGACGAGCGCCAGACATTCCTTTTCCGCCAAAGCCAGCGAAATGCCGAACAAGGCCTGCATGTCGCCATAGAAGGCTTCCAGTTCCTCGACCTCAATGATCGGCATCGACGGCGAGCCCCATATAGATTTCCCTGACGGTTGCGCTTGCCATGACCTCTGCCGGCGGCCCTTCGAGCAGCTTGCGGCCGAAATGAAGGACGGCGATCCGGTCGGCCACGGATTTGAGCGCATGCGCGATATGCTCGATCCAGATGATCGCATGATCTTTCTTGAGTTCGGCTATGGTGTGCACGAGCTTGTCCACCTCACGCTCGGTGAGCCCGGCGCCGATTTCGTCAAGCATCAAGAGCTTCGCATTCACGGCCAGAGCCTTGGCAAGTTCCAGCCGCTTTCGGTTGAGCAGCGTCAATGAGCCGGCCTGCTTGTTGCCGATGTCGGCAAGCCCCGTCTGGGCGAGGACGTCATGGGCCACCTCGCGTGCGCGCCGGGCCGGCAAGCGGGCGCCGAAGCTCGCCGCCGCGTGCACGTTCTCGTAGACCGACAGTCCGCTGAAGGGCTGCGGAATCTGGAAGGCGCGGCCGATCCCCATATGAACACGCTTATGGGGCGGCAGGCGCGTGATGTCCTGCCCATCGAGGAAAACGGCGCCGCTATCCGGCACCAGGCTTCCGGAAATCAGCGAAAAAAGCGAGCTCTTGCCCGCGCCGTTGGGGCCGATCACCCCGGTGCATTCGCCGATATCGATCTTGAGGTCGACATGATCGGCCACGATGATCGCGCCGAAGCTCTTATTGAGGTTCCTGACTTCCAGAAGTGCCAAATCGCACCCGCCTTTTCAACTCGTTCCCTGCTTGTCTTACGGCCGTCCGCACCGACCTCTCGCTGAGGCCGCTGCCGTAGGTCGCTCGGCCGAGCCCGCCTCAAAAAACGAGCGGCTGCAATGCGCTTTCGACGGCAACCGTCGGATTGGTGGAATTGTCGACGACCTTGAGATCGAAGGGGAACTTGCCGCCATCGGTCTTCTGCCACTGGCCGCCGGCGATGTGCGTCAGGCCGATATTCTTGAGGGGCGAGCCCTTGAAATCCACCTTGCCGACGATGGTGTCCAAGGTGAGCGCCGCGATCGCATCGCGCACGGCGGCCTTGTTCTTCGGGTCCGCTGCATTCTTGAGTGCCGCAAAGCCGATTTCGAGCAAGGCGTGATCGTAGCCGAGCGGCTGGGTCCACTGGTTGCCCGTCGCTGCCGTGTATGCATCGGCGATCTCGCGCGCGGTTTGACCGGTGAGCGAGGATTTATAGGGGAAGGCCGGCGTCCACCAGACTTCCGTCGACATGCCATTGCCGCGGTCGCCGAGATTGCCGACGGACGAGGGAAACAAGAGGCCGGCGGCGATGGTGCAGATCTTCGGCTTGAAGCCCACCTGGATTGCCTGGTTCCAGAAGGTGGCGAGATGGTTCTCGAAGGCATGGCCGGCGACGATGTCGACGCCCGCATCCTTGAAGGCGGCGATCTGGGTGGAGAAATCGTCCGTTTCCAGCCGGAAAAGACCCGTATTCGTCACCTCGTAGCCAGCGGCCTTGAAGGCGGGCGGAAAACCGAATTTGGGATCGGCCATGGCGCGGCCGCCATCGTCGTCGGCATAAAGCGTGCCGACCTTCTTGTTGGTCGGCATCCGGTCCCACATCTTGGCATAGCCGACGCCCAGTTCGTCCGCGCCCCAGAAGAAATGATAGGTGAACGGAAAGC
>JASGEG010000538.1:0-2668 GCA_047606605.1 Rhizobium sp.
CTGGCGTTTCTTACCGGTCATCGTTCTCTCCTGGATAGCAGCGAGGAGAGGCTAGCATCAAATAATATAATCTATAGAAATTATATTCTATTTAGATGAGGTGTCTCGAATTTGTCATCGCTGGCGACGCCCTCAGCGCGGACAACGTTTCACAAGACGCGGCCATGGGCTGAGGCACGCGCAGCTCTTGCGGATAGCTCGGTCATGAGCCCGATCTGGCGAAAGTTTTTCTTCTCATAAGATCAAATAGATATTGCTGGACTTGCGGCAGCAGTCGCCGAACCCTTGACGCAAGATGCGAAGCAAGGCCGCCACGGCCGGATGCGTGAGGCGAATATGTCCTTCGAAGCGGATACAACAGATCCCCTGGTCGCCAGGGCCGTCGAACTGCGACGAATCTTCGATCGCGACGCCGTTCAGCGCGACAAGCAGGGCGGCCGTCCGATCGAACAGATCCGCCTTTTGAAGGAAAGCGGGCTGCCATCGGCGCAAATTCCCAGGCACTATGGCGGACGGGGAGCCTCCTGGCTCTCGATCTTGCGGGCAGTGCGGGAATTGGCGCGCACCGACGGTTCGCTGGCGCATCTTTTCGGATATCACCACCTCCCCCTCAATCTCGTTCTCTTTCGCGGGTCGAGCGCGCAGAAGGATCGCTGGCTGCGCGCTTCCGCCGCCGGAAATCTGATCTGGAGCAATTCCGGCAATGCCATGTCGAGGACATCGTCCGGACGGCGGATCGACAATGGCTGGATCGTCAGCGGCAAACGGCCTTTCTCCTCGGGCTCCCACATTGCCGACTACATCCAGATATCCTGGGAGAATCCGGAGGGGGAACGCCTCACCGCCGCTGTACCCGCCAGCCGCGACGGCATCCTCATCGAGGACGACTGGGACGGAATCGGCCAGCGCCAGACCGGCAGCGGCACCGTCAGCTTTCACGATCTCGAAATTCTCGATGACGAGGTGATCAGTTCGCCGAGCGTACCGCTGACGCCCTATACGTCGCTGACCTCCCTGCTGCAGCAGAGCGTGCTGCTCAACGTCTTCGTCGGCAGCGCCCAGGGCGCGCTCGACGAGGGCCGAAACTATACGACGGCATCCTCGCGCCCATGGATCTATTCCGGCGTCGAGAAGCACACCGATGATCCCTGGATCAAGCGGCAATATGGCGACCTCTATATCAGGACGCTGGCGGCGACCGAGCTTGCCGACAAGGCGGCGCGAAGCCTGGACGACGCCTTCAACCAGGGACCGGGCCTGTCGCATGACGACAGGGGTGTCGCCGCCATCGATATAGCAACGGCAAATGTCTATGCCGGCGAGATCGGCCTTGCCGTCTCCAGCGAGATTTTCGAGGTCATGGGCGCCCGCTCGGCGACCAACGCCAATGGCTTCGATCGCTTCTGGCGCAATGTCCGCACTCACAGCCTGCACAATCCCGCCGAATACAAGAAACGCACCGTCGGCACATGGCTTCTGACCGGAGAATTCCCGGTGCCAGCCATGTACCGCTGAAAGGACCTTCCATGGCAAGACGCAAGGATCAGATCAAACTCGGCGCCTTCCTGCTGTTCACCGGCCACCATGTGGCGGCCTGGCGGCACCCGCAGGCGTCGGTCGGCACCGAATTCGAGAACTATCTCGAGCTGGCCAAACTGGCGGAAGCGGCGAAATTCGATGCGATCTTCTTTGCCGACGGGGTCGCTGCGCGGCTGAAGGATGTCGATGCGGCAAGCCGCAAGGCACATAGCGGCGTCTATCCCTTCGAGCCGATCACGCTGTTGTCGGCGCTTTCCAGCGTGACCCGCAATATCGGTCTGATCGCCACGGCCTCCACCAGCTATTCCGATCCCTATAATCTGGCGCGGCAATTCGGATCGCTCGACCGGTTGAGCGGCGGACGCGCCGGCTGGAACCTGGTCACCTCGTCCGATCCCGACGCCGCCTATAATTTCGGCCATGACACGCAGATCCTGCATGGAGACCGTTACGATCGCGCCGAGGAATTCGCCGATGTCGTGCTCGGCCTATGGGACAGCTGGGAAGACGATGCCTTCCCGCGCGACCGCGACAGCGGCCGCTATTTCGATCCGGAGAAACTGCATCGGCTTGATCACAAGGGCCAGCATTTCAAGGTTCGCGGACCTTTGAATATTCCGCGCTCGCCGCAGGGCCGGCCGGTCGTGGTGCAGGCTGGCGCCTCCGAACCCGGCAAGGAGCTCGCCGCCCGCACGGCGGAGGCGATCTTTGCGGCACAGATCACCCTTGAGGAAGCCACGGCCTTTTATGCCGACGTGAAAGGAAGGCTTGGCAAATTCGGCCGCTCACATGACGATCTGAAGATCATGCCGGGCATCTTCCCGGTCATCGGACGAAGCGAGGCCGAGGCGCGAGAGAAATTCGAGGCGCTGCAAGAGCTGATCCAGCCGGAGGTCGGCCTCAATCTCCTGTCGCAATTGACCGGTGTCGACCTCCGCTCCTATCCGCTCGATGGCCCGGTGCCGCTCGATCCGCCCGCCACCAATGCCGGCAAGAGCCGGCAGGAGCTGGTGCTCGATCTGGCGCGCCGCGAAAACCTGACCATCCGCCAGCTTTACCTGCGCATCGCCGGAGCGCGGGGCCATTGGCAGGTCGTGGGCACGCCGACGCAGATCGCCGATGTGCTGGA
>JASGEG010000539.1:0-14727 GCA_047606605.1 Rhizobium sp.
GCACCAAGTCGCGCGTCACCGTTCCCGAGGGAACGCAGGTCGGCAAGCAGTTCCGCCTGAAGGGCAAGGGCATGCCGGTGCTGCGCTCCAGCCAGGTCGGCGATCTCTACATCCAGATCCAGATCGAAACGCCGCAGAAGCTGACCAAGCGCCAGCGCGAACTGCTGCAGGAATTCGAGCAGATCTCGTCCAAGGACAACAATCCCGAATCGACGGGCTTCTTCGCCCGCATGAAGGATTTCTTCGACACCTTCAGCGACTGAGCGGCGAATCACATCGCTTCCCATGAAACCGGCCGGTGATTCGGCCGGTTTTTTTATTTTGATGGGCGAATCACCCGCCTCCGTGCTTGGAGACGGCCCTTCGAGCCTCCTCGACAGGGGGCTTGTCCTTTTCGCCCGACCGCACTTACGGGCTCATCACTCATCTCCGCTTTGCCGGGACGACGAGCCTGCTCCGTCTCATCCGGAGCCTCGAAGGACGAGGCGGCCCCGACAGCGCTTCATTCCACCGGCAAAATCCTTGCACTTGCGCGGGCTTCGGCATACCCCTCGGCATCGACACGAATCCGGATGCCCGATGCCGCACAAGGTTTTCATCTCGCGCCTGAAGCTGACCGACTTCCGCAATTATGCGGCGGCGGCGCTGGCGCTCGACGCGCGGCATGTGGTGCTGACCGGCGACAACGGTGCCGGCAAGACCAATCTGATGGAAGCCGTTTCCTTCCTGTCGCCCGGGCGCGGTCTGCGGCGCGCGGCCTATGCGGATGTCGTCCGTGTCGGGGCGCCCAACGGCTTTTCGATCTTCGCCGAGCTCGAGGGCATGGAGGACAGCGTCGAGATCGGCACCGGCGTCGACGCCAGCGACGAGACGACGGCGCGCAAGCTCAGGATCAACGGCACGCCGGCCAAGACGGTCGACGAATTGACCGATCATCTGCGGGTGCTCTGGCTGACGCCTGCCATGGACGGGCTGTTCACCGGCGGCTCTTCCGAGCGGCGGCGCTTTCTCGACCGGCTGGTGCTGTCGCTCGATCCGGCGCATGGCCGCCGCGCCAGCGATTTCGAGCGCGCCATGCGCAGCCGCAACAAGCTTCTCTCCGAAGGCCGCTTCGATCCGTCCTGGCTCGCCGGCATCGAGGAGCAGATGGCGAGCCTCGGCATCGCCATGGCGCTCGCCCGGCAGGAAATGCTCGGCCTCCTCGACCGGCTGATCGCCGAGACGCGCGAGGCGACGCCGTTTCCCTCGGCGGCGCTGGAACTCTCCGGCTTTCTCGACGGCCAGTTCGACCGTCCGGCCGTCGATCTCGAGGATGCCTATACCGCCATGCTGCGCGAGGGCCGCTATCGCGATGCCGCCGCCGGGCGCACGCTGGACGGCCCGCACCGGACCGACCTGCTGGTGCGCCATCGCGAGAAGGACATGGAGGCGGAACGCTGCTCGACGGGCGAACAGAAGGCGCTGCTGGTCGGCCTGATCCTCGCCCATGCCCGGCTCGTCGGCAATCTGACCGGCCATGCGCCCATACTGTTGCTCGACGAAATCGCCGCGCATCTGGACGAGGGCCGGCGCGCCGCCCTCTTCGACCTGATCGACGCGCTCGGCGGCCAGGCCTTCATGACCGGCACCGACAAGGCGATGTTCTCGGCGCTCGGCGGGCGGGCACAGTTCTTCACCGTAGCGCATGGCGGCATTACGAAATCGTAGCGGCGCATTTTCCGCGGAGCATGATACAATCACCGCCATGAACGCTTTGACCCCAGACGAAATCGCCCGTTATCAGCGCCACATCCTGCTGCCGGAAGTGGGCGGCGCGGGCCAACAGAAATTGAAGGCGGCCCGGGCTCTGGTGATCGGCGCCGGCGGGCTCGGCGCGCCGGTGCTGCAGTACCTCGCCGCCGCCGGCGTCGGCACGATCGGCATTGCAGACGACGACCGCGTTTCGCTCTCCAACCTGCAGCGGCAGGTGATCCACGACACCGGCACGATCGGCGAGCTGAAGACGCAAAGTGCCGCCGACGCCATCGCCCGGCTCAATCCGCATGTGCGGGTCATCCGATTCGAGGAACGCTTTTCCGCCGAAGCGGCCGCCCGCCAGCTCGCCGGCTTCGATCTCGTCATCGACGGCTCCGACAATTTCGACACGCGCTATGCCGCCGCCGACGCAGCAGCGCTTGCGCGCCTGCCGCTGGTGACCGGCGCGGTCGGCCGTTTCGATGGATCGCTGACGACCCTGAAGCCATATGAGACCGGTGCGGACGATGCGCTCAATCCCGGCTATCGCGATCTCTTCCCGACGCCACCACCCGAAGGGCTCGTTCCCGCCTGCGCCGAGACCGGCATCATCGGTGCGCTCACCGGCGTCATCGGCACGCTGATGGCGATGGAGGCGATCAAGCTCATCACCGGGATCGGTGAACCGCTGATCGGCCGGCTCCTGCTCTATGATGGGCTTGCCGCCCGTTTCGACACGATCCGCTATCGCCGCAAGCGCGCCAAAGCCGCGGCCGAATGAGCGAAATCACCCTGCAACGCCTCAATGAAGGCTTCGAACGCTGGGACGAGCTGCTCGCGCTCATCCTCGCCTCCTTCGCCTATATGAACGGCCGGATCGATCCGCCCTCCTCGGCCCTGTCATTGACGTCGCAATCGCTTAAGGAAAAAGCGGAGACCGAAATCGGTTTTGTCGCGCTGGACGGCGATCAATTAGCCGGCTGTATATTTTGCCGGCCGGAGCCGGACAGCCTCTATATCGGCAAGCTCGCCGTTCTGCCGTCCGAGCAGGGCAAAGGGATCGGCCGGCGCCTGCTGACGCTCGCGGAGGAAACGGCGCGAGAGCGCGGCCTCGAAACGCTGCGGCTGGAAACGCGAATCGAACTCACCGACAATCATGCGACCTTCGCAAGCTGGGGCTTCCGCAAGACCGCCGAAAACCGCCACGCGGGTTTCGACCGCACGACCTCGATCGAAATGCGCAAGGTTGTGATTTAGAGCGGTTCCGTGTTTCACGGAGCCGCTCCACCCTATCGTTTTGACGCAATTCCGGACGGAAAACCGCTTCGCGTTTTTCCTGGATTTTCTCAGCTCAGCGGAACGGCAGAACCCGGTTCGGCGGGCGATGGCCGTCGATGAAGGTGCGGATGTTGATGATGACCTTGTCGCCCATGTCGATGCGGCTTTCGAGCGTGGCCGAGCTCATATGCGGCAGCAGCACCACCTTGCCCTCGTTGGCGAGCTTCACCAGCTTCGGATTGACGGCCGGCTCGTTCTCGAAGACGTCGAGGCCGGCGCCGGCGATCCTGCCCTCGCGCAGGATCTTGATCAGCGCCGTCTCGTCGATGACGTCGCCACGCGCCGTGTTGACGATGTAGCTGGTCGGCTGCAGCAGCGCCAGGCGCCGCGCCGAGATCAGATGGAAGGTCGCCGGCGTCGACGGGCAATTGACGGAAACGATATCGACGCGGGCCAGCATCTGGTCGAGGCTGTCCCAATAGGTCGCCTCCAGCTCGTCCTCGGTCGACGGGCTGACGCGCTTGCGGTTGTGATAGTGGATCGACAGGCCGAAGGCCTTGGCGCGGCGGGCAACCGCCGTGCCGATGCGGCCCATGCCGACGATGCCGATGCGCTTGCCGTGAATGCGGCGGCCAAGCATCCAGGTGGGCGACCAGCCGGCCCATTCGCCAGGCTTGTCGGTCAGCACGCGGGCACCTTCGGCCAGGCGGCGCGGCACGGCGAGGATCAGCGCCATGGTCATGTCGGCGGTATCCTCGGTCAGCACGTTCGGCGTGTTGGTGACCGTGATGCCCCGGCGGGCGGCAGCCTCGACATCGATATGATCGGTGCCGTTGGAGAAGCTGGCGATCAGCTTCATCTGCGGCCCAGCCTCCTCGATGAGCGCCGCATCGATGCGATCGGTGACCGTCGGCACCAGCACATCGACCGAGCGGACGGCCTCGATGAGCTCGGCCTGGCTGCGCGGATGGTCATCGATGTTGAGTTCGGCATCGAAGAGCTCGCGCATGCGGGTTTCCACCGCATCTGGCAGTTTGCGCGTGACGTAGACCTTCGGTTTTTTCTTCGTCGTCATGGCGGCCGGGGATGCCTTGTTCAGATGTTCTTAACCAAGAAGCAGGATAATTTTCCCGTTCCGGGCATTTCTACCAGACCCGCAGGCGAAGACAAACAAAACTCGCGGGCGCGATCTCAGGATTTGCCGATGGTCGGAGCGAAAGGCAGCCAGACGGCGCCTTGATCATGATGAGCGAACGGGAATCCCATGCGTGGCAAAGTACTCAAGTCCTGCGCTGTTTTTGCGATCGGCCTGATGATGGCCGGCGCCACCGCCGACCTTGCCGCGGCCCAAGCCGCCAAGGGACCGAGCGGCCTGCCGCTGCCACGCTTCGTCACGCTGAAGTCGAAGCGCGTCAACCTGCGCGTCGGCCCGAGCGCGGATTATGCCGTCTCATGGCTCTATCTCAAGCAGGGCCTGCCGGTCGAGATCATTCAGGAATACGATAACTGGCGCCGCGTGCGCGACGCCGACGGCACCGAGGGCTGGGTCAACCAGTCGCTGCTCTCCGGCCAGCGGTCTGCCATCGCGGCCCCCTGGATGAAGGGCAAGGGCAAGGCGGTCTTCGTCAATATGCGCCGCGACGCGCAGCCATCCGGCACCGTCGTGGCCAAGCTCCAGCCGGGCGTGATGATGAACATTCGCGAATGCACCGGCGACTGGTGCCTGGCGACCGCCGACGGCACCGAAGGCTGGGTGGCGCAATCCGAGATCTGGGGCGCCTATCCGGGCGAGGCCTTCAAGTAAGCGACAGGCCTTGCAAGGTCATGTGGCCGCGTCCTTGACGCGGTGATGCGCCCGGCAGCGGAGAGCGGCAATCGTGGACAGCGTGTTCGGAATTTTCGGCCTCGCCGTCGTCCTGTTCGTCTCGACCAATATCGACGACATCTTCGTCCTTTTGGGATTTTTCACCGATCCCAAATTCCGCACCCGTCACATCGCAATCGGCCAATATCTCGGTATTGCCGTCCTTTTCGGCGCGAGCCTGCTGGCGTCGATGATTTCGCTTGTGGTTCCCGAGGCCTATGTCGGCCTTCTCGGTTTTGCGCCGATCGTCATCGGCCTGAAAAGCCTTTGGGACTGGTGGCGCGGCGCGCCGGACGCGGATGAGCCGGAAAATCACGAGCAGGCCGCCGCCGGACACGGCAAGATCGCCGCCGTCGCTCTCGTGACGATCGCAAATGGCGGCGACAATGTCGGCGTCTACGTCCCGGTCTTCGCCACGCGCACGATCGAGGAAATCGCCGCCATCGCCATCATATTCGCCATATTGACCGCCGCATGGCTCGGCGCGGCGCATCTGCTGGTCAATCATCCCAGGCTCGGCGCGCCGATCCGCCGCTACGGCTACAGGATCACGCCCTTCGTGCTCGTGGCGCTCGGTATCCTTATTCTCTTCGAATCCGGAACCATCGAACTCTTGTCCCTGTAGCCGCCGGAGCCGAAAAAACCGCCCGCAGCGAATACTGCGAGCGGTTTCGATTCGAAGGATGTCCGTTTGGCGGGCTCCCTAAAGCGCGTCGCGATCTTTCAGATTCGCTTCCGGCACTTTAGGTCCTTGATTTTACGCATGTCATTCTCGCAAAACCGCTGCACACTTTTGCGCGACATGCTCTAAAGAAGCCCCACCTCTTTGGCGACCGCCGACAGCGACTTCATCGGTCGTGGACCGATCTGCTCGATGACGATCGCCGCGGCGAGGTTGCCGAGCTTGCCGCAATCTTCCAGGCTTCGTCCCTGGGTGTAACCGAACAGGAAACCGGCGGCGAAGAGATCGCCGGCGCCGGTGGTGTCCACCCGCTCCTCGATCGGATGGGCGTCGACGACATAGCGCTCGCCGCCGCGCACGATGACGGCGCCGTCCTTGCCCGTGGTCACGGCGGCGATCTTGCAATCGGCGGCGATCGCCGTCAGCGCCTTTTCAAAATCATCGGTTTCATAGAGCGAGAGAGCTTCGTCGCGATTGGCAAAGACGATATCGACGGTGCCGGACCGCATGAGATCGAGGAATTCGTCGCGGTAGCGGCCGACGCAGAAGCTGTCGGACAGCGTCATCGACATTTCCCGGCCATGGGCATGGGCGATGCGCGCGCAGTCGCGGATCGCTTCCTTGGCGCGCGGCGGGTCCCAGAGATAGCCCTCGAAATAGGTGACCTTGGATTCGGCGACGACATCGGGCTCGACATCTTCCGGCCCGAGCTCGACGCAGGCGCCGAGATAGGTGTTCATCGAGCGCTCGCCATCCTCGGTGACGAAGATCATCGAGCGCGCCGTCGGCGGAAACTTGCCCTGCGACTTGGTTTCGTAGTGGACGCCCTGGGCGCGGATGTCGTGGGCGAAGATCTCGCCGAGCAGATCTTCGGCGACCTTGCCGAAATAGGCGGCCTTGCCGCCGAAATTCGCCACGCCCGCGGCCGTGTTTCCGGCGCTGCCGCCGGATGCTTCGAGCGCCGGCCCCATGCGCGAATAGAGCAGCTCGGCCCGTTCGGCGTCGATGAGGTTCATGGCGGCCTTGGTAATCTTGTTGTCGATCAGGAACTGATCATCGCAGCGCGCAATAATGTCGACGATAGCATTGCCAACGGTCAGTACATCGAAACGAGTCATCGATAGGGGGGTCCCGGTATTGGTGATAGCCGGTAATCGGTATTATCGGTTTTTCCGAAGTTTAAAAGAAAAATCCGCGCCGCCGTCAGCAACTAAATCCGGATCAGTCATTTGCCTGTCACTTTCCATCTGTAAATGCTTATCAAGCGACTGGCGGAGAAGGCCAACGCGGCCTTCGCGGTCAGTCTCGGAAGGTATGATGCCTTCCGCCTCACCGGTACGCGCGCCGACCACGGATGAACTGGCGGTTTGTGCACCGGGAGGATTCCGGCGGGACCGGAAGCGGAAAAGCGGGCTGAGCCCGCTTTTTTTGCGTTTTCCCGCTTTTCAGCTTTCCACGATACGCCAAGCTGGTACAAGTTGCGGGTCCGTTCACGTCTCCCGCCCCTCACACTCCACGCGTGGCATGTCCGAAATCTTTTCCGATGTCCTGCCGGTCTTCCTGCTCATTCTCGTTGGCTGGGTGATCGTACGCACGGGTGTTCTGACGGCCAGCGTCGGTGAGGCGATGAGCGAATTCGTCTTCAAGATCGCGGTGCCGCTGCTTCTGTTTCGGACCATTGCGGAGGCGGATTTTCGCGGAACCTCGCCGTTCCGGCTGTGGATCGCCTATTTCGCCGGTGTCGCCATTACCTGGACGGCCGGTCATTTGGCAGCGACGCGGCTGTTCGGGCGGGATGCGCGCATCGGCGTGCTCGCCGGCGTCTCCTCCGCCTTTGCCAACACCATCTTCATCGGCCTGCCGCTGGTGGGGCGCACGGTCGGGCCGGAGGGCATCATGGCGATGTCGATCCTGATCGCCGTGCACCTGCCGACCATGATGATCGCCGGCACGCTGCTGATGGAGCAGGCCGAGCGCCGGGAAAATGGCGGTGCCGGCCGCAGCACGGGCGAGCTCCTCACGCAGGTCGGCAGGAACCTCGTGCGCAATCCCCTCGTCATCGGTCTTTTGTGCGGACTTGTCGTGCATCTTGCCGGCATTCCGCTGCCGGCAACGCTTGGAACCGTCGTCGACAGCATCGCCAATATTGCCGGCCCGGCGGCGTTGATTTCGCTCGGCATGGCGCTCAGGCAATACGGAGTTTCCGGCAATCTCGGCATCGCCAGCGTTACCGCGGCCTTCAAGCTCGTGCTGCTGCCGGCCTGTGTGCTGGCGGCCGGCTATCTTCTCGGCCTCAATCCGCAGTGGCGGGCGGCCCTCGTGCTCACCGCCGCCGTTCCGACGGGCGTGAATGCCTGGCTGATTGCCAATCGCTTCGGCGTCGGCCACAGTCTCGCCGCATCGACGATCACACTGACGACGGCGCTCGGCGCCTTCTCGGTCTCGGTCTGGGCCTATCTGCTGGGCTAGAAGATAGCCCGCTTTGGGTGAGCCAGGGCCGGCAAAGACCGCGATACTCTATCTCCACCCTTTTGGAGAAGCAGGCAGGAAAATGGTCATATATTTGCGCATAGCCGCCGCTAAGGATGGAGCGCAGCAAAGGATGGAACCATGAATATTGCAGCTCCCCTCGCCACCAATCCCGCTTCGGCCTATGCGCAGAAAGTCTTCGTGCTCCAGGGCGGCGGCGCGCTCGGCTCCTATCAGGCAGGCGCTTTCGAGGCACTGCGAGAGCACGATATCGAGCCGGACTGGATCGCCGGCATCTCGATCGGCGCCATCAACGCCTCGATCATGGCCGGCAACGTGCCGGGCGAGCGGCTGGAGAAGCTGCGCTCCTTCTGGAACAGGGTGAGCGTGCAGATGCCCGTCGATCTCCTGATGGAAAAGCGGCGCGAAACCAATCCCTTCTACCGCACGGTCAGCAGCTGGTGGGTCTCGGCCTTCGGGGTGCCCGGCTTCTTTTCGCCCTGGCAGATCCCCAGCTGGTTCCAGGCGCGCGGCTCGGCCGGCGCCACCAGCATCTACGACACCGAGCAGCTGCGCCAGACCCTGCTCGACCATGTCGATTTCGACCGCATCAATCACGGTCCCGTCCGCCTCAGCCTCGGCGCCGTCAATGTCCGCACCGGCAATTTCGCCTTCTTCGACAATCGCGACATCGAGATCGGCCCCGAGCATGTCATGGCGAGCGGCGCCCTGCCACCGGGCTTTCCGGCGATCAAGATCGGCAACGACCATTACTGGGACGGCGGCCTGGTCTCCAACACGCCGCTGACCTATGTGCTCCGAAACGGCGCGGCGATCGACACGGTCGTCTTCCAGGTCGACCTCTTCAGCGCCACCGGCCCGCTGCCGCAGGATCTCGAAGAGGTGGAGGAGCGGCGCAAGGACATCACCTATTCCAGCCGCACCCGGCTTAACACCGATCTCTTTCTCGAGCGCCACCGCCTGCGGCGCACCATCGCCGAACTTTACGCCCGGTTGCCGGAAGAGGCGAAGGCGGACCCCGCCATCCAGAAGCTGAAGGACCATTGCTCCGATTACGGCGTCACCATCATCCACCTGATCTACCGCAACAAGCAGTTCCGCGCGCATTCGAAGGATTACGAATTTTCGGCGCTGTCGATGCACGAGCACTGGGAAGCCGGGCGGCGCGACGCCCGCAAGGCGCTGAACGCCGAAGACTGGCGCGTGCCGCCGAGCGCCGAGGACGGGCTGAAAGTCTACGACCTCGACCAGAGAACGCGGTCGCGCCGCCAAACAGGCTCGGCGCACGGCATAAAAAACCCGGCCGAAACGGCCGGGTCGTGACGGCAGCGGCTTGAAAGCCTCAGTTCGTCGCGGCGGGCGCGGCGTTCGGATCGGGCAGCGGTACCGGCGTGTCGGCCAGCGTGCGCAGATAGGCGATCAGATCGGCGCGATCCTTTTCCTTCGGCAGGCCGGCAAAGCCCATGGCCGTTCCGGGGATGAATTTCTTCGGCGCCGCCACGAAGTGATAGATGTGGTCATAGGTCCACTTCTCCGAGCCACCCTTGGAGAAATCCTTGATCGCGGCCGAATAGGCAAAGCCCTCATGTTCGGCAACCGGACGGTCGACGAGGCCCCAGAGATCCGGGCCGACCTTGTTCGGCCCGCCCTTCTCTCCGGAATGACAGGCCTGACACTTCTTGAAGATCGCTTCGCCGGCCTTGGCATCGGCGGTCTGCAACAGCTGCGCGATCGGCGTTTCCTTCGCCTCGGCGGCCTTGCCGCCGGCACCGGCGGCCGGCTCCTCAGCGGCGACGATTTCGAAACCGGGCTTTTCCGGCGTCTCCGAATGGAAAATATATCCTGACGCGAGCGACACGGACTTCAGCACGAAAAGCGTGGCCAGAAGTGCCCCGACACCCATGTTCACGTAGGATGAATTCATCTGCTATGCTCCCCTCGCCTCCGGCAGCGACTGCCGGCCCATCTTGAATTCGCGCGAAACCTATGTCTTTTGGCTGTTTCTTGCAACTCTGTAAACGGTCTCCACCATGAGACCTTTTGACACTTTTACGGCGAGAATAGAAGGCCCAACGATGACAGAATCCAACTTAGACAAGACGCTGGTGCTCATTCCTGCCCGGATGGCCTCCACACGCCTGCCCGGCAAGCCGCTCGCCGATATTTGCGGCCTGCCCATGATCGTACAGGTTGCCAACCGCGCGCGCGAGGCGGCGATCGGTCGCATCGTCGTCGCCGTCGATCACGAGGACACCTATGCCGCCGTCGCCAAGGCCGGCTTCGAGGTCGTGATGACCCGCACGGACCACCAATCCGGCTCCGACCGCATTCACGAAGCGCTGCAGGCCGTGGACCCTGATGGACGGGTCGAGTTCATCGTCAATGTCCAGGGCGACCTACCGACCATCGATCCGAAAACCATACATGCGGCCCTGCGTCCGCTCGAGAACCCTGCCGTCGACATCGGAACGCTGACCGTCGAGATCAAGGACGAGGAAGAAAAGACCCTGCCGAGCGTCGTCAAGGTCGTCGGTTCCGCCGTTTCCGACAGCCGCCTGCGCGCGCTCTATTTCACCCGTGCCACCGCGCCTTACGGCAAAGGCCCGCTCTATCACCATATCGGCCTCTACACCTATCGCCGCGCGGCGCTCGAAAAATTCGTCAGCCTCGGCCCCTCGCCGCTGGAACTGCGCGAATCGCTGGAGCAGCTGCGGGCGCTGGAAGCCGGCATGCGCATCGATGTCGAGATCGTTGACACGATACCGCTCGGTGTCGATACTCCCGCCGACCTCGAAAAGGCCCGACGCATCCTTTCCGGCGCCTCTCGCTGACATTCCCCTCAAAGGCAGCCTCCATGACCACAAAGACCAACAAGATCTCGTTCCAGGGCGACTATGGCGCCAATTCCGACATGGCCTGCCGCGACATGTTCCCGACCATGGAGCCGCTGCCCTGCCAGACCTTCGAGGATGCCTTCGGCGCCATCGACAATGGCGAGGCCGATCTCGGCATGATCCCGATCGAGAACACCATTGCCGGCCGCGTCGCCGACATCCATCATCTGCTGCCGGATTCGCGCCTGCACATCGTCGGCGAATATTTCATGCCGATCCGCTTCCAGCTGATGGTGCTGCCAGGCGTGAAGAAGGAAGAAATCCGCACGGTGCACAGCCATATCCATGCGCTCGGCCAGTGCCGCAAGATCGTGCGCGCCAACGGCTGGAAGCCGGTCATCGCCGGCGACACCGCGGGTGCGGCCAAGCTGGTGCAGGAAACCGGCGACCGCACGATGGCGGCCCTTGCCCCGCGGCTGGCAGCCGACCTCTATGGACTCGAGATCATCGCCGAGAATGTCGAGGATACCGAAGACAACACGACGCGCTTCGTCGTGCTGTCGCGCGATGAGAAATGGGCCGAGCGCAGCTCGCCCGACGAGAAGATCGTCACCACCTTCGTCTTCAACGTCCGCAACATTCCGGCCGCCCTCTACAAGGCGCTCGGCGGCTTTGCCACCAACGGCATCAACATGACGAAGCTGGAGAGCTACCAGCTCGGCGGCCGTTTTGTCGCGACGCAGTTCTACGCCGACATCGAGGGCCATCCGTCGGACACGCATGTGCGCCATGCGCTGGAGGAACTGCGCTTCTTCTCTGAAAAGGTCCGCATCCTGGGCGTCTACAAGGGGCATCCGCTGCGCGGGCAGCTCTGAGCCTTGCAGTTCGAAAGCCCCTCATCCGGCCTATCGGCCACCTCCTCCCCGCGAGCGGGGGGAGGGCGAGGGGCGTGCCAGACCGCCGGCAGTCTATTTATCCGGCTCACAAACTCTCAGCCTATGGCCGTCCGGATCGAGAACGACGAAGGTCGGGCCGAAATCCAGCGTCGTCAGTTCCTGAGCGACCGGCAGGCCTCGCGCCTTCCAATCGCGGTAATGCTCCGCCACCGCGCCCTCGCCCTCGACCATGAAGGCCAGTTCGCCGCGATTGCCGATGGCGGAGGGCTGCGGCTCGACGCTGCTGCGGCGCCAGAGGCCGAGCGTGAAGCCGTTGTCGAGCGGAAAGGCCGCAAAATTCGGGGCGGCGACGGCGGGTTCGCGGCCGAGCAGATCGCGGTAGAACGGGATGCTCTCGGCCGGGTCCTTGACGTAGAAGATGATGAGATTGGGGCTGGTCATCGGGATATTCCTCTTGTGTTCAGGGATATGAAAGCAATGGCCTCCCTCTCCCGGAAGGCCACGGCGGGCCTTGCGGGCGGGTGCGATCGGCGAATGTCAGGATGCTTCGACCTGCGCTATCGGAAGCGCTCGTCCTCACGATACGGCGCGCAGCCGTCGAGAAAACCGAGATCGCGCTTCAGGAAATCAGGTGATTCGTCGATATCCAGACGCGAATGGCGGCGCGCGAAACGTTGAAGCACGGCCTCGGTGAACCGTTGCAGCCAGGCCTGCGCCAAAGGTACGCCATGGACGTCGGCCGCGAAACCATGCCTGTCCTTCTTGGCGATGAGAGCGGGGCTTTCCATGAACGTTCCTCCTTGCTGGAATGGAACGGATCATAGCCCTTCATGCTGACAGTTTCTGGCAGTAGTCTGTTGCCGATCGATCAATCATGAAGCATGCCCTCGCGCGCATGCCATTCCCTGGCAAGCGTCACGCGGCGGCGCGGATAGCGAGCCTCCAGCACCGCGAAATCGATGATGCGGTCGGCGCGGAAATGGCGAAAGTCCTGGCGCAGCTCGCACCAGGCCATGATGATGCGGGCATTGTCGAAATAGCCGAGCGCGAAGGGCCAGATGCGCCGGGTGGAAATGGCGCCGTTCACGTCGCCATAGGTCAATTGCACCATGCGTTCGCCATGGATCGCCTTGCGCATCAGGGAAAGATCGGCCTTGTCTTCGGTCACGCGCCGCGTCGCAACGACCACGGCCGCCTGATCGATCGCCTCGCGCATATCGGCGGGCAGCACGGCGGCGATCTTGGCGAGCGCATCGGCGCCGGCGGCAGCCAGCCGCGAATCGGTTGCGCGCGCCACCCAGCGCGAGCCGAGCACCAGCGCCTCGATCTCGTCCTGCGAGAACATCATCGGCGGCAGCATGAAGCCGGGCTTCAGCACATAGCCGATGCCGGGCTCGCCCTCGATCATGGCGCCCTGGGACTGGAGGCTGGCGATATCGCGGTACAGCGTGCGCAGGCTGACGCCGGTTTCTTCGGCCAGAACGGCGCCGCTCACCGGACGGCGATAGCGCCTCAGCGTCTGCAGCAGGGCCAGCAAGCGTTCCGAGCGTGCCATGGCGGCCGGAAGCCTATCGCTTCCACTCCACCCAGTCGCGCATCAGGCGATGGGCGATGGCGCCCTTGGGCGGAGAGGTATTGCCGGAGCCCGAGACGCGGTCGAGCATCTCAAGCGTCTCCTCCGGCGTGAACCAGCGGCAGTCGTCCAGCTCGGTGGCGTCGATATGGATCTCCGTCGACTTCGCCTCGGCATAGCAGCCGATCATCAGCGAGTGCGGCATCGGCCAGGGTTGCGACGCATGATAGCGCACGCGGCCGGTATGAATGCCCGACTCCTCAAAGGTTTCGCGGCGTACGGCATTCTCGATGGTTTCGCCCGGCTCGACGAAGCCGGCGAGACAGGAATACATGCCCGGCGCGAAATGATGGCTGCGGCCGAGCAGGCAGCGATTCCGCTCCTCGTCGACCGTCAGCATGATCACCACCGGATCGGTGCGCGGGAAGATCATGTGCTCGCAGGCGGTGCAGACCCGCTTGTAGCCGCCGATGCGGCTTTCCATCACCGAACCGCAACGGCCGCAGAAGCGGTTGTCGCTGTTCCAGCGCAGCAGGCTCATGCCCTGCGCCGCCTCGCCGAGGATCTCGCCTTCCAGCAGGAACTCGCGCCAGAGCGAGCGCATGTCCGCCGGCTTGTATTGGCTGGCGAGCTCGTCGGCATTGATGCGCACCGGCACGGCCAGCCGCGGCTCGCCGGTCTTACGGTAGCCGAGCAGCACCGCCGCCTCCCAGTCGGGATCGAGCTCCTGCAGCTCGTAGCGGGCGAACAGTGGGTCGAGCACCTGCCCGTCATGCTTCAGAACCAGCCTGTCCCTGGCGAAGGCGAGGATATGCGTGCCGTCCTTGGACAACGCGCGCTGGATCGACTCCTCGTCGCGATGCTCGGCGTCCCGGTTGAGCTGGTTTTCCGCAAAGGCCGTTAGGCTGCTGGGTTCCGGGTGAGGCGCATCGGAAGAGAAGATCGAATAGGTCATTGTGACAGCGTGTCCCGCAGCTTGGCTATGAAGTCGTTCATGTCTGCGTCCGTATAGGGTTCCGCCTTGCCGTGGCCCCAGATCGGGCCGGGCCAGTTCGCGTCCCCTTCGAACCGTGCAATGACATGAACATGAAGCTGACGGACGATATTTCCAAGAGCCCCGATGTTGATTTTTGTCGCGCCGGTCACCGTCTTCAAGGCGCTTGCGACCTTGTTGGTCTCGAAGGTCAACAGCACCTGGTCGAGCGGCGTCAGCTCGAATATTTCCGAGATGTCGGGACGGCGCGGCACCAGAACCAGCCACGGCCAGCGGCTGTCCTTCGACAGGCGCACGTCGCAAAGTCCGGTGATCGTCACGGAAACGCTGTCATTCGCCAGACGTTCGTCGAGCGTAAATTCCTTCAATGGGTGGTCCTCCA
>JASGEG010000540.1:0-3893 GCA_047606605.1 Rhizobium sp.
CGACGACATTCCAGCTCGTGCATTATATCTCGGCCTTCCGGCTGCAGGTGATGACCAACTCCTTCGCGATCGCCGAGCATCTGGTCAAGCATTCCAAGAATACGGTGACGGTTCCGGGCGGCGCGATCTATCGCGAGCAGAGCCTGATCCTGTCCCCCTTCGACAATGACACCACCCGCAACTTCTATGCCCGGCGGATGTTCATCGGCGCGCAGGGCGTCGGCCCGCTCGGCGTCATGGAGGCCGACGCTCTGGTCATCCAGAGCGAGCAGAAGCTGATGCGCCAGGCCGACGAACTGGTCGTCATGGTCGATTCCAGCAAGTTCAATCAGCGCTCCAGCCTGATCCTGTGTCCGCTCGAACAGGTGACGACCATCATCACCGATGACGGCATTTCGGCGGAAACCATTCGGATGATCGAAGATGCGGGCGTATCGCTGATCATCACCAGCGTATCGGCTGCGGCCGAGGAGGAAGATTCCCCGTCGGTCGCGTAAGGCACGACCGCAGCGGGGTGAGCATAGCCTATCAACTTTGGGAGGAAGTGACATGAATATTGCAAAGAAACTGGCAATCGGCGTTGCGCTCGCCGCCGCGCTCATGGCCGGCACGGCAAGCGCGAAGGACGTCAAGATCGGCCTCGTGGTGAAGTCGCTCGGCAACGGCTTCTTTGAAGCCGCCAACAAGGGCGCCCAGGAAGCAGCCAAGGAACTCGGCGGCGTCGAAGTGATCTATACCGGCCCGACCTCGACCACGGCCGAAGGCCAGATCGAAGTCATCAACTCGCTGATCGCGCAGGGCGTCGATGCGATCGCGATTTCCGCCAACGATCCGGACGCCGTCGTCCCGGCCCTCAAGAAGGCGACGCAGCGCGGCATCAAGGTGATCTCCTGGGATTCCGGCGTCGCAAAGGCCGGCCGCATCCTGCAGCTCAACCCGTCCTCGAACGAGCTGATCGGCAAGATGTGCCTGACGCTCGCCAAGGATCATCTTGACGGCGGCAAGGGCAACTTCGCCATCCTGTCGGCCACCACCACCTCGACCAACCAGAACATCTGGATCGGCGAGATGAAGAAGCAGCTGAAGGATTTCCCCGGTCTCAATCTCGTGACGACCGTCTACGGCGACGACCTGTCCGACAAGAGCTACCGCGAAGCCCAGGGCCTCCTGACCTCGCATCCCGACGTCAAGGTCATCGTCGCTCCGACGACCGTCGGCGTGCTCGCCGCCTCGCAGGCCGTCAAGGATGCCGGCAAGATCGGCCAGGTCTACGTGACCGGCCTCGGCCTGCCGTCTGAAATGGCCGGCGCCATCAAGTCGGGCGCCACGAAGGAATTCGCGATCTGGAACCCGATCGACCTCGGTTATTCGGCAACGCAGATCGCCTATCGCCTCGTCAAGGGCGAGACCACCGGCAAGCCGGGCAGCGAGATCAATGCCGGCCGCATGGGCAAGATCAAGGTCGGCGAAAACGGCGAAGCGGCCATGGCCGATCCCTTCGTCTACAACGCATCGAACATCGATCAGTTCTCCAAGGTTTTCTGATCGAGATTTCGTCCGCAGCTCTCCGGCGGCCTCGGCCGCCGGACCTCGCTTCATCTATCCGGTGCATTGCTGATGACCACAGTCCTTCAACGGCCCTCAACAGGACCATCCAGCCTGAGCAACACGGCCATTCTGGAAATGCGCGGCATTTCGCAGATCTTTCCCGGCGTAAAGGCGCTCGACGGCGTCAGCATCTCGCTTTATCCCGGCAAGGTCACCGCGCTCATCGGCGAAAACGGCGCCGGCAAGTCGACCCTGGTCAAGATCCTCACCGGCATCTACCGTCCGAACGAGGGCGAAATCCTGGTCGACGGCAAGCCCGTCACCTTCCACAATGCCCAGGCCGCCATCGACGTCGGCGTCACCGCCATCCACCAGGAAACCGTGCTCTTCGATGAGCTGACGGTTGCCGAAAACATCTTCCTCGGCCATGCGCCGCGCACGTCGTGGCGCACCATCGACTGGAAGACGATGAACAGCCGCTCCCGGCAATTGCTGGAATCGCTGGAAAGCACCATCGACCCCACGACGCGGCTGAAGGACCTCTCCATCGCGCAGCGCCATCTGGTGGCGATCGCGCGCGCTTTGTCGATCGAGGCCCGCATCGTCATCATGGACGAGCCGACCGCCGCCCTCTCCCGCAAGGAGATCGACGACCTCTTCCGCATCGTCGAGGGACTGAAGGCGCAGGGCAAGGCGATCCTGTTCATCAGCCACAAATTCGATGAGCTTTATGAGATCGCCGACAATTTCGTCGTCTTCCGCGATGGCCGCGCCGTCGGTCATGGCCGGCTGAAGGAAACGCCGCAGGACGAGATCGTCCGCATGATGGTCGGCCGCGACGTCAAGGATGCCTTCCCCAAGGTGCCGGTGACGATCGGCGATACCGTGCTCGAGGTCGCCGGCTACTGTCATGCCACCGAATTCCGCGACATCTCATTTCAGCTGCGCCGTGGCGAGATCCTCGGCGTCTACGGCCTGATCGGCGCCGGCCGCTCCGAGCTCTGCCAGTCCCTCTTCGGCATCACGAAGCCGCTCTCTGGCCGGCTGCGGCTGAATGGCGAGGAAATCCAGATCCGCTCGCCGCAGGACGCCATCCGCGCCGGCATCGTCTATGTGCCGGAGGAGCGCGGCCGCCACGGCCTGGCACTGCCGATGCCGATCTATCAGAACATGTCGCTGCCCTCGCTCGGGCGCACCTCGCGCAAGGGCTTCCTGAAGGCGGCCGACGAATTCGCGCTGGCGCGCAAATATGCCGAGCGGCTCGATCTTCGCGCCGCCGCCTTGTCGGTTCCGGTCGGCACGCTGTCGGGCGGCAACCAGCAGAAGGTGGTGATCGGCAAATGGCTCGCCACACAGCCGAAGATCATCATCCTCGACGAGCCCACCAAGGGCATCGATATCGGCTCCAAGGCCGCCGTGCACGGCTTCATCAGCGAACTGGCGGCCGAGGGGCTCAGCATCATCATGATCTCGTCCGAACTGCCGGAAATCCTCGGCATGTCGGATCGCGTGCTAGTGATGAAGGAAGGCCTGTCGGCCGGCCTGTTTGCGCGTGACGGGCTGACGCCGGAAACGCTGGTGCGCGCCGCAACGGGCAATGCATAGGGCGTTATGGCTTTTCTTCGGGTCGCCAGAACGCTCTCTCTGTTTGTTTTGCCGCATTTGTGCGGTGCCAGGTGAGGACACCTGGCTGCCAAATGCTCTAGGGAGGACCGGATGCCACGCATCCTCAAAAGACGCGAAACGCTGCTCTTCATCATCATCATCGCGATGATCGCGGGCTTTGCGACGCGCGCGGCCGGCTTTGCCGAGCCTGCCAATCTCGCCAAGATCTTCAATGACACATCGATCCTGATCATCCTCGCGCTGGCGCAGATGACGGTCATCCTGACGAAATCGATCGACCTGTCGGTCGCCGCCAATCTCGCCTTCACCGGCATGGCCATCGCCATGCTGAACGCCGCCTATCCCGACCTGCCGCTGATCGTGCTGGTGGTCGCGGCTATCGCCATGGGTGCGGCGCTCGGCGCCATCAACGGCTATCTCGTCTGGGCATTGGAAATCCCGCCGATCGTCGTCACGCTCGGCACGCTGACCATCTATCGCGGCATGGCCTTCGTGCTGTCGGGCGGCGCCTGGGTCAACGCGCATCAGTTCACGCCGGAATTCCTGAGCGTGCCGCGCACCGAACTCCTCGGCCTGCCGGTGCTCTCCTGGGTCGGCATCGCCATCGTGCTGATGATGTATCTCTTGCTGCGCTATACCCAGTTCGGCCGCTCCGCCTATGCCAGCGGCGGCAATCCGGTGGCCGCCGTCTATGCCGGCATCGACGTCGGCCGGACCCG
>JASGEG010000541.1:0-20510 GCA_047606605.1 Rhizobium sp.
AATGCTCGGCGCATCACCTTCGAATATGTGATGCTGAAGGGCGTCAACGACAGTCTCGAGGATGCCAAGGGCCTGATCCAGCTCCTGAAGGGCGTTCCGGCCAAGATCAACCTGATCCCCTTCAACCCCTGGCCCGGCACGAACTACCAATGTTCGGACTGGGAGCAGATCGAGAAGTTTGCCGATTTCATCAATGCGGCCGGTTATGCCTCGCCGATCCGCACGCCGCGCGGCCGCGACATTCTTGCCGCCTGCGGCCAGCTGAAGTCGGAATCGGAGCGCATGCGCAAGACCGAACGGCTGGCCTTCGAGGCCATGATGATCGCCAATCACGGCGAGGATTGAGATTGATGCTGCTTGGTTTACGCAGGCCGCTCAGGCTCCTCTGGGGCTATGTCGGCGCCTGCGTGATGATGGGCTTCGTCCTGGCTTGCGTCGCCGCCTGGACGATGCCGGGAACCGCCGCCCCGGAGCTCTTTGCGCTCACCATCGCCCTGACCAAGCTTGCGATGATCGTCAGCATCCTGCCGTCGCTGGTCATCATTGCGATTTTCGAATGGCGCGGCATACGCCGCTGGTATGCTTACGCGATCTATGGCGCGCTGCTGTCGGCGGTGGCGTCCGTGCTGATCTCGGGCGGGGTGGAGCGACCGCAGACCCTCAACCTGATCACCATCTTCGTCTGTTTCGCTTTTCTCGGCGCCGCCAGCGCCACCGTCTACTGGTGGATCGCCGGCCGTTTTGCCGGACGGGCGCTCAGCGAGCCTGCGTGAGGAAGATTTTCGCCGCGAAGATCGAAAAGACGCCGGCGAAGGTATAATCAAGGCCACGCATCACGCCACGGTTCTTCTGCAGCCAGGATGACAGGCCGTCGGCGGCAAGCACGACGAGCATATTGACCGGCATGCCGATCACGATGAAGAAGAAGCCCAGGAACAGCAGCTTGTGCGTGACCGCCGGGTCGCTCGCCGTGACGAATTGCGGCAGGAAGGTCATGAAGAAGATGATGACCTTCGGGTTCAGCAGGTTGACCCAGAAGCCGGTGGAAATATTGGCAAGCGGCGTTCCCCTGACCTCATCCATCTTCTTGACCGACAGGCTGGAGCCGAAGCGGATCGCCTGGATCGCCAGCCACAGCAGATAGGCGGCACCGCCGGTCTTCAGGATGGTGAAGGCAACGGGCGAGGCGGTGATCAGCGCCGAAACGCCGAAGGCCACCAGGAACGTATGCACGACGATGCCGAGGCTGGTGCCGACGACCACGAAAAGTGCCGCCTTCTTGCCCTGCGCCAAGGCGCGGCTGATCGACAGGGTCATGTCGGGGCCGGGAGTTGCCGCCAGAAGCAGGCTCGCGGCGGCAAAGGCGAGAAGGGTCGGCAGGCTGGGTATGAAGTCCATGAGGCGCTCCGAAAGCCGGACAAGAATATCGCAATCTTCTTAGCCAGCTTTCGGCGCTTTGCAAATCAATCCTTCCTTTCGAGGAAGGCCTTGAACTTGTCGGCATAATCCGGATGCCAGCGCGACAGCGGCGGGCGGTTTTCGACGATGTCGCCGGCGGCCCAGAGCATGCGGCGTTCGTCGGTCGGCCGCGCCACGTCGTTGTCCGGGCAGAGAATGTAGAAATCGCCGCGCGTCAGGCTCTCCACCATGAACTCGACCGTCTGCTCCGCCGTCCAGGCACCGGCCGGCTTTTCCCTGCGGTCGCCCTTGGTCAGCCCGGTGAAGACGAAGCCGGGGATGAGCAGATGCGCGGAGATCTTTGCCCCCGCGGTGTTGCGCAGCTCATGCTGCAAGGCTTCGGTAAACACCTTCACGCCGGCCTTGGAGACATTGTAGGCGGGATTGCCCGGCGGCGTGGTGATGCCCTGCTTCGAGCCGGTATTGATGATCAGCCCCGGCTCGCCATGGGCCAGCATTCCCGGTCCGAAGACGCGGGTGCCGTTGACGACGCCCAGGAGATTGACGCCGAAAATATGGTCCCAGCCCGCCTGGTCGCTGAAGATCGAGGTCTCCGGGCCGATGCCGGCATTGTTCATCAGCACATGCACCCGGCCGAAGCGCTGCAGGACGGCGCGTTCCAGCGCCTCGAGCGCCTCCTTCTGCGCGACATCGGTTTCGATGGCAATGACATGGTCTTCTCCGGCGATTGCCTCGAGCGCGGCGCGGGCATCCGCCAGCCGCTCGCCGCCGAGATCGGCAATGACGACATTCATGCCGAGAGAAGCGAAATATTTCGCCGCGGCAAGGCCGATGCCGGAGGCGCCGCCGGTGATGACGGCGACATTGGATTCTTTGAAAATGGCTTGAATATCGGTCACGAGCAGGGTCCTCCCCGGACATTGTTTGGATAGTGGCAGATATGACGCGGCGTTCTGACTAGTCAAATTGAAATCATCGAGTCCCCGAATTGGATCGATAACGGGACTTCTTCTTGTCACGAGCGCGACATGAACCGGGCGCACTTGCCCTTGCGCCTTACGATAATCTCGCTAAAAGTGCCGCGACACAGGGTTTGCGGGCCTCTTCCCTGGCTCGCCTTGAAACGGAAATCACCATGGCATCACATAAAGACGTGAAGAAAGTCGTTCTCGCCTATTCCGGCGGTCTCGACACCTCGATTATCCTGAAGTGGCTGCAGACGGAGCTGGGTGCCGAAGTCGTCACCTTCACCGCCGATCTCGGCCAGGGCGAGGAGCTGGAGCCGGCGCGCAAGAAGGCCGAACTGCTCGGCATCAAGGAAATCTACATCGAGGACGTGCGCGAGGAATTCGTGCGCGATTTCGTCTTCCCGATGTTCCGCGCCAATGCCGTCTACGAAGGCGTCTACCTGCTCGGCACCTCGATTGCCCGTCCGCTGATCTCCAAGCATCTGATCGAGATCGCCAAGAAGACCGGCGCCGACGCCATCGCCCATGGCGCGACCGGCAAGGGCAACGACCAGGTGCGTTTCGAGCTGTCGGCCTATGCGCTGAACCCGGACATCAAGATCATCGCGCCCTGGCGCGACTGGTCGTTCAAGAGCCGCACCGACCTGCTCGAATTCGCCGAGAAGCACCAGATCCCGGTAGCCAAGGACAAGAAGGGCGAAGCGCCGTTCTCCGTCGACGCCAACCTGCTGCACTCCTCCTCCGAGGGCAAGGTTCTGGAAGACCCGTCGCAGGAAGCGCCGGAATATGTGCATATGCGCACGATCTCGCCGGAAGCCGCTCCCGACAAGGCGACGATCATCAAGATCGGCTTCGAGAAGGGTGATGCCGTCTCGATCGACGGCGAGCGCCTGAGCCCGGCGACGCTGCTGGCAAAGCTCAACAATTACGGCCGCGACAACGGCATTGGCCGCCTCGACCTCGTCGAGAACCGTTTCGTCGGCATGAAGTCGCGCGGCGTCTATGAGACCCCCGGCGGCACGATCCTGCTCGCCGCGCACCGCGCCATCGAATCCATCACGCTCGACCGCGGCGCCGCCCACCTCAAGGACGAGCTGATGCCGCGTTATGCCGAGCTCATCTATTACGGCTTCTGGTTCTCGCCCGAGCGCGAGATGCTGCAGGCCCTGATCGACAAGAGCCAGGAGCATGTCGAGGGCGAAGTGACGCTGAAGCTCTACAAGGGCAATGTCATGGTCATCGGCCGCGAAAGCCCGAAGTCGCTCTATTCCGACAAGCTGGTTACCTTCGAGGACGACCAGGGCGCCTACGACCAGAAGGACGCCGCCGGCTTCATCAAGCTCAACGCGCTGCGCCTGCGCACGCTCGCCAAGCGCAATCTCTCGAAGTAATAGGCCTGCTCGCAGAACCGCAATCAGCCCGCTTCCGGTCGCCGGAAGCGGGCTTTTGCTTGCCTGACGGAGTTCGCCTTACTCGGCGGGCCGCAGCTCGCGCTCCAGCTCGGCCGGCAGCTCTGCATTCTGCAGATTGCGGCGGAACGTGCACAGCGCATGGCGCAGCTCGTCCTGCAGGTTATGCTCGAAGCCCTGCGTGGCGTCGCGCTCCACCGCCCTGATCTCACAGCCGATCTGCTTCAGCTTCGCATCGGCCGCTTCCGACAGCACGATGCGCTTGGCACGACGGTCGAGAGGATCGGGCTGGCGCTCGATCAGGCCGCGCGCCTGCAGCTTGTCGAGAAAGGCGCTGACCGTCATCGGTTCCAGCCCCATGCGAATGGCGATGTCGAGCTGACGGCTGCCGTTGACCGCGGCTACCTGTATCAGCGTGCGTGCTTCGCCTGCCGTCAGACCGAGCCCGGCGACCAGGATGCGACGCTCGAAAGCGGTGCGCACCAGCCGGGCACAGTCAGCCAAAAGAAAGGCAAGCGAATCCGTATCTATCCTGCTGTTCATAAGCGTTTCCCTACTTACGCTTTGTTTTTAGGCCCCAGTAGATTCTTAGTGATTTCACCCCGCGAACACAACGCCTTCATCGGCTTTCGAACGACTTGTCGGCTTGACCCGGATAGGCGCGTCGTTAATCTGTCAAAATTACCAGCGGGAACTTTCCAATATGACGCAATCACTTCTTCTCGGCGCGTTCCTGGCCGCGCTATTCTATGTGCTCATTCCCGGCCCCGCTTTTCTGGCGCTGCTCGGTATCGGTGCAGGCCAGGGCCGCAAGGCCGGCGCGTTTTTCATGAGCGGCCATCTGGTCGGCGATGTCATCTGGTCCTCGCTGGCGCTGGTTGCCATCGTCGGCGCGAAAACCATCGGCACCTTCGTCTTCGACCTCTTGGGATTGCTCTGCGGCCTCTATCTCGCCTGGATCGGCTGGAGCGCGTTTACCGCCAAGCCCCGCAAGGACGGCAAATCGCTCCTCAATGTCGATCGCCCGTTTCGCCGCGGCCTGATCTTCGGCGTCACCAATCCCAAGGGCTATCCCGTGGCGCTGGCGACCTTCACCGCCTTGGTGGCCGGTTCGGCGGGGGCGCTGACCTTCAGCGCGCTGCCGCTGCTGCTGACCGTTTCGCTCGCGGGCTTCATCACCGCCGACCTCATCCTGATCGGCGTCATCGGCGCCGGCGCGGTCCGGCGCTTCTATCGCGCCCATGAGCAGCTGATCGTGCGCTGCTCCGGCGTGCTGTTCATGGGCTTTGCCGCACAGGCGCTGTGGCATGCGACGCCGGGTCTGCTCGGCTGGCGCAAGGCCTGATCATTCCCTCATTATTTCATCCGTCCGGCCATACCAATCGCGTAGGCCGGACCTTATATCGTGCTTCGATCAGATGTCTGCCGAAAGGATGCCCGCATGTCTTCCCAAGCCGTCAACCCCGCGCTCGTCGAATGGACCGGACACCAGGGTCTGCCCCGTTTCGACGCGGTGAAGGACGCCGATTTCGCGCCCGCCTTCGATGCGGCGCTGGCCTCGCACGAGGCGGAGATCGACGCGATCGCCGGCAACAGCGAGGCGCCGACCTTCGCCAATACGGTGACGGCGCTCGAAATCGCCGGTGACGCGCTGTCGCGCATTTCCGCGCTGTTCTGGAACAAGGCGGGCGCCCATACCAACGAGACGATCCAGGCGCTGGAGCGCGAGATCGCGCCGAAGATGGCGCGGCATTATTCGAAGATCGGCACCAATGCCGCATTGTTTGCCCGCATCGACGCATTGTGGGAGGGCCGCGAAGGCCTTGGCCTGACGCTGGAAGAGACCCGCGTGTTGGAGCGGCATTGGAAGGGCTTCGTCAAATCGGGCGCCAAGCTGCCGAAGCCCGAGCAGGAGCGGCTTTCCGCGATCAACGAGACGCTCGCCGGCCTCGGCGCCCGGTTCGGCCAGAATGTGCTGGCCGATGAAAAGAGCTGGGCGCTGCTCTTGTCAGAGGAGGCCGATCTGGCCGGCATTCCGGATTATCTGCGCGATGCGATGGCGGCAGCGGCGCGCGAGCGCGGCGAGGAGGGCAAGTATGCCGTCACCCTGTCGCGTTCGATCATCGAGCCCTTTCTGGCGGCCTCCGAGCGCCGTGACCTGCGCGAGCAGGCCTTCAAGGCCTGGGTGGCGCGCGGCGAAAACGGCGGCGAGACCGACAATCGCGGGATTATCCGCGAGACGCTGGCGCTGAGGGCGGAGAAGGCCGGGCTGCTCGGCTATGCCAATTTCGCCGAGCTCAAGCTCGACAACACTATGGCCAAGACGCCGGAGGCGGTGAACGACCTGCTGAAAGCGGTCTGGGCCAAGGCCGCGGCGCGGGCTGGCGAGGAGGAGCGCGATATCGCCGCGCTGATCGCCGAGGAAGGGCGCAACCACGAGGTCATGCCCTGGGACTGGCGGCATTATGCCGAGAAGATCCGGACGCGGAAGTTCGATTTCTCCGAGGCGGAGCTGAAACCCTATCTGCAGCTCGAAAAGATCATCGCCGCCTGCTTCGATGTCGCCGGACGTCTCTTCGGTATCCACGCCGTCGAGCAGAAAGGCATTCCCGCCTATCATCCCGACGTCCGCGTCTTCGAGATCCGCGACCGCTCCGACAAGCTCGTCGCCCTGTTCCTTGGCGATTATTTCGCCCGCGGCTCCAAGCGCTCCGGCGCCTGGATGAGCTCCTTCCAGTCGCAGCACAAGCTGCCGCTGAAGAACGGCCAGCACGGCGAACTGCCGATCATCTATAATGTCTGCAATTTCGCCAAGCCCGCCGAAGGCAAGCCGGCGCTGCTGTCGCTCGACGACGCCCGTACCCTGTTCCACGAGTTCGGCCATGCGCTGCACGGCATGCTCTCCAACGTCACCTATCCCTCGGTGTCGGGCACCGGCGTCTCCCGCGACTTCGTCGAGCTGCCGTCGCAGCTTTACGAGCATTGGCTGACCGTGCCGGCGATCCTCAAGGAATATGCCGTGCATTACGAGACCGGCGCGCCGATCCCGCAGGCGCTGCTCGACAAGGTTCTCGCCGCCCGCACTTTCAATGCCGGCTTCAACACGGTGGAATTCACCTCCTCGGCGCTGGTCGACATGGCCTTCCACACCCGCGGCGCGGTCGAGGACCCGATGGCGGTGCAGGCCGAGGTGCTGGCCGAGATCGGCATGCCGAAATCGATCGTCATGCGCCACGCCACACCGCACTTCCAGCATGTGTTCTCCGGCGACGGCTATTCGGCCGGCTATTATTCCTACATGTGGTCGGAGGTGCTCGACGCCGACGCCTTCTCCGCCTTCGAGGAAACCGGCGACGCCTTCAATGCGGACATGGCTGCAAGGCTGAAGGGCAACATCTATTCCGTCGGCGGTTCGATCGACCCGGAAGACACCTACAAGGCCTTCCGCGGCAAGCTGCCGAGCCCGGACGCGATGCTGAAGAAGAAGGGGCTGGCGGCTTGATGTTTTTTTGGAGACGTAAATGAGTATCGGTAATTTCAAGGTACGCATTGTCGATCCTGCGGCATACAGGATATAATTGGGCAAATCACTGCTGAGGATATGGGTATGAACGAACCTCTCAAAAGGCTCATCGAAGCAGCAAAACATGTGTCGCAGACGGGTCAAGATATCGAACTGCAACGCAGAAGTTTTGCATATGGAAATACTCATTTTGAAAATGAGCTCATCACGCGTGAAATGGTTGATCGCGTAGCGGATCAAATGGCGACGGTTACGAAGAAGAATGACTGATGGAACCAGACGTCATAGTGTCGCGAGTGAGGCTGCGCTTATAAAAGACCCGCACGCGCAGGCTGAAGCAGAAGCTCGTAATGGGCTTCTGCAGTTCGATCTTGCACGTCACATGATTGTCGATGCTCTTGACAAGGGCCAAGGTTGGAAGTTGCGGCCCTCTGCAATCTTAGCATTGCATCGAGAAGCTCTTCAGGGGATTAGCAGCTACGCGGGAAATTACCGGCCGGCGTCAGTTGAGATTCAGGGAAGTAGGCACAAGCCGGTGGACGCGTTTCGTGTTCCCGAATTGATAGAGGACCTCTGTGACTACGTAAATGACAATTGGTCCAAGGCAACTGCCGTCCATCTGTCCTCCTTTATTATGTGGCGCTTAAATTGGATACATCCTTTTAGTGATGGAAATGGGCGTACTTCGCGCATGGTTTCCTACTTAGTGCTGTCCATAAAGCTTGGTCTTCTCCTTCCAGGTAAGAATACCATTCCGGATCAAATTGTTGACAATCGAGGCCCTTATTTTGAAGCCCTTGAACACGCTGACGCAAGTCCTATCGATGGTCCCTACGATCTTTCGGCAATGGAAGGCCTCCTTGAAAACATGCTTGCGGTGCAATTGGCGAACGTGATGGAAGCTGCCACTGGCAAGTCATTTCTTTAAGCTGATTTCGGCGTCTTTTTACTCCCCCCTTTCGCAAACGCGAAAAAAAGGGTATGAGCGCGCCAAATGTAATTGGCGTGTTCAATTTATTTCGCGCCTCAGCCCCAGAGATACAAGATTATGGCACTTCGCAACATCGCGATCATCGCGCACGTTGACCATGGGAAAACCACTCTCGTTGACGAGCTTCTGAAGCAGTCCGGTTCCTTCCGCGAGAATCAACGCGTTGCCGAACGCGTCATGGATTCCAACGATCTGGAAAAGGAACGCGGCATCACCATTCTCGCCAAGGCGACCTCGGTCGTCTGGAAGGATACCCGCATCAACATCGTCGACACCCCCGGCCACGCCGACTTCGGCGGTGAAGTCGAGCGTATTCTCTCGATGGTGGACGGCGCGATCGTTCTCGTCGACGCTGCCGAAGGGCCGATGCCGCAGACCAAGTTCGTCGTCGGCAAGGCGCTGAAGGTCGGCCTGCGCCCGATCGTCGCGATCAACAAGATCGACCGTCCGGACGCCCGTGCCGACGAAGTCATCAACGAGGTCTTCGATCTCTTCGCCAATCTCGACGCCACCGACGAGCAGCTCGACTTCCCGATCCTCTACGGTTCCGGCCGTAACGGCTGGATGAACTATTCGCCGGAAGGTCCGAAGGACGAAGGCCTCGGCCCGCTGCTCGATCTCGTCGTCAAGCACGTTCCGGAGCCGACCGTCGGCGAAGGTCCGTTCCGCATGATCGGCACGATCCTGGAAGCCAACCCCTTCCTCGGCCGCATCATCACCGGCCGTATCCATTCCGGTTCGATCAAGCCGAACCAGGCCGTCAAGGTTCTGGGTGCCGACGGCAACCTGATCGAAACCGGCCGTATCTCGAAGATCCTCGCTTTCCGCGGCATCGAACGCCAGCCGATCGAAGATGCGCAGGCAGGTGACATCGTCGCCATCGCCGGTCTGTCCAAGGGCACCGTCGCAGACACCTTCTGCGATCCGCAGGTTAGCGAGCCGCTGATCGCCCAGCCGATCGACCCGCCGACCGTCACCATGTCCTTCATCGTCAACGACAGCCCCTATGCCGGCACCGAAGGCGACAAGGTCACCTCGCGCGTCATCCGTGACCGTCTGTTCAAGGAAGCCGAAGGCAACGTCGCGCTGAAGATCGAGGAAGCCGAAGGCAAGGACTCGTTCTATGTCTCCGGCCGTGGCGAATTGCAGCTCGCCGTCCTGATCGAAACCATGCGCCGCGAAGGCTTCGAGCTTGCCGTATCGCGCCCGCGCGTCGTCATGCACAAGGACGAAAACGGTGAGCTTCTCGAGCCGATCGAAGAAGTCGTCATCGACGTCGACGAAGAGCATTCCGGTATCGTCGTGCAGAAGATGTCGGAGCGTAAGGCCGAAATGGCCGAGCTGCGTCCGTCCGGCGGCAACCGCGTCCGCCTCGTCTTCTTCGCGCCGACCCGCGGCCTCATCGGCTATCAGTCGGAACTGCTGACGGATACGCGCGGCACCGCCGTCATGAACCGTCTGTTCCACGACTACCAGCCTTACAAGGGCGAGATCGGCGGCCGCGTCAACGGCGTGCTGCTCGCCAACGAAGCTGGCGAAGCCGTTGCCTATGCCCTGTTCAACCTGGAAGACCGCGGCCCGATGATCATCGACGCCGGCGAGAAGGTCTATGCCGGCATGATCATCGGCATCCACTCGCGCGACAACGACCTCGAGGTCAACGTGCTGAAGGGCAAGAAGCTCACCAACATCCGCGCCGCCGGCAAGGATGAAGCCGTGAAGCTGACCCCGCCGATCCGCATGACGCTCGACCGCGCTCTGTCCTGGATTCAGGACGACGAGCTGGTCGAAGTGACGCCGAAGTCGATCCGCCTGCGCAAGATGTATCTCGACCCGAACGAGCGCAAGCGCATGGAAAAGGCGCGTTACGCGTAACGGCATAGCCTGTACCGCTTCGAAGCGAACAACCCCGGCCATCGCGCCGGGGTTTTTATTTTGTGTGTTCGATTTTTGGACCCTTGTGGCAAAGGTTAAAAAGGCGTTAATTTTCAGAGATCGTCCACGGATAAAGCCTGTGGGCAAGTCGGCCATCTTTGTAAATGAGGATGGTTAATTTCGGCTGGCGAGACCAGAGTGAACGTTATGAAGACGTTGTCGATCGATGTTCGGCGGGCTGAACCGCATGATGCCCGAGCCATATCGGAGGTGCACCGCCAGTCGTGGCAGTACGCCTATTCCGGCATCATTCCGCATCGTGCCCTCAGCCAGATGATCGAGCGTCGCGGCGAAGCCTGGTGGCGCAAGGCCACCAGCGGGCCGGCAACGCTGCTGGTCCTCGACGTCGCCGGCGAGATTGCCGGTTATGCGACGCTCGGCCTCAACCGCGCCCGCGCGCTGCCGCAGGAAGGCGAAATCTACGAGCTTTACCTGCGCCCCGAATATCAGGGCATCGGCCTTGGCCGGCTGCTGTTCGGCGAGGCGCGGCGGCTGTTGAAGTCGCTCGGCTGCAAGGGCCTGGTGGTCTGGTGCCTCGAGGAAAACGAGAATGCTGACCGCTTCTACCGCAATCAGGGCGGCGCGGATTTCTGCGAGGGCATCGAGACCTTCGACCACCGGCAGCTCAAGAAGATCGGCTTCGTCTGGCCCTGAGCGGGCCGCGCGATGCCGGCCGCGATCTCCGATTAAAATCCCGCACTCTACCAATGCATTGTTGCGTTGCAGAATGATTCCGACTATTTGCCTTGCGGCAACCAACCGTATTTAGGGGAGCAGCATGCGCATCGACGCGATTTCCATTGGCAAGAACCCGCCTGAAGACGTGAACGTCATCGTTGAAGTTCCGGTCGGCGGCCATCCGATCAAGTACGAAATGGACAAGGACGCCGGCACGCTGGTCGTCGACCGTTTCCTCTACACGCCGATGACCTATCCGGGCAATTACGGCTTCGTTCCTCACACGCTCTCCGAAGACGGCGACCCGATCGACGTGCTGATCGCCAGCACCCGTCCGCTGATTCCGGGCTGCGTCATCAATGTCCGCCCGATCGGCGTGCTGATGATGGAAGACAATTCCGGCAAGGACGAGAAGATCATCGCCGTTCCCTCGCCGAAGCTGACGCTGCGCTACGAGAAGGTCAAGGAACATACCGACCTTCCCGAGATCACGCTGAAGCAGATCGAGCACTTCTTCGAGCATTACAAGGATCTGGAACCCGGCAAGTGGGTGAAGATCTACGGCTGGAAGGGCTCCAAGGAGGCCGGCGAGCTCATTCTCGAAGCGATCGAGCGCGCCAAGAAGGCGAAGTGATCAATCCTTCGACAGAGCGTTCAGCCTGACGATCAAATCCTCCGGGTCGCCATCGATCCGGAGGATTTTTTTACGCGCGGTATCGCCGGAGATGACGCTGAGGGAGGATTTGGGGATGCGGAGGCTCTTGGCGAGCAGGGCGATCAGCGCCTTGTTGGCCTTGCCCTTTTCCGGCACGGCGCAAACGCGCGCTTTCAGATGGGTTTCGCCGTCGGCGCCGGTCTCGATCCCGTCTATGGCGTCACGCCCGCCATTGGGCGTGAGCCGGACGAAGAGCCGGAGATGATCCGGCTGGGCCTGCCAGGCCGTGCTCACCGCACGAAGATCGGGTAGAGCGAATTCCACATCAGCGAGCGGACGAAGAAGATGATCAGCAGCAGGATGATCGGCGAGATGTCGATGCCGCCGAGATCGGGAAGGATACGGCGGATCGGGCGCAGCGCCGGCTCGGTGACCGCATAGAGGAAGCTTCCGACCGAATTGACGAACTGATTGCTCGAATTGATGACGTTGAAAGCATAGAGCCAGGAGAAAATGGCGCTGGCGATCAGCACCCAGGTATAAAGATTCAAAGCCAGATCAATGGTTTGAAATAAGGCGAGCATGTCCGTCTCCATTTCGCGGTTGACAGACATGTAGACATTGGCGACTTAACGGGCAAGTCTGAAGCACGCTGAATCATGTTTAACAGGCTAGGCGGGTGCGTTTTGCGCAGTTGTTCCGGCCGGAAAGTCCCACCTCCATGTCGTTCGCTGCCAGCGGAGACCGGTTTGCCGCCTTCCGGCATATCGCCTACACCTATTTCTTCTTTGCCCGTTTCCTGACCGCCTTCGCGACACAGGTCGTCAGTGTCTCCGTCGGCTGGCAGATGTATGAGCATACCGGCAAGCCGCTCTATCTCGGCCTGATCGGCCTGGTGCAGTTCGCCCCGTCGTTGCTGCTCATCCTGGTGACGGGCACCGTGGCCGACCGCTACAACCGGCGCATGATCGCGGCCATCTGCATCTTCGTCGCCACCCTCTGCACGGCCGCGCTGCTGTTCCTGACCGTGACCGGCAGCTTCGCGCCGCTGGCGGTCTTCGCGATCCTCGCCGTCTTCGGCATCGAGCGCGCCTTCATGTCGCCGGCGATGCAGTCGCTGGCGCCCAATCTCATTCCGCCGGCGGATCTGTCCAACGCCATCACCTGGAATTCGATGTCCTGGGATGCCGCCGCCATCCTCGGCCCGGTGGCGGGCGGCCTGCTCTATGGCGTCGGGCCTGGCGTCGCCTATACGGTCGCCGTGCTTTTCTTTGCCGCCGGCTCGATGCTCACCTTCCTGATCCCGAAGCCGCAGCAGCGCGTCGCGCATGAGGCGCGCAGCCTCATTGAAATGCTCGCCGGCTTCCGCTTCATCTGGTCGGAAAAAGTGGTGCTCGGGGCGGTGTCGCTCGATCTTTTCGCGGTGCTGCTCGGCGGCGCGGTGGCGCTGATGCCGGTCTTTGCGCGCGATGTGCTGACACTCGGACCCTGGGGGCTTGGCCTGCTGCGTGCCGCCCCGAGCTTCGGCGCCATCGCCATGGGCCTGTTCCTGGCGACCTATCCGATCCGGCATCGCGCCGGCCTTTGCATGTTCGTCGGCGTCGGCCTGTTCGGCCTGGGGACGCTGATCTTCGGCATTTCGCAGACGCCGTGGCTGTCGATCGCCGCGCTCGCCGTCATGGGCGCATCCGACCTGATCTCGGTCTATGTCCGCGAGACGCTGATCACGCTGTGGACGCCGGATCATGTGCGCGGCCGCGTCAATGCCGTCAACATGGTCTTCGTCGGCGCGTCGAACGAGCTCGGCGAGTTCCGCGCCGGCACCATGGCGCATTATTTCGGCGCCATCCCCGCCGTCGTCATCGGCGGCATCGGCACGCTGGCGGTGGCGGTCATCTGGGCGACAGGCTTCCCGCAACTGCGCAGGATCGACAGTTTGAACGCACCGGAGCGTGGGGACGAGCCGCAGGTGGCGTGAGGACAACGGGGCAGACTATCGCAATCTACCGCTTCAAGCCGCCATCGCCTGCTTGCCGGCGAATACCAGGTCGAGGAATTCCGAGAGCCAGGCTTTCAGCGCGGCGTCGAAGATCATGCGGCCTTCCAGATGCTCGCGGCCTTGCTGGGCATTCGGCATGCAGAAGCGGTGTTCGCCATGCACGACCCAGCGCTGCATCATGGCGCGGGTGAGTTCGGCGTGGAACTGCAGCCCCCAGGCGTTGGCGCCATAGCGATAGGCCTGGTTGGGATAGGTGTCGCCGGTCGCCAGCAGATCGGCGCCGTGCGGCAGGTCGAAGCCCTCGCGGTGGAAGTGATAGACCATCTGCGGCCAGCGCATCAGCAGCCGGCCCCTTTCCGTCGGCTGCAGAGGATACCAGCCGATCTCGGTCTTGCCGTCGTCGCGCGGCTTCACCTTGGCGCCGAGGTGGCGGGCAAGCATCTGCGCGCCGAGACAGATGCCGAGATAGGGGCGGTTTTCCTTGAGGGGAACTCTGAGCCAGTCGATCTCGGCCCTGACGAAATCCTCTGGATCGTTGGCGCTCATCGGCCCGCCGAAGATTACCGCGCCGGCGTGACCGTCCAGCGTCGCCGGCAATGTGTCGCCAAGCACAGGGCGGCGGATATCGAGATCGTAGCCTTTTTCCAGAAGCATCTGTCCGACGCGGCCGGGGCTGGAGCGTTCCTGATGCAGGACGATCAGAACCGGCCCGCGCCCGCCCTTGTTCGGCGCTTCAATCATCATCGCCGGTCTCCACCAGCGCGCTCGACGCGCGGGCGGCCGCTTCCTGACGCTTGATGATCCGTTCGCGGTCGGAGATGCCCATGAGGTCGGCGATCCGCCAGATGGCATGATCCTCCATCTCGCTGCGTTCGCCATCCGCATAGACGATATCCCAGAGGATGCCGAGAAGCTCGACGCGCTGCTCGCTGTTCAGATGGCGCTTCAGATCGGAGGTGAAGCGGTAATAATCCACCGCTTCGCTCTCGGCCTCCTGGCCGGCGGCGATCAAGGCATCGAGCTGGCGGCCGTCGAGGCCGTACTGGCCCTTCAGGAGCTTGCGCAACCGCTTCTTCTCGCTGTCCGCGATCTTGCCGTCCGCCTCCATCACCTGGAAGCAGAGAGCTGCGACCGCTATGCGGGGGTCATCGGGAGCAAAACCGGATTTGGGGTGGTCCTTGGTCAGATTCTGGAAAAATTCCTGAAAGCGTTCAAACATCCGATTCCATTCTTGGTGCAATTCAGGCACGACCGTCCAAAAGCGCAACGCGCCCCCGGAGGGATCATGCCCTAGAACAACTTGAGCCGTGTCTTGGGTTCCGGTTCAAGTTCTCGATTCTTCACGCCCGGATCGTCCGGCGCACCGCCGAAGAAGGGCCGTGCTTCCGTTTCGCCGGCCGGTGCGGTCACGGCAGCGGCGACGGCTGTCGCCGGCTTCGCCGCGATCGGTTCCAGTTCTATAACAGAGGTGCCGTCAGCCGGCGATGCAACTATCGGTGAAGCGGGTTTTTCCGCTGCGGTTGTCGGTGCGGGCTCCCGCATCGGCGGCAGCGACTTCAGCGCGGCGTCGACCGAGACGGTGGTGCCTTCTTCCACCGGGCCTTCGATCTGGCCGAAGGGCGCCTTCCATTCGAAAGCGTCGAGCCGGCCGGTGATCGGCGACAGCGGCAGCCATTTGTCGGAAACGAAACCGTCGGCCACCCAGGCCGGATCGCGCGGGGCGCGCAGCGCCTGCGCCATCCAGTGGCGGACGCGGCCCTGGTCGCCGGTTTCGGCCTCCTCGATATCGGCGAGCAGGAGGAAAGCGCCTTCGCGCGCATCGATGCGGGCTGCCGCCTCGGCCTTGGCGCGGGCCTTGGCGAAGTCGCGGGCATCGAGGGCGGCCTTCGCGGTGATCAGCAGCGCCTCGACATTGTTCGGGCGCAGCGCTTCCAGCCGTTCGGCGCGCTTCAGCCGGTCGGTGACGCTGTCGCCGCTGCGGGCGCGGACATAGGCCTTGCCGATCTCGGGATGCGGCGTGGCCTTCCAGACCTGCTCGAGCATGGCGGCCGCCTTGCGCAGCTTGTCTTCGCGGAACAGCGCCTTGGCGGCGGTCAGCGCGGCGGGGACGAAATCGGCGACGAGCTTCAGCGCGGCGAGCGCATCGTCGCGGGCGCCGGCGGGATCGCTTTCCAGCCTGTCGTTGGCGCGTGCGGTCAACAGCACGGCGCGCTGGCGGTTGGCGGTCTCCTTGTCGACGACATGGGCGACCTTCTGCTGGTCGAGAAGCTTGATGGCATCGTCCCAGTTGCCGGCCTGGCTGCGATATTCCAGCGTCGCCTGCGCCGCCCAGGGCAGATAGGGTGCCTGATCGGCGGCCTTTTCGGCATATTGCCGGGCCGCCTCATGCGCGCCGAGGCGCTTGGCTTCGAGATAGAGGCCGCGCAGGCCGAGCTCGCGCGTTTCCGGGTCGTTGGCCATCTGCTCGAATTTCTGGCGCGCCTCGTCATGCTTGCCTTCGATGAGGGCCGCCTGGGCCTCCAGCAGGTTGATCAGCGGCTCCTGGTCGGCGCGGATCAGGCCGCGCGTGCGCGCCGCCATCTTGCGGGCGAGCAGCGCATTGCCGGCGCCGGCGGCGATGAGCCCGGTCGACAGCGCCTGATAGCCGCGGTCGCGCTTGCGGGCGCGGAAATAGCGGGTGACGGAATGCGGCGAATTCCAGATCAGCCGGAGGAGCCACCAGACGATCATGATGGCGGCGATCAGAGCGATCAGGATGCCGGCGGCCACGATCAGCCTGGTCTGGTAAAGCTGGCCTTCCCAGACCAGCGAGAGATCGCCCGGCCGGTCCGCAAGCCAGGAAAAGCCGTAGCCGAGCACAACCACGAGGACGGCGAAGATAAGCAGTCTGATCATTCCCGTGCTCCGTCCTCAGCTCTGTTTTCCGGTATTGGCGATCGCCTTGGACAGCGCGTCGCTCACCAGATCCTCAACTTGGATACGGGCTTCCAGCGACTGCTTGAAGGCGGCGGAAGCCGATTTGGCGGCATCCGGCAGGCTGTTCCATTCGGTAACGGCGCCGGGCAGGTCACCGTTCCTGACCTTGTCCTCGAAACGGGCGGCGATGGCATCGATGCCGTCGCCGGGGACGTTGCCGACCGGGCGCACCTGCACGAGGGATTTGGCGCCCGTCAGCAGCCGGTCGCTCCAGCTTTGGTTCGGGTCGTCCTGCTCAGTCGAGGCAACGATCGCCGTCGTGACGGCGGAAACCTGCCGGATCAGATCGGCGCGGGAAGGAATGCCCGTCTGGGCGAAGGCCCTGAGGGCGGCGACGGCGGGGTCGTCGGCGGCGACATTGGCGAAGGTGTCGAGTTCCGGCTGGAAGGGACCGCCACGGTCGATCGCCGCCTTCAGGGCCGCGGCCGCAATGGCGCGGGCAACGGCATTTTCCTGGCTGGGATTGCTGAGCTTCTTCTCGGCATCCTCCAGGCGCTTGCTAACATCGGCATCGGCCGAAGCCTGGTTTTGGGCCGCCTGGTCCAGACTTGCTTTCAGCTGCGCCACCTCGGCGCTAAGGGCCGCGATCTTCTGATCGGCGTCGCCATTGCCTGTCGCGGATGCTCCGCCACCGGCCGTGTTGCCGGCTGCCGATGTCTCGAGTGCGGCGACGCGCGCCGCAAGGGCGGTATCGGGAGCCGCCGCCGGGGCGGCCGCGAGCTTGGCAATGGTCTGTTTCAGCCCGTCGATTTCGGCGCCGAGTGCGGCGATATCGCCGGACGCATCCTTCGCCGCCCGGCCGCCGGGCAGGAGGCCGGCATATTGAATGGCGCCGACGCAGATGAGGGAGATCAGGCCGCCGACAATGCCGGCGGCGATCAGGCCGGACGTCGCGCCCTGCTGCCGCTGCGGCGGGGCCGGCTGCTCGGCGCGGTAGGCGTGAGGTTCCGCCTGCTTGTCGAGTTCCTCCTTGAGTTTCTGCTCCGATGTCTCGGCGGCAGGCTCGTCAGCCTCGTCGCGCAGGGTTTCCTTCTCCGTTTCCAGCGGCATTTCCACCTCGTCGGCGGAGGAACTGCCGGGTTCGCTTGGATTGCGCTCGGTCAGATCTTCGGAGGTGGCGGCCTGCGCGACTTCCTCGGCTTTCAGCTCGATCGTGATCGGCTCGTCGTTGGGCTTCGAATGGTTTGGCGTTTTTCGCGATACCATGAGGTCCTCTTTTCTTGCGCTGCAGCGAGGTTAGACAGACAAGTCGAATATGAAAAGAGCTTAGATCAAAATTGCGGTCTCACTCCGTCATCAGAAGCGCCAGAAGACTGTCTTCGTCCGGCATGGCGGCAATTTTCGTCCGGGCGGCGAAGGCGGTCGGAACGGTTTCCGCGATCGCTTCGCTGAGGCAGAAGAACCATGTTTCCGCCAGAATCTCCGGCTGCCGCCGCAGCAAGGGCAGGCCGAAGAAACGCAAGGCCGTCTGGCGCGAATAGAGCAATACAGTCTCGGTGCGGTCACCGAGAAAAAGCGCGCGAAGCGCAGCGTCATCGGGTTCAGCGTCGCGCATATGGTAGCATTCGGCGATCCTGAGTGGGATATTCAATTCCGCCAGCCTCGTTTCAAAACCCGCCGCGCGCGGCGAGCCGGCGAGATAGAGCAGGGGAGGCCGCGCAGTGCCGGATGAATCGTGCGCTATCAGTTCCGCGAGCTCGACGCCGCTGCCGTCCGACGCCAGAACCCGCGTGAAGCCGAGGGTGCCTGCTTCCTTTGCCGTTGCCTTGCCGACGGCGAAGAGCGGGCGGTGGAGATGCGGGCGGATGGCCTCTCCGAGCGCGGCAAGGGCGCGGATCGCCTCGGCGCTGGTGACGGCAATGGTCCCTTGCGTTTCTGAAAGCGCGTGGCCGGCCGCCTCGGTATCGTGAATCGGTGTCGACAGCGGCAGCAACAGGGCTTCGTGCCCCATCTGCGCGAGCCGCCGGGCGGTGCGTTCACCCGAATGCCGTGGGCGGGTGACGACGACGCGCATGGGCGGTCAGGTCCAGTCTTCGAAAAAGCTGCTGCCGGCCTCGGCGCGGATCGCCTGGCCTGCATTGGTGCCGAGCGCCTCGGCGTCCCGGCGATGGCCTTCGATGGTGGTGGTGTGCACCTGCTGGCCGTCGGGGGTGAGGATCATGCCGAAGAAGCGGATATGGTCGCCCTCACAGACGGCATAGCCGGTGATCGGCGTGCGGCAGGAGCCGTCGAGCGCGGCGAGGAAGCCGCGTTCGCAGGAGACCGTGTCGAAGGTCGGCCCGTCGTTGATGGCGGAGAGCAGCTCGTTCGTCCTGGCGTCGGCGATGCGGCTTTCGATGGCGATCGCGCCCTGGGCGGGCGCCGGCGGGAATTCGTCGGGATCGAGGATCTCGGTGATGACATCGACCTTGCCGAGCCGTTTCAGGCCGGCCAGCGCCAGCAGCGTCGCGTCCGCCTGCCCCTCTTCCAGCTTGCGCAGCCGGGTCTCGACCAGTCCGCGGAAGGTGATGACGTTGATGTCCGGGCGCAGGCGGCGGATCAGCGCCTGACGGCGCAGCGACGCCGAGCCGACGGTCGCGCCGCGTGGCAGCTCGATCAGCTTCGGCGCCGTTCGGCCAATGAAGGAATCGCGGATATCCTCGCGCGGGAGGTAGGCGGTCAGCGCCAGGCCTTCCGGCAGCGTCGTCGCCATGTCCTTGGCCGAATGCACGGCGAAGTCGAGCTCGCCCGAGGTCAGTTTTTCCTCGAGTTCTTCGGTGAACAGGCCCTTGCCGCCGATTGCCGCCAGGGAGCGGTCGGTGATGCGGTCGCCCTTGGTGCTCATGACGACGATTTCGAACATTTCCTCCGGCAGGCCATGCGCCGCCATCAGGCGGTCGCGAGCCTCGTGCGCCTGCGCCAGCGCCAGCGGGCTGCCGCGCGTGCCGATCCGGAAAGGTTTTGTTTGCATCCGCTCTGATCCGTTGTTACCGACAGTTCCCGTAACCATATTTCGGCTTCACCGCAATCGACCAACAGGCAACGAACGACTTCCATGGCGTCCAATCTTCGCATTCTCGGCATCGAAACAAGCTGCGACGAAACCGCCGCGGCCATCGTCGAGCGCCGCGACGACGGCAGCGCCAAAGTCGTTTCCGACGTGGTTTTGAGCCAGCTGGACGAGCATAGCGCCTATGGCGGCGTGGTGCCAGAAATTGCCGCGCGCGCCCATGTCGAGGCGCTGGACACGCTGATCGACGAAGCCCTGAAGCGCGCCAATGTGTCGCTGGCCGATGTCGATGCGATCGCCGCCACGTCGGGGCCGGGCCTGATCGGCGGCCTGCTCGTCGGGCTGATGACCGGCAAGGCGATTTCGTGGGCGACCGGCAAGCCATTATACGCCATCAACCATCTGGAAGGCCATGCCCTGACGGCGCGGCTGACCGACGGTCTCGCCTTTCCCTACCTCATGCTGCTCGTTTCCGGCGGCCACACTCAGCTGATCCTCGTGCGCGGTGTTGGCGAATATGAGCGCTGGGGCACCACCATCGACGATGCGCTGGGCGAGGCCTTCGACAAGACGGCCAAGCTGCTTGGGCTGCCCTATCCCGGCGGTCCGGCCGTCGAGGCGGCGGCGAAGAGCGGCGATCCCGACCGTTTCGATTTCCCGCGGCCGCTGGTCGGCGAGACGCGGCTCGACTTTTCCTTTTCCGGCCTGAAGACGGCGGTGCGGCAGGCGGCGACCGCGATCGCGCCGGTCAGCCAGCAGGACATCGCCGATATCTGCGCCTCCTTCCAGAAGGCGATCTCGCGCACGCTGAAGGACCGGATCGGGCGCGGCTTGCAGCGCTTCAAGAACGAGTTTCCGAAGACGGCGGAAACGCCGGCGCTGGTGGTGGCGGGCGGTGTCGCCGCCAATCTCGAATTGCGCCGCACGCTGCAGGAGCTTTGCGACCGCAACGGCTTCCGTTTCATCGC
>JASGEG010000542.1:0-2880 GCA_047606605.1 Rhizobium sp.
GCCAGCGCGAGCGTCGCCTGAAAGAAGGTGTGCCCGCCATCGGGCGGCTGCGGAATATCGTCCGGCAACGGTTCGTCGAGCTTCAACCGCTTCGAGTCCACCTGCAGCACACCCGACAGCCGCGCAAGGCTGTATTCCAGCGGAATGAGGTCTCGCAGCTCTTCCTGGCGCCGCTTGGCTTCGGATTCCGTGCTGCCGATGATGGTGGCGAGACCGGCGAGCACCAGCAGGCTGTCCGGCGCACGGCCGAAACGCGCGGCGCGGGTCCTGAGATCGCTGGCATAATCCAGCGCCTCTTCGAAGGATTGAGAAGCCGAGAATACGGCTTCGGCGTGTTGCGCGGCAAGCTCCCGCCCGTCGTCGGAGCCGCCGGCCTGAACGAGGACGGGATGGCCCTGCGGCGGGCGCGGGATATTGTGCGGACCATGAACGGAGAAATGCTTGCCGCGATGGGCGATCGCATGCACCCGTGTGGGATCGACGAAGCGCCCGGTGGCGACATCGCCGACGAAGGCCTCTTCCTCCCAACTGTCCCACAACGCTTTAACGACCGCGGTGAATTCGGCGGCCCGCTCGTAGCGGCTGCCATGCGCCACCGGCTTCTCCAGCCCGAAGTTCCGGCTTTGCGACAGATCGGCGCTGGTGACGATGTTCCAGCCGATCCGGCCGCCGCTGACATGATCCAGCGTCGCGAAACGGCGGGCGATATTGTAGGGCTCGTTATAGGTTGTCGAGGCCGTGGCGATGAGGCCGATGCGATCGGTATGGGCCGCCACGGAGGCCAGCACGATCGTCGGCTCCAGCGAGGTCAGCGGCCGGAAATCGACGCGGTCGGAAATGGCCGCCTGGTCGGCCAGGAAGATCGCATCGAAAGTGCCGCGCTCGGCGATGCGGGCGACGTTGATATAGTGGTTGATGTCGAAGGAGGCACGCGGGTCGCTTCCCTCCATCCGCCACGCCGCCGGCGAAAAACCGGAATGCAGGATGTTGATGTTGAGATGAAGCTTTCGTTCCGAACTCATTGAAATATCCCCGGTTCTGGAAACTCTCCCGTCAGGAACCAGTGCCCCACATTGCGGGTCTTGTATTCGGCGGGATTGTGCAGCGTATGGATGCGGACGTTGCGCCAGAAACGGTCGAAGCCAAAGGGCCTGACGGCGGAGCGCGCGCCCATCACCTCGAAGATTTCGCTGGTCACCTCCAGGGCGACGCGGCCCGCCAGCACATTGGCGGAGGCAACCGCGATCGCCGTCCTGCCGCGGTCTTCCTCCGTCAGTTCCTGCCCCTTGGCATAGGCGTCGTCCAGCGTCGTCAATGCCCGGTCGGCAAGTGCCGTCGCCGCCTGCACCTTGATCCAGAGCTCGCCATATTGCCGCTTGATCCACGGATCGTCCTGATGGCGTTCGACGCCGGAATAGATCCACGGTCGGGATTTGGTGACGGTATAGTCGCGCGCGGCGATCAAGGCGCCCTGGGCACTGCCGATGAAGACATTGAGCAGGACGCTCTGCTGCTGCATCGGCGTCAGCAAGGTGATCGGGTCGCGCGGCCGTTCCGGCAGAATCTCGTCGGCATGGATCTTGACGTCCTTGTAGAAGACCTTGCCGCTACCGGTCTGGCGCTGGCCGATGCCGTCCCAATCGTCGGCGATGGTGATCCCCTCGCGGCTTGGCGGGATATAGGCGACGCTGCGCTGGTTTGTCTCCTCATCCTCCCAGGCGACGGTCAGATAGTCGGCGACATGCGATCCCGAGGCAAAGGGCCGGAAGCCGTTGAGGATGACGCCGCTATCCGGTTCGCGCCGCCCGAACAGGCTCTTGGAGAAGCTGTTGGTCGTGTTGCCCCAGAACCATCGGCCCGCCGCCGAGCGGCGCAGGATGTCCTCGGAGCGGGCATCGGGACCGGCGGTAACGGCATTCTGCAACGGGCTGAAATGATAGCCGTAGAGATGCCCGATCGATCCGTCCACCTTGGCGAATTCGCGCACGATCCGCATCGCCGTCGAATAGCGTTCGCCGAGGCCGCCGAATTCCTCGGGGATCAGCAGATTGACGAGACCGCTTTCCTTGAGAAGCCGGACCTGTTCTTCGGGCCTGCCGCCCTGCTGATCGCGCTCGACCGCATCCCGGGCGAAGATGTCCCGCAGCTCCACCGCTTTCGCCAGGTGGGGATTTGACACATCCGGCGCAAAGAGAGTGGGCGAGGGCAGGGGTGCCTCGAAGCCGCTGGGTTTGACGGTCATCGTTCATTTCCCTTCATCTGTGCAGGCGCGGAAAGCCGTGGCGCTCGGAAAGCAGTTCCAGAATGCGATCCGTCGCGCTGACGAAGTGCGTTCCATTGCGATTCCCGGCATCGGCGGGGGCTTCGCCCGCAAGGATGAGAACCGGCAAAGACTGGTTCTCCTCGCCAATCGCATCGATCACTTTCTGGCGTGGCCGCGCGAAGGGAACGCGCTCGACCTCGATGGCGGAGGCAAGATCGGGAAAACTGGCGAGCAGGCCTTCGATCGCGTTGCAATGGGGGCAGACGAAGATGGTGCCGGGCTGCTTGGGATCGGAAAAACCCGGTGAAATCAGAAACAGCTTGTCACGCGCCATTGGTTCTCTCCTATTCTGCCGCGACCGCATTGCCTGCGGCAAAGCGATTGGGCGGACGCTTCAGCCCGAGATTTTCGCGTAGCGTCGACCCCTCGTATTCCTGGCGGAACAGACCACGGCGGCGCAGCTCCGGCACGACGAGATTGATGAAGTCGGCAAGTCCGCCCGGCATGATCGGCGCCATGATGTTGAAGCCGTCGGCACCATAATTCTCGAACCGCTCTTCCAGCACATCGGCGATCTGCGTCGGCGTGCCCACGACCTGCCAATGGCCCCGCGCTCC
>JASGEG010000543.1:0-12100 GCA_047606605.1 Rhizobium sp.
AGCGACATATAGGCGCCGAGATTGGCTATCGTGTCGACCTTCAGCGCCGTGATGCGGTTCTGCGCGTCGAAGGCCATCTTCACCTTGGAGACATGGTCACGGCCATGCGCGTCGGTCAGGAACGCCTCGGTGCGGTCGGCCGCCCACTTGACCGGCACGCCGGTCTTTTTCGACGCCCAGAGACAGACGATCTCCTCCGGATAGATATAGATCTTCGAGCCGAAGCCGCCGCCGACATCGGGCGCGATCACCCGCAGCTTGTTTTCCGGGGCGACATTGTAGAAGGCGCTCATGACGAGCCGCGCCACATGCGGGTTCTGGCTGGTCGTGTAGCAGGTATAGTGATCCTCGGCGGCATCATAGATGCCGAGCGCGGCGCGCGGCTCCATGGCGTTCGGCGACAGCCGGTTGTTGTGCAGCTCGATCTCGGTGACGTGCGCGGCCTCGGCGATCGCCTTGTCGGTGGCGGCGCCGTCGCCAAGCTCCCAGTCGAAGATCAGGTTGTTTGCCGCTTCGGGATGGATCTGCGGCGCCCCCGGCTCCAGCGCGTCGACCGCCTCGATGACGGCGGGAAGCTCCTGATAATCCACCACGACGGCCTCGGCCGCATCGCGGGCCTCGCCGAGCGAATCCGCCACCACGATCGCCACCGCGTCGCCGACATAGCGCACGGTATCGACCGCCAGCGGCCGCCAGGCACCCATCTTCATCGGCGAACCGTCCTTGGAATGGATCATCCAGCCGCAGATCAGATTGCCGATGCCGTCGGCCAGCAGCGCCTTACCATCCAGCACGCCGATCACGCCCGGCATGGCCAGGGCCGCCGCGGCATCGATGCCGGCAATCTTCGCATGCGCATGCGGGCTGCGGACGAAATAGGCATATTTCATGCCCGGCACCACCATATCGTCGGTGTAGCGCCCCTTGCCCGTCAGAAACCGTTTGTCTTCCTTTCGCGCGACGCGCGCACCAATGCCTTCAACACCCATGACATCCTCCGATCAGGGTTTCGGGCCGGCGATCCGCCAAGATAACAGCCGTTGGCGTTCGCCAGACAATCTCGGTGAAAACTTACTCGGCCGCCTGTCTGGCGGCGTGCATTTCGGCATTGGCGGATAGCACCGCCTTGACGATGTTGTGATAGCCGGTGCAGCGACAGATATTGCCTTCCAGCTCGGCCCGCACGGTCTTCTCGTCCAGCGAACCGCCATGACGGTTGATCATGTCGACGGCCGTCATCACCATGCCCGGCGTGCAGAAACCACATTGCAGGCCGTGATGCTCCTTGAAGGCGGCCTGGACGGGGTGCAGCTCGCCATTGGCGGCCAGACCCTCGATGGTTGTGATTGCGGAGCCGGACGCCTGCACGGCAAGGATGGAACAGCTCTTGACCGATTTGCCGTCCATATGGATCACACAGGCGCCGCACTGGCTGGTGTCGCAGCCGACATGGGTTCCCGTCAGGCCAAGCTTTTCCCTGATGAAATGGACAAGCAGGGTGCGGTCCTCGCACTCCCCACTGACTGTCCGGCCGTTCACCGTCAAAGTCACTTTTGCCATATTTTCCTCCACGCCTCTCCTCCAGAGGCATTTGCCATCATTTGACTTTTTTGAAGTACGATCAACCTCTACCTTTGAGGGATGGCGGATTTTTCTTCCCGGTATTGTCCGCTTTCAGCCGCCAGACGGGCGCGCCGCTAGTTTAGCAGCCAAAAAAATACAAACGCCCGATGGACAATCATATTTTACACGATATTTCTCTTTAGCTGCAGGACTGTAGGACAGCCCATCGTGGTGGAGCTGAAGAATGGGACGACGTTGGCCGGGGGTCCGGCTTAACTAACGTTGGAGAGAGTAAATGAAGAAAGTTCTTATGCTCGCAATGGTCGGCTTGTCGATCGCAAGCTGCACCCCGACTGAACAGGGCGCCGGCATCGGCGCTGCATCCGGCGCCATCATCGGCGGCGCCGTGACGGGCAATGTCCGCGGGGCAGCCGTCGGCGCGGCCATCGGCGGCGTTTCCGGCGCGGTGATCGGCAGCGTCTCCGAACAGCCCGGCCAGTGCTATTACCGCGACCGCTACGGTCGCCGCTATATCGACGATTGCCCGCGCGGCGGCTATCGCGGTGGTTACGGCGGCTACAACGGCGGCTACTGATCGATCGCAGATTTGAATACAGATTTGAATATCGAAGCCCCGGACATTGGTCCGGGGCTTTTTTTGTTCATGATCGGTACGCTGCTACCTCGATGTCAACGCCGGATCAGACGCGCCGAATGCGAAAAACAACAGCCGCCGTCTCCCCCTTGCAAACCGCCGCAATTGCCGTGAATCCCGGGCAAAAGACGGGGATCTTTCATTTTTTCGGCCATTTTTTACGAGTTCCGGAGTCTAAAAAAGGTACACCTAACGGACTTTTGCCTCTATGGTGCCCGCGCGTTAACCCGGGGGAAACGTCAAGCTGAGTAAGTTCTCATATAACCGTAAAGCGGCGTATGCGTAAAAGAACTGGTCCGAGTAAGAGTATTGCGTATCGGCGAGCAGGCACCGTGGTGACGGTTGCGGCAACGCTTGCGCTCGGCCCCCTCTGGGCTGAAAATGCCTTTGCTTTCAAACTGTTCGGCATGACGCTCTGGGGCGAGGACGAGACGACGGACGAGGTGAGCGATCCCGTCCGCTACACCGTCGAGCTGAAGACCGACAATCTCGACAAGGACCTCAAGGAAGCGCTGAGCGACAGTTCGATGCTGGTGGCCGACAAGAAAAAGCCGGTCTCCGGCGATCTCGGCGTCGTCATCAAGGCGCGCGACGACCGCGACCGGCTGATCGCCACCCTCTATGAGAAAGCCCGTTACGGCGCGGTCGTGACCGTGACCGTCAATGGCACCGATCTCGATGCCCTGCCGCCGAACCCGAACTTCAGCCGCGCCAACCCCGTCCCCGTCACGGTGAGCGTCGATCCCGGTCCGGTCTTCAAGCTCGGCAGGATCAGCCTGCTCGGCGACGCGGCCAGCCGCGACCCCGCGCGATACGGGCTGACGCCCGGCGGCGATGCCGGTTCGCTGACCATTCTGAAGGCCGGCGACAGGATCGTCGCCGACTTCAAGAACGAGGGACATCCGCTCGCCAAACAGACCAGGCGCGATGTCGTCGCCGACCACGCCACCGACACGGTCGATGTGACGCTGGGGGTCGAGAGCGGTCCGGTCGCCCCCTTCGGCAATGTCGGCGTCACCGGCCAGAAATCGGTCGATCCGGATTTCATCAAGACCTATGCCCGCATCAACGAAGGCAGGCCCTATTCGCCGGATGAGCTGAAAAAGGCGTCCGACCGACTGCGCAAGCTCGGCGTCTTCTCCAGCGTCACCATCCGCGAGGCCGACAAGCTGGCGCCGGACGGCAGCATTCCCATGACCATCGAAGTGTCGGAAGGCAAGCAGCGCTATTTCGGCGTCGGCGCGCAATATTCCACCATCGACGGCATCGGCCTGCAGGGCTATTGGGGCCACCGCAACCTGACGGGCCGGGCGGACTCGCTGCGCATCGAGGGATCGGTCTCGCGCATCGGCGAATCCACCGATGTCGGCCAGCTCGACTACAGCGCCGGCGTCACCTATGTCCGGCCGGCGACCTTCTATCCCTCGGCGACCTTCACCGCCGGCCTGAAGATGCAGAGCCTGCATCCCGACGCCTATGATGCCAATACCGTTACCGCGAGCGCCGGCCTCGCCTACGAGCTGTCCGATCAGGATACCATCTCCGCCGGCGGCGAAATATCCTATGAGCAGGACAGCACCGACGCCTATGGCGATCAGAACTATCTGACGGTGGCGATCCCGCTCGAATATGTCCGGGACACGCGCGACAACAAGCTGGACCCGACGGAGGGCTACCGCGCCTCGATCAGCGCCAAGCCGAGCTATGAAGCCTTGGGCGGCACGGTGTTCAGCTCCATCGAGGGCTCGATTTCCGGCTATCAGGGCATCGGCGCCAACAACAATGTCGTCTTTGCCGGCAAGCTTTCGCTCGGCTCGCTGCTCGGCGCCAACAGCGTCGCCGACATTCCGGCGACCCGGCGCTTCTATGCCGGCGGCGGCGGCTCGGTGCGCGGCTATGCCTATCAGGAAATCTCGCCCTATAATTCCAATGGCGATGCGCTTGGCGGCAGTGCCTATGCCACCGCCTCCTTCGAGGCCCGCGTCAAGATCACCGACTCGATCGGCATCGTGCCCTTCATCGATGTCGGCAGCGTCACCAACAGCACTTTTCCCGACTTTTCCGATCTTCGCATTGGCGCGGGCGTGGGTCTGCGCTACGCTACGCCCTTCGGGCCTATCAGGCTCGATGTCGCCGTTCCCTTGAAGAAATATCCTGACGGTACGGCATACGGCATCTATGCCGGCATCGGCCAATCCTTCTGATACCGTAGGGTCGGGTTCAGCACGCGGTTACAAAAGTGAGGTTACTGTCGCTCTCATGAGCATGTTGATTCGAATTTTCGGGAGATTGCTGCGCTTCATCGGCTACGCGGTGGTGGCAATTCTCGTGCTGGCCATTGCAGCGGTGCTTGTCGTCGGCTTCGTACCGGGCGCCACCGGCTATGCCGTGGACCAGGTGGCGAAGCTCGTCTCGACGCCCGACCGTACCATCGCCATCGACCAACCCTCGGGACTGCTGACCGGCAATCTCAGAGTCGGCGCCATCACCGTAACCGACACGAAAGGCACCGTCGCCAAGGTGAAGAACCTCGCGATCGACTGGTCGCCGGCCTCGCTGCTGACCGGCACCTTCCATGCCGATCGTGTTGCCGTGGATGCCGTGGATTTCCAGCGCCTGCCCGTCGCGACGGCAAAGACCGAGCCGCAGGCCACGGCGAGCGAGGGCGGCGGCTTCTCCCTGCCCATCGCCATCGATATCGGCGCCATCGCCCTGCCGGACCTGCGCATCGGCCAGGCCGTCGCCGGCCAGGATTTCGCGCTGGCGGCCGCCGGCAGCGTCAAGGCGAACAGCAGCAGCATCGACCTCATCCTCAACGCCAACCGCCAGGACGTCCCCGACGCCAAGCTCTCGACCAACATCTCCTTCGCCCCGGCCGAAAACCGGCTGAACCTGAAGGCCCAGATCGCCGAACCGCGCGACGGTCTGCTCGCCGGACTGCTGCATCTGCCCGGCGGGCCTGCGATCAACATCAACCTTTCCGGCGAAGGCCCCCTGTCGAACTGGGCCGGCAAGCTGCAGGCGGCGCTCGACGACAAGCCGACGGTCTCGATCGACGGCCATCACGCCATCTCCGCCGACGGTCTGCACCATATCGACGTCAAGGGTGGCGGCGATGTCGATTCGCTGCTGCCGCCGACCATGCGCCCGCTCTTTGCCGGCCAGACGACGATCGATCTTTCCGCCACCTTCGACGGCAAGGGCAAGATCGATATCCAGACCGGCAATCTCGCCACCGGCAGCGTCGTCATCGCCGCCTCCGGCACGCTCGACCCCTCGGGCAATAACAGCCTCAACGCCAACCTGCTCGGCACTTCCGGCCCGGTCGATTTCCGCTGGCCGATGGAAAATGGCGAAGTCCGCGCCCTGATCTCGCGCGCCGACGTCGCGCTGACCGGGGCCGCGCAGTCGGTCAAGATTGACGCCAAGGCGACGCTCGACAGTATCAGCGCGCCGCAGGGCCAGATCGGCCAGGTGAATGTCAGCGCCAAGAGCGACGCCTTCAATCTGAGCACCACGTCGGGGCCTGTGCAGCTTCGCCTCGTTGTCGGACAGACGGCCTTTGCCAGCCCCGATCTCAACCGCCTGGTGCGCGCGCCCGTCTCCCTGACCGTGCCCCTGCAGCTCTCGTCCGACACGATCGGCTTCAACAACACGACGCTGGAAAGCGCCAGCATCGGCGGCACGGTCAACGGCAAATATACCCTTCCGACGAAGGCGTTGACCGGCAATTTCAAGCTCTTTGCCCTGCCGGCCGTGCTGCCGGACGGCGTTGCGGAAAAGTTCGAGGGAACGATCTCGCTGGAGGGCCAGGTCGCCGGCACCGTGCCAACGAAAATAAACCTTTCCAACCTGGCGCTGAAATCGAATGTCGGCGAGATCAACGGCAATGTCGCGCTCGACGACCAGACGCTGGCATCGAACCTGACGGGCAAGCTGCTCGATCTCTCCAAGCTCATCCAGAATGCCGAGGGCCAGGCCGATATCGCCGTCAAGGCGAAAGGGCCGCTGACCGCGCTCGGCATCGATGCCTCTCTGAAAGCCGCCGACGTCAAGCTCGCCGGCCGTCTGCTGGATACGCTCGAGGTCGGCGTGACCGGCACCGCCGATCCCAAGGCCCCGCAGGCGAACGTCCAGGCCAGCGGCGCCATCGACGGCAAGCCGATCCGCATCACCGCCAATGCCGCCTCGCAGGACGGCCGCACCAGCATCCCCGCGCTCACGGCCGAGATCGGCGCCAACAAGGTGCAGGGCAAGCTGGATTTCACCCCGAGTTTCGAGCCGTCAGGCACGCTGAGTTTCGATCTTCCCGATCTCAGCCTGCTCGCCGCGCTTGCCGGACAGAAGGCCAGCGGCGATCTCAAGGGTGAGGTCGATCTTTCCAGCGCCAACGGCAAGATCGGCTTGAAGGTCGATGCCACAGGCGGCGGCATCCGCCGCGACGATCTCGTCATCAACAAGCCGGTCATCGCGCTGACCGTCGACGATCTGAAGGCCTTTTCCGCCAATGGCAGCATCCGCGCCGATGCCATCGCCTCCGGCGCCAATCGCGTCGCCGACCTCGGCCTGACCTTCACGCAGCAGGGCAGCCGCACGGTCTTCGATCTCAAGTCGCGCTACGACAATGCACCCCTTACCGCGAACGGCAATGTCGAGACCGGCGGCGGCCAGACGGTCGTCAGCATCGACAATTTCGCCGGCGCCCCGCGCACCATTCCGGTCAAGCTCGCCTCGCCGACCAAGATCACCATCCGTGACGGCACGGTGGCGCTGAAGGATCTGACCATCCAGACCGGCGGCGGCTCCATCGTCGTCGACGGCACCGCCGGCCAAGCGCTGAACATCAATGCCAGGATCGCCAACCTGCCCGCCAGCCTCGCCAATGTCTTCGCCCCGACGCTTGCCGCCGAGGGCGCGATCTCCGGCACGGTCACCGTGACAGGCAAGGCGGCGGCCCCCGTCGTCGCCTTTCAGAGCAATTGGTCGGGTGCGGTAACCAGCCAGACGAAGTCGGCGGGGCTCGGCCCGCTCGCCATCAAGGCGAACGGCCAGTTCGCCAACAATACCGTCACCATCGACACCAATCTGACCGGCCAGAGCGGTCTTGCGCTCAACGGCGGCGGCACGGTCGCCGTCGCCGGCAACAAGGCGATGGGGCTGAAATTCTCCGGCAACCTGCCCTTCGACGCGCTTTCCGGCCAGCTTGCCGCACAGGGCCTGGTCATGAACGGCACAGCCAGGATCGACCTGCAGATATCGGGCACGACGGCGGCTCCGACCGTCACCGGCACGATCACGACGGACGGCGCCAAGCTCATCGATGTCCGCCGCAATCTCACCCTCAACGGCCTTGCCGTCACCGTCACGCTCGACGGCAAGCAGGCGGTGATCTCGCGCCTCAACGGCAATCTCGCCAGCGGCGGCAGCGTCTCGGCGAGCGGCACGGTCGGCATCGTTCCCGATAGCGGCTTTCCCGCCGATATCCAGCTCAAATTCAACAATGCCACCTATGTCGACGGTACGCTGGTGACCGCGACCGTCAACGGGACGATGGGCATCAAGGGGCCGCTGATGACGGCACCGGTGCTGACCGGCAATCTCAAGCTCAGCAAGGCGTCGATCACCGTGCCGGAAAAGCTGCCGGCCTCGCTCTCCGAGATCAACATCAAGCACAAGAACGCACCGGCGGCGGTCAACGCCCAGTTCAAGGACCAGAAGCCGCAGGCCCCGAGCAGCAAATCCACCAGCCTCGGCATAGAGCTGGAGCTCGACGCGCCCTCGCAGATATTCGTGCGCGGCCGCGGCATCGACGCCGAACTCGGCGGCAGCATCACGGTGCGCGGCACGGCGGCAAGCCCTGTCGTCTCCGGCGGCTTCACCATGCGCCGCGGACGCCTGACCATCCTCAGCCGCCGCCTGGACTTCACCGACAGCAGCAAGATCACCTTCGGCGGCGATCTGACGCCCGCCCTCAACATGGAGGCGACCTCGACGGTGAGCTCGACCACCATCACCGTCGACGTCACCGGCCTTGCGAACGATCCGCAGATCAGCTTCTCCTCCTCGCCCGCTTTGCCGCAGGACGAGGTGCTGGCGCAGCTCATCTTCGGCCAGTCCATGTCGAAGCTGTCAGCCATGCAGATTGCCCAGCTCGCCGATGCCGCCAGCCAGCTCGCCGGTGGCCGCTCCACCTCGCTGTTCGAAGGCCTGCGCAGCCACCTCGGCGTCGACGATCTCGACATCTCCACGGATTCCAACGGCCAGGCCCAGGTCGGCGCCGGCAAATATCTGAACAAGCGCACCTATATCGAGCTGCAGCAAGGCGCCTCCAACAACACCAAGGCGATCATCAACTTCAATGTCGGACGCGGCGTGAAGCTGCGGGGCGCCGCCGGCTCCGACGGCGCCGGCGAGGCCGGTGTCGTCTACGAGCGTGAATATTGAGGCGAAAAGGCCGGGAAAGCCCGCTCAGGACCTCCCCCGCCACCGGCTGCTCTCCCGGCCTTCGCCGCGGATATCAGCCGCCAAGGGCGCTGCGATGCGCGTCCGCGAATTCGGCAAGGCTCCTGAACACGAAATCCACCGTCGGGATATCCGCCGGCACCGGGGTCGCGCCACCACCGGCCAAGCCGGAGCGCCGGTCGATCCAGGCGCGCGCCAGCCCCGCCTTCGCGGCCGGCACATGATCGTGATGCATGCTTTGCGCGACATGCAGCACCTCGGCGGGCGCAATACCGAGATCATCCCGCAAATGGTCGAGCATATAGGTGAAATTGCGCGGATCGGGCTTGTAGGAGCCGATATCCTCCGCCGTATAGACCGCGTCGAACGTCACGCCGAGCTTACGGTTGCTGGCCGCAAAGCTGGCACGGTCGACATTCGACAGGATGACGATCTTGTAGTGCGTCTTGAGATAGGCGAGCGCCCTGGCGGAATCGACAAAGGGCGGCCAGTCGGGAACCGAGCCGCCGAAGCGCTCGTGCAGATCCGCCGCGACGCGCACGCCCTCTATCTTCGCCATGCGGGCATGCACCACCGCCAGCAGCGACGAATAGCGCAGGGACGGTGTTGCCAGCTCCTGTTCGGTCTCCACCCGGCCGAAGAACTCCAGCGCTTCGTCGCGGCCGAGCGTCAGCCCGCCTTCGCTCAAGAGCGGTTGCAGCGCATTCCAGATGCCGGTTTCCCAATCGATCAGCGTGCCGTAGCAATCGAAGGTGAGGGCTTTGAAATCGGTCAGTTTGGTCAAACGAGCCTCCTGTAGAGCCGGATTGTTCATCATCGGAATGTCGCAGGAATCAGGGTCGATGTGATGAGGCGAAGCTGCGAAAGACTTGACCGAATCTCCGATTTTCAATCCGCCCTGGCGCTGCGGAATTCCGATGGCGTCACGCCGAAGCGCTGCTTGAACTGCCGGTTGAAGGAGGAGGCGTTGCGATAGCCCAGCTCATAGGCGATCTCCGAAACTGGCAGCGACGTATTGGCCAGCAGATCGACGGCACGGTCGAAAAGCCTGCGCAACTGATATTGCTTCGGCGATTGGCCGACCATGTCCCGGAACAGGGCATGGAACTGGCTTTGCCCGAGGCCGGCCATGCGCGCCGCGCTCGACACGCTGGCCGCCTCGAGACCGTCGACCCCGTTGGCAAGATTGACGACGCGCTGCTGCGCCCTGCCCAAGGGCGAGAGCCGCGCATCCCGCCCGCGCTGGACGAGCTGCAGCCCGCTCAGCGCCAGATGCGCGGCATCCGCCGCACGCCTCCGATCCGCCTCCACTTCCCGGCCAAGCTGGCTGAACAGCCGCCACAGCCACGGCTCGACCCTGACGGTCAGGGCCGGTGGCGGCCCAACGACCGAGGGAAGCAACACTTCGGGAAGAGAGGCCGACTCCACGTCGAGCACCATGAGGCTGCAATCGGAACTCGGCGCGAAATCATGCATGTGATCCTGCGGGATGATCGTCAGGCAATGGCTGGAGGCCACGTCCGTCCGCCCTTCGACATCCACCAGCATCGAGCCGCGCATCGGAAACAGGATCTGGCTGTAATCATGGCGGTGACGGTCGGGGCCGGCATATTGACGGATTTCAAGATTGGCTGACATATTCGACCTCGAGGCGAGCGCTCCATCGGACCGGCTGCTGCGTTGCGCGGCCATTATGCCTTGAAATGCAGGATCGGGCCATCGCCGCCGGCAAAAGTCAAAATCCCATCTTGCTCGTTTTCAGCAGGATGTTCGATTCCGTCGTATTGATGCCGTTGATCAACCGGATGCGACGCAGCGTTTCGTCGAAGGAGGCGAGATCCCTGTCCTCCAGCTCGGCGATGAAATCCCATTTGCCGTTGGTGCTGTGCAGCGCCCGCACCTGCGGCAGGCCGCGAAGCTGATCGGCAACCTTGTCCGCCATCTTGCCGAGCACTTCGATCAGGACGATGGCGCGTACGCCGGCGGAACGGACCTCGTGGCCGGTGCGGATGGTGAAGGCGGTGATGGTGCCGTTGTCGACCAGCCGCTCGATGCGGGCGGTCACGGTTGCGCGCGAGGCGCCGGTCGCCGCCGCGAGCGAGGAAACGGAGGCGCGGGCGTTGTGGCGCAGCGCACTCAGGAGGTCGCGATCAAGATCATCCATAGACTTGTCATTTTGCTAAGTTACATTGTGCAATCTGTCGAAAACTACTCGATTTTTGGCAATTTTCCACCTTTTTGCTGCCGTTCCCACAATCGATAATGGGAATCGACAGCCCCTAACGCCCTGGAGCGCCGCCGATGAACATAGAATCCACACCCGTCACGCTGATCGGCGTTCCGCTTGAGGAAGGCTCCGGCCGCCGCGGCGCCAGCATGGGCCCGACGGCGCTGCGCATTGCCGGCATCGAGACGGCGCTGACCGAGCTTGGCCACCGCGTCACCGACAGCGGCGACCTGCGCCCCACCCCCGCCGCCGACCTGCCGGACGACCCGAAAGCGCATAATCTCAAGATCGTCGGCGCCTTCACCCGCGCGCTCGAAGCCAAGGTCTACGAGGTCGCCTCCTCCGGCGGCTTCCCGCTGATGCTCGGCGGCGACCACAGCCTTTCCATGGGCAGCGTCTCGGGCATGGCCCGCCATGCGGCCGAGGCCGGCCGGCCGCTCTTCGTGCTCTGGCTGGACGCGCATTCGGACTTCAACTCACCCGCCACCTCGCCGTCGGGCAATATTCACGGCATGCCCGTCGCCTTCTTCTGCGGCGAGGCGGAAATCGCCGGCGTGCTGCCGGCGGGCCGGCCCCTGGTCGATCCGAAGAGGGTCTTCCAGGTCGGCATCCGCTCGGTCGATCCGCGCGAGCGCGAGCAGATCCGCGAGCATGGCGTCAATGTCTTCGACATGCGCTCGCTCGACGAACAGGGCGTGGCCGCCATCATGCGCCAGGTGCTGGATACGGTCAGCGCCGCCAACGGCCTGCTGCATGTCAGCTTCGACGTCGATTTTCTCGATCCGGATATCGCACCGGGTGTGGGAACGACTGTGCCGGGCGGCGCGACCTATCGCGAAGCCCATCTGATCATGGAAATGCTGTCCGACAGCGGCCTGGTGTCGTCGCTCGATCTCGTCGAGCTCAATCCCTTCCTGGACGATCGCGGCAAGAGCGCCCGCGTCCTCGTGGAGATGGCGGCGAGCCTGTTCGGCCGGCGCATCTTCGACCGGCCGACAAGGGCGGCCTGACTTTTCAATCCGGCAGGGTCCCCGAAGGTTAATTTCGGGGGGCTGCCCGCTCCGGGGGAGACTAAAATGAGCGCATCAGCCGATCTCATCGCTACCGAACAGCGCCTCGGCGCCCATAACTACAAGCCGCTCGACGTCGTGCTCACCCGCGGCGAAGGCGTCTATGTCTGGGATACGGACGGC
>JASGEG010000544.1:0-11668 GCA_047606605.1 Rhizobium sp.
ACCTTCCGCGATTTCTGACGCCGCTCGGCCAGAGCCGGACGGGTTTCGCCACCGTCCAGAAAACCGTCTCGGCGCTTGAGACGGAAATCCGCCATCTGGCGGCACCCATCTCGCTGACGCCCATACCGGTGGCGGATGGCGTCGAGGACCAGGCCTCGATGGCGCCGAGCGTATTGGCCAAGACCGAGGCGATCATCGAGCGGCTGCGCTATCTCGTCGCCATCGAGCTCATCGCCGCCGCCCAGGCGGTGGAACTGCGCGGTGTGGAAAACGAACTTGGCAAGGGAACGCGGCAAGCCTACCGGCAAATCCGCGAACACGTGCCGCCGCTCACCGAAGACCGAGCCCAGGGGCCGGACTTCGATCGCATAGCCGACCTCATACGACATGCCGGCTGACGCTCGGCCGGACACGATTTGACCAGCATAAGCAATATTGATCAACCACTTGGAACAAAGGGAATGAAGATGAAATTATCGATACTTTCCACTATTGCCGCCGCCGTATTGGCGGCCGCCACCTTCAAGCCCGCAGCGGCGGAGCCCATCAAGGTCGGCAGCAAGAATTTCACCGAGCAGTATATTCTCGCCGAAATGTATGCCGCTCTTCTCGAAAAGGCCGGCTTCCAGGTCGAGCGCAAGATCAATCTCGGCGGCACGCTGATCGCCCATCAGGCGCTGACGACGGGCGAAATCGACCTTTATCCGGAATATACCGGCACCGCGCTTTCCTCCGTCGTCAAGGGCACGATGTCCACCGATCCGGACAAGGTCTATGGCGAGGTCAAGGACTTCTACGCCAAGCAGTTCAATCTGACCTGGCTGAAGCCCACCGGCATCAACAACGGCTATGTCATCGTCGTGCGCAAGGAAACGGCCGACGCTAACAATCTCAAGACCCTCTCCGATCTCGCCAAGGTCTCGAAGACCTTGGTCTTCGGTGGCGGCGCCGAATTCCCGGACCGCGCCGACGGCCTGCCCGGCCTGAAGCGCGTCTACGACGCCGAATTCAAGGAATTCAAGCAGTTCGCCAAGCTCGGCCTGCGCTATGACGCGCTGTCGCAGAAGGATATCGACGTCGCCAATGGCGCAGCCACCGACTGGCAGATCGGTGCGCAGGCGCTCACGCCGCTTGAAGACGACAAGGGCCTCTTCCCGCCCTATTACGTCGCCCCCGTCGTTCGCCAGCAGGTTCTCGACGCCAATCCGAAGCTGAAGGACGTGCTGGAATCGCTCGGCTCCCATCTCGACAACGCCACGATGCGGGTCCTGAACGCCAAGGTCGAGACCGAGCACGAGGAGCCCAAGGACGTGGCGGAAGCCTTCCTGAAGGAAAAGGGCCTGCTGCCCTGATCATCGCGGCGCGGCGGCCGCAAGGCTTGCCGCGCCAGCAATCATCGACGTCACCGCCCGCAGCGGTATCCCGGAGAACGGCCATGCAGGAAATCTGGATCGACTATCTGAACGCCATCGATGCCAAGGCGCTGGCGCTGAGCAATAATGAAATCCTGGATGCCGTCACCAAGGCATTGGACGCGCAAGGCCGCGGCGAAACCGTCATCGAGCCGCGCGTGCATCTCGTTCCCGAGAGCTCCGACAAGGGCCATTTCAACGTGCTGCGCGGCTATGTGAAGCCGCTCGACTATGCCGGCGTCAAGGTGGTCGGCGATTTCGTCGACAATTACAAGCAGGGCCTGCCGTCCGAGATGGCGGTGCTCAATCTTTTCGATCCGCGCACCGGCATGCCGAAGGCGATCGTCGACGCCACGGCGATCACCGACATGCGCACCGGCGCGGTCACCGCCATCGGCGCGCGCCATCTCGCCCGCAAGGACAGCAAGGTGCTCGGCCATATCGGCGCGCGCGGCACATCCTATTGGAACGTCCGCCTGCTCGACCATCTCTTCGATTTCGAGGAAATCCGCGTCCATTCCCGCCGCCCGGAAAGCCGCGATGCCTTCGCCGCCCGTTTGCAAAAGGATCTCGGCAAGAAGATCGTCGTCACCGACAATTGGGAGGACTGCCTGAAGGATGCCGATATCCTCGTGGAGGCCAGCCGCCTGCCGGAACCGACGCCGCTCTTCAAGACGGCCTGGGTCAAGAAGGGCGCCTTCGTCGTTCCCTACGGCACGATGAGCGCACTGGAATTCGACCTCACCGACATCATGGACAAGGTCGTCGTCGACGATTGGGGCCAGTGCGGCCCCGGTCGTCCCTATGGCGCGCTGCGCCGCCATGTCGACGAGGGCAAGGTGACGGCGGAAAACCTCCATGCCGAGATCGGCCAGATCGTCTGCGGCGACAGGCCTGGCCGCGAAAGCGACGACGAGACCATCCTCTTCTGGCATCGCGGCCTCAGCACCACCGATGTGGCGCTTGGCGCGGCGATGGTCGACAAGGCCCGGCGGATGAACATCGGCCAGCGCCTGCGTTTTGCGTGATCGGCCATGACAACATCAGCGCCGCCCAACCCGCCGATCGCCTGCTCGCGGATGTATAATCTCAGCCCGAAAATCGCCGGGCTGTGGGACGACCTGTTTGCCTGGCTCGGTGCTGTGTCCGGCATCGCGCTCGACATCGTCTCGCACGCAGCACCCGCCCCCCTGTCGGAACTCTGGGCACGGCCGGACATGGGCGCCGTCTTCATGTGCGGCTTCCCCTTCTCGCTGCTTTCGCCCGAGGAGCGGCCGATACCGCTCGCCGCACCGATCTCGCTCGCGGACTGGGCACAGGGGCAGCCCGTCTATGCCAGCCACATCGTCGCCGCCAGGGACACGACTTTCGCAGGCGGCGAGCTTGCAACGGCCCGCTGGGGCTGGACGGTGCGGGATTCGCAATCCGGCTATAACGCTCCGAGGGAATTCGTCGCCGCATTGCCGAACCGGGACGCGGTGGGCGACACGGTCGGTCCGCTTCTCAATCCGCGCGGCGTCATCGATGCGCTCGCGAGCGGCAAGATCGATGTCGGCGCGATCGACGCCTATGCCTATCAACTGTTTGAGATGCATGAACCGGATGTGATCGCACCGCTGCGCATCGTGGCGACGACCAGGCCGGCGCCCTTTCCCCTGTTGGTCGCGGCTCGGGGACAATCGCCGGAAACACTCGAGTCGCTCCGGCGGACGCTCCTTGGTGCGCACCGAAGCGACGAGGGACGCTCCATCCTCGCTTCCCTCGGCCTGACGGGTTTCGCGATGCCGGATATCGCGCAGTATGATCGCCTGCCGGCAAGAGCACGAGATACGGATACGGCGCTGGGAGGGGCATGGTGAACCCGCCCCCGACCCGCCGCTTGCCAGACAGGCGAACCCGCCGATGAAATGGGTTCCCAAAAACATAGACCGGCTGTCCGAAGCCCTGCTGGAGCATCTCTATCTCGTCTTCTCCTCCGTCGGGATCGCACTGGTCATCTCGCTGGTCGTCGGCATATGGGCGGCGCGCAGGCCGCGCTCCTTCAGCGCGATCGTCATCGTCGCCGGCGTGCTTTTCGCCGTGCCGAGCCTCGCGCTCTTCGCCCTCCTCATTCCCCTGCTCGGCATCGGCGCGGCCCCCGCCATCACCGGCCTTGCCGCCTATTCGCTGATGATCCTCATCCGCAATATCGGCCTCGGCTTTCAATCCATTCCCCGCGATGTGCTCGATGCCGCCCACGGCATGGGATACGGAACGGCGCGGCGCATCTGGGAAATCGAGCTGCCGCTTGCCATGCCCTTCATCGTCGGCGGTATCCGCATCGCCATGGTCACCGTCATCGGGATCGCCACCGTGGCGGCCTATATCAATGCCGGCGGGCTCGGCGTCATCATCTTCGAGGGCATCGACCAGCGCTTTCCGGAAAAGATCCTCGCCGGCGGCCTGCTGACCTCGGCGCTGGCGCTGTCCACCGATTACCTCTTCGCATCGATCGAAAAGATCCTGCGTCGGCGCAGCGGGAGGTGAACGATGATCCTGATCGACGCCTTTCACTGGATCGCCAGCAATCCCGGCACCTTCTTCAATGCCTTCAACCGTCACATGCTTATGTGCGCCATCTCGCTCGGCATTGCGCTCGGCATCGCCATTCCCCTCGGGTTCCTGGTCGCCCGTTCACCGCGCGCCGCCTTCGCCGCCGTCAACATCGCCGGCTCGCTGCGCTCCATCCCCAGCCTCGCCATTCTCTCGGCAGCCATGCCCTTCCTCGGCATCGGACTGCTGCCCTCGGTCGTCGCCCTGATCGTGCTGGCGGTGCCGCCGCTGCTGCTCAACACCATCGTCGGCATCAGGGAAATCGACCCGGCCCTGCTCGACGCCGCCAACGGCATGGGCATGGGGCGTCGCGATATCCTCTGGCAGATCGAGGTCCCGCTCGCCGTGCCCTCGATCCTCGCCGGCGTGCGCACCAGCGCCATTCAGGTGATCGGCGGCGCGGCGCTTGCCTCCTTCATCGGCGGCGGCGGGCTTGGCGATTTCATCAATGCCGGCATCGCCATCATGAACATGCCGCGCCTGCTTGTGGGAGCGCTTCCCATCGCCCTTCTCGCCATCCTCGCCGAAATGTTCTTCGGCTGGCTGGAGCGGCGTTTCACCCAAAGACGATGACCGCGGAAGGCCATTGCCATGATACGACTCGACCACGTCACGAAGAACTACGAGGGAAGCGGGCGCCATGCCGTCGATGCTCTCGATCTCGAGATCGAAACCGGCACGACCGTCGCCCTGATCGGCCCTTCCGGCTGCGGCAAGACCACCACCATGCGCATGATCAACCGGCTGGAAACGCCGACGCGCGGCCGTGTGCTGGTCAACGGCCGCGACGTGGCGGACACCGATGAAAAGCAGCTTCGCCGCAGCATCGGCTATGTCATCCAGCAGGTCGGGCTGTTCCCGCATATGACGATCGAACGCAATGTCGCCACCGTGCCGCGTCTTCTCGGCTGGGACAAGGCCAAGACCGACCGCCGGATCGACGAACTTCTCGATCTGGTCGGGCTCGATCCGGCCATCATGCGCCGGCGCCTGCCGCACGAACTCTCCGGCGGGCAGCGCCAGCGCGTCGGCTTTGCCCGGGCGCTGGCCGCCGATCCCGCCATCATGCTGATGGACGAACCTTTCGGCGCCATCGACCCGATCACCCGTGTCCGCCTGCAGGACGAATTCCGGCAGATCCTGAAGAAGGTCAGTAAGACCGTGGTCATCGTCACCCACGACATCGACGAGGCCATCAAGATGGGCGACCGCATCGCCATCATGCGCGACGGTCGCCTGCTGCAATATGACACGCCGGCAGCGATCCTCGCCCACCCCGCCAGCGACTTCGTCGAGAGCTTCCTTGGGCCGGACCGGGCGATCAAGCGCCTGAGCCTGATCGAGGTCGCCAGCATCATGTCGCCGCCCGCGACGGGGCCTTGCGCCGCATCCATCGGGCCGCATGCCAGCCTCCATGACGCCCTGGCGCTGATCCTCGCCGATAATCTTTCGGGTCTCGACGTCAAGGCGGCGAATGGGGAGAGGGTTGGATATCTGTCGCGTGAGGCGGTGCTTTCCGCGCATGGGTGAGGCGGAATTCTGAATGCCGGGATTTGCTCTTTCGGAAAATCTGGTTCCGAGCCTGTTTCAGCTCAACCAGTTTTCAACGTCACGCGATCCATGGACAATGGCAACGACGAAGATGCCGTAGGGCATGGGCTCGTAGATGGTGAGATAGCGACCCTCGATGAGAATCCGCGCCGTGGGGCTCAATTCCGGCCGAGGCGCGCCCATGAGAGGTTGCTCTGCTGCAAGTTCGGCCTTGTTTAAGATCCGCGTCAAAAGGCCATCCGCCGCTCGCTCATTGTCCGGTGCGATGGAATGCCAAATTCCGCGTAGATCGTCTTCTGCCTTCAAGCTCAGTATGTACTTAGCCACCGCGACGGGTTTCCGCCTTCAATTCCGCCAATAACGTCTTGGCATCAACCTCGCGGCCTTCGCCACTTGCCATTCCTTCGTCATAAGCTTTCTTGAGGCGTTTCATTTCCAACATGCGAATTTCTTCGCGCTGCTCCCACAAACGCAGAGCATCCCGAACCACCTCGCTGTTGGAGGCATAAGCGCCGGATTCAACAGCATCGTGCAGACGTGCGACCTGCTGAGGAGAGAGAGAAATGGTGAGGGTTCTCATGGGCTCTGTTTTCATGAACTATAAATATCAGTCCTAATAAGAACTAACAATATCGCATAATGCGATAGCGCCCTCGATCTTGCGCAAAACCAATCCCCGCCATGGCTCACCGCGGCGGGGATTGTCTTTATTTTCAGCGCATCTCTACGCCGGCAGCTGGAAGACCCAGTTGCCGATCAGCACGATGGCGAGGCCGCCAGCGATCGCCAGATAGGGCAGGACGCCCGCCTTCTTGACGCCGAGATCCTGGCCGACCAGGCCGAGATCGTCCATGGCTCCGGCCGGGAACTTGCCGCCGTCGCGCACATAGTGGCGGTAGGCGAAGACCGGCAGGATCAGGGCTGCGAAGGCAAAGCCGACCCAGAGCGCATTGGCGTAACCCCAGACCTTGGCGCCGGCGCCGAGGAAGAGGGCGTTGACGAAGGCCAGGATGGTGTTGAGGCCGATCAGCCAGGTCGGCGCCTTCCACGGACGCTCGATATGACCGGAATCGATGCGGTGAATCCAGCCGGAATTGAGATTGAGGAAGTTGAAGATGATGTAGCCGACGTTGGAGACGGCCAGCACGAAGAAGTAACCGCTTGCATCCGAGGCGATCGCCAGAAGGCAGAGATTGAAGGCGAAGTCCGTCCACATCGCCCTTGTGGGCGCACCGTTCTCGTTCACATGGTCGAGATATTTCGGCAGCCAGCCATCCTTCGAGCCCTGATAGAGCGTGCGCGAGGAACCGGCCATCGCCGTCATGATGGCGAGGAACAGTGCCAGAATCATCAGGACAACGAGAAGCTGGGTGACGATGCGGCCCGCGCCGATCAGGCCGCCGAGCGCTTCGGCGACACCGGTGCCGTCGACGATACCGGGCGCCAGCATGCCGGCATGACCGAGCACGCCCTGGAAGGCGAAGGGCACGAGGAAGAAGAACAGGCAGCAGACGAGGCCGGAATAGAAGATCGCCTTGAAGGTGTCGGTTTTCGGATTCTTCAGTTCGCGCGTATAGCATACGGCCGTTTCGAAACCATAGGTCGACCAGGCGGCGATATAGAGGCCACCGAGGAAGAGCGTCCAGCCACCATTGCTCCAGGTGCCGTCGGTGGCGGCATAGGCGGCTGTCGGCGGCACGAGGCCGGTGACGTTGGAGGCAAGGATCTGGCCACTGACGATCGGATAGACGCCGATGATCAGCAACGGCACGAGAACGATGATCGCCAGCCATTTCTGGACGCTCGCCGTCTCCGAAATGCCGCGATGCTGGATCGCGAAGATGATCAGCATCAGGATGCCGCCGATGAAGAAGGTGGCATTGATGTTGGCGGTCGCCAGGAAAGGAATGTTGAAACTGACGAGCGACCAGCTGCGGATTGCCGGCGTGAACGCGGCAACGCCGTCGGCGCTGAGCAGCGCGGTAACCGCATCCGCCGGCGAGGTGCCGGCATGCGCCGCGATATATTCGGCAACGCGCGGGCTATCGGCGGTGATCGAGCTGGCATGCGCGCTGATCCAGTCGAGGACCATCTGCGAATCCGCTGCCGGGATCGGGAAAAAGGCGTTGAGAATATAGCCCGCCGCAATGGCGCAGCCGAGCGAGAGCACCGGCGACCAGGCAAACCAGTTGCACCAGACCGAAAGCGGCGCGATGAACTTCGAATAACGCAGCCAGGCGGTCGCGCCATAGACTGAAGCACCGCCGGACTTATTGCCGAACATGCCGGCGATTTCCGCATAGGTGAAGGACTGCAGGAACCCCATGACCATCGAAATGATCCAGACGGCGAAGGCGAGCTTGCCCGTCGTGCCGGCAATACCGCCGATGGAGAAAAGAACGAGCGGCGGCACGCCCGCAGCCACCCAGAATGCGCCCTTCCAGTCGAGCGCGCGTATAAGCTTGCCTTCGGTGCCAGCGGGAGCGCTGGCGTCCACGATATCCGTCATCGATGAAGTTCCCCATTTTGTTCCGGACGTATCTCTCGTACGTCTCCCTGAACGTGCCTCCCATGGCATTTCAGGCCCGCCGGTGATTTTGACGATCCGTGTTTCCTGCACGGATTTCCGAGTCTAGGCCCTTTATGGATAGTGAAGATATTTTCTTTTTAGTCAATATCCCTTTACTTTCGACGGGCATTTTGTCAGCATGATTCCAGTGCCGGGAGGCACATCGTTCCGCCAAGAGGACTGCATGCGAGATCTCCATCCGACGATCGCCGGAGTGCGCCCCCCTTCGGCGAGCATCATCCGCTATCCAGGCATCCGAATATTGCCGCCGCAAACGGAGCGCTACCGCTGCCGGGGCGGCGGTTCGCTCGTCCTGCGCGTCGAGCCGGGCGATCATCTCACGGTGACAGACAGCGAGGGCGGGCAGGTCTGTGAGCTGTCCTTCCTGGATGAGACGGGCAAGTTCCAGGCGACCGGCCTGGGAACGGCTTTCACCAATGCTGCCGAAGGGCTGAAATCCATTCTGTCTTCCGGCGACGAGAGCGCGGCGCGAAGCCGCGCGGCATTGCAGCGTCGTGGCGCCGATCTTTCCAAGGCCGGTGCCCTTCGCATCTTCGGGGCGGCATCGCCTGCCGGCAGCAGCGCCGAGTTCACGATCGCGCTGAAGGGCCTGCTGATCGTCGCGGCACCGGGCGATGCCATGCCGCCGGAGGCGCAGGAAACCGTGACGCCGGTCGAGGTCAGGCTGCGGCGCAGCCAGTTCATCCGCGACTATGCCTCCGCCCTGCCCGAGCCTCTGGCCGATCCGATCGAGGATATCCGCATCAGGGCGGCGACGGCGTCGGCCTATTTCGTCCGCGCCGGCGAGTTCATTCAAATCATCGATGTCCATGGTCGGCAGTGCACCGACTTCCAGGCCTTCGCCGCCCGCAAGGTGGACAAGGGGCTCGATCTTGCGCTCGATTCCACCGTCACCCGCACCCTGCTCGGCCGCAGCTATCCCGCGCCCGGGCTGCCCTCGAAAGCCTTCGACCGCGATTTCGAGCCGCTGGTGGAGATCGTGCAGGATACGGTCGGACGCCACGACGCCTTCGCAACCGCCTGCAACGCGCGCTATTACGACGATATGGGCTATCCGGGCCACGTCAATTGCACCGACAATTTCAATGCGGCGCTGGCGCCCTACGGCATTGCCGGCCGCAAGGGCTGGGAAGCGCTCAACTACTTCTACAACACCAATATCGACCACAATAATCAGCTCTATCTCGACGAGCCCTGGTCGCGGCCGGGCGACTATGTGCTGATGCGGGCGCTGACCGATCTCGTCTGCGTCTCCTCCTCCTGCCCCGACGATATCGACGCGGCCAATGGCTGGGACCCGACAGATATCCACGTCCGCACCTTTTCCGGAAAAGAGACATTCACACGAGCGGTGGCCTATCGCATGACCCCAGACGCTGACGCCGAACTGACACGCGAAACCGCGTTCCACCCTCGCCTTTCCGCGCTGACGCGGGACTATACCGAATATCGCGGCTATTGGCTGGCGAACCGCTTTTCCTCGCAAGGGCCGATCGAGGAATATTGGGCCTGTCGCGAAAAAGCCGCCGTCATCGACCTGTCGCCGCTGCGCAAATTCGAAGTGACCGGGCCCGATGCCGAGGAACTGCTGCAATATTGCCTGACGCGCGACGTTCGCAAGCTGTCGACCGGCCAGGTGGTCTATTCCGCCATGTGCTACGAAAACGGCGGCATGATCGACGACGGCACGCTGTTTCGCCTCGGCGACAAGAATTTCCGCTGGATCGGCGGCGACGACTATAGCGGCATCTGGCTGCGCGAACAGGCCGAGAAGAAGGGCTTCAAGGCCTGGGTCCGTTCATCGACGGACCAGATGCACAATATCGCCCTGCAAGGCCCGAAGAGCCGGGACATCCTGAAGGAGATCATCTGGACCGCCCCGCGCCAGCCGACGATCGCCGAACTCGAATGGTTCCGCTTCGCCGTCGGCCGGATCGGCGATTTCGAAGGAGCCCCGGTCGTGATATCACGCACCGGCTATACCGGCGAGCTCGGCTATGAGATCTTCTGTCATCCGAAGGACGCCGTCGCCGTCTTCGACGCCGTCTGGAAGGCCGGAGAACCCCACGGGTTGAAGCCGATGGGGCTGGAAGCGCTGGACATGGTGCGCATCGAGGCCGGGCTGATCTTCGCCCATCATGAATTCACCGACCAGACCGATCCTTTCGAGGCGGGCATCGGCTTTACCGTGCCCTTGAAATCCAAGCAGGACGATTTCATCGGCCGCGAGGCGCTGATCCGCCGCAAGGAACACCCGCGTCATCTGATGGTGGGCCTGGATATCGAGGCCAATGAAGCCGTCGGACATGGAGATTGCATCCATATCGGCCGCGCCCAGGTGGGTGTCGTCACCAGCGCCACGCGCTCGCCGATCCTCGGCAAGACGATCGCGCTTGCGCGCGTCGATGTCCAGCATGCGGGGATCGGAACCCAGGTGGAAATCGGCAAGCTTGACGGCCACCAGAAACGCCTGCCGGCCGTCATCGTGCCGCTATCGCATTACGACCCGCAGAAGACGCGGCCGCGCGCGTAGTTGACCACTTATTCAGCCTTGCGCTGCGCATTCGAGATTGCCCGCGCCGCCTCTTCCGAGGAATTGGCAAGCGTGCGCATTTCGGCGGCAAGCACCGCAAAACCCGACCCGGCCGTTCCCGCTCTCGCCGCCTCGATGCCGGCATTGACGGCAAGCAGTTTCAGGTAGCGCAGCGACTGCAGGATCTCGCCGGTTTTCGACGCCGTCACCCGCATGTCCGCGGTCTGTTCGTCGATGCGCTGATAGAGCGACTCGATGTTGATGATGCTGCCCTCGAGATAGAGCAGTGCTCCCGCCTCGTCCCATACACCGCCGCCGGTTTCCGTCACCCAGATGAAATGTCCGTCGGAATGGCGAATGCGATATTCCATCGTCCAGTCGATGCGCTCTTCCAGCGCCTTGCCGACGACCTCGTCCATGACAGGCACATCCTCCTCGCACATGATCGAGGTGAAGGTCCGCGTCCGGTTGCCGACGATCTCATCGGCGGAATAGCCGAAGACACGCTCGATGCCGTCGGTCATCTCCAGCATCGTATAGTTCTCATCGGCGCGGCAGCGATAGAGAAAGCCGTTCATACGGCCGAGAATGCTCGTTTGAAAATCCATGAAGACCATGCCCGAAGAAACAGGAATTGCGGATCAGATCGCTTCGTCTCGTCTCAAACATGCCGGCAAGGGCCGCAACGAGCAGCCCTTGCCGGTTACGCAACACTCAGGAGGACATCAGTTGCGCAGATATTCCTCCATGGAATCGTCAAGCGCATCGACCCAGGGCGTATGATGCTTCGGCGACATGTTGCCCGTCATCAGCGAACGATAGGCATGGTCGCGGAAGCCCATGATGTTGTCGGCCTTGTGGTGCTCCCATTCCATGAAGGAGCTGCTCGCCGAGACCGATTATCCGAGCTTCGATATCGAAGGCACGAACAGGACCTTCATGGAATGGGAGCACCACAAGGCCGACAACATCATGGGCTTCCGCGACCAT
>JASGEG010000545.1:0-2606 GCA_047606605.1 Rhizobium sp.
AAGCGGACAGGCCGATGGCATGGTGACGCTCCCGCCCTACGCCACCGTTTCGCTCGTGCTGGCGGATTGACCTAAGCTCGCGAACGCGCATCTTAGTCTTCTGAATCGCAGTGATCGGGAGGACTGGCGTGAAGACGAAGAAGCTTATCAATGACGGTGCGGCTGCCGTGGACGAAATGCTGGCGGGCATTCTGGCCGCCCACCCCCATCACCTGCGGGCGGTTGAGGGATCGCCGCGCTCGATCATTGCCAGGCAGGGACCGCGGCCCGGCAAGGTCGGCCTGGTCATCGGCGGCGGCTCCGGGCACGAGCCGAGCTTCCTCGGCTTCGTCGGCAAGGGACTTGCCGATGCCGCCGCGATCGGCAACGTCTTCGCCTCGCCACCGCCCGATCCGATCATCGAATGCGCCAAGGCCGTCGATAATGGCGCCGGGGTCATGTTCATGTACGGCAACTATGCCGGCGACGTGATGAATTTCGACATGGCGGCCGAGATGCTCGCCATGGACGATATCGAGGTGCGCACGGTGCTGACGACCGACGACGTCGCCTCCGCGCCCGTCGACCAGCGCGACCGCAGGCGCGGCGTCGCCGGCAATGTCTTCGTCTTCAAGGCGGCGGGTGCGGCCTGCGATCTCATGTACAGCTTCGATGAGGTGGAGCGCGTCGCGCGATGGGCCAACGACCGCACCTATACGATGGGGGTGGCGCTCTCCCCCTGCTCGCTGCCGCAGACGCTGAAGCCGAATTTCGAGCTCGGCGCGGACGAGATGGAGATCGGCATGGGCATTCACGGCGAGCCGGGCGTCGCCCGCGGCCCGCTGAAATCGGCCGACGAGGTCACGACCGAGCTTCTCGGCCGTATCCTCGGCGAGATGAAACCCCGGCGCGGCGACCGGGTAGCCGTGCTGGTCAATTCGCTCGGCTCGACGCCGTTGATGGAACTCTACATCATGATGCGCAAGGTCAAGCTGACGCTGGACGAGGCCGGCATCGAAATCCACCTGTCGCTGGTCGGCAATTACTGCACGTCGCTCGAAATGGCCGGCGCCTCGATCACGCTGATGCATCTGGACGACGAGTTGCAGCGCCTCATCGACCACCCCTGCGATTGCGCCATGTTCCACTCCGGCGAGGCCGGCCGATGACCGATATCACCGTCAACGACCTGACATCGCTCTTCAGCCTGATTGCCGAGACGATGGCGCGCGAGAAGGAACGGCTGTGCGAACTCGACGGCGTGATCGGCGATGCCGATCATGGCATCGCCATGGAGCTCGGTTTTTCGGCCGCCGCCAAGGCGGTCTCGGACGTGGACGCTGCGGCCGTCGATCCGACCCTCGTCTTCAACACCGCCGCCAAGGCTTTCCTGAACGCGGTCGGCGCCTCTTCCGGTCCGCTTTACGCAACCGCCTTCATGCGGGCAGGCGCCGCCGTCAAGGGCAAGAGATTGCTCACGGAAGACGACATGGTCAGCGCGTTCGCAGCCCTTGCCAGAGGCATCCAGGACCGTGGCAAGGCGGAAATCGGCGAGAAGACCATGGTCGATGCCTGGGCGCCGGCGGCAAAAGCCTGCGAAGCCGCCCGGCAGCAGGGCCTGCCGCTTTCGGCATGCCTTGCCGAGGCTCTGAAGGCGGCGCAAGCCGGGATGGAGGCAACCAGGAACATGATCGCGGCGAAAGGACGATCCTCGCGCCTCGGGGAGCGCGCGCTCGGTCATGTCGATCCCGGGGCCGCCTCCGCGGTCGTCGTCATCTCCTGTCTGCATGCGCTCTTTTCACCGTAATGCTGATAGACTCATCATACCAGTTGACATGTGACGAGTGATTTGCCAAAACCGCCTTCAGTAATTTCCTGAGGAGGACGGAGATGCGCATCACCAACAAATTTGCGAGACATTTCGGCGCGATCGCGATTGCCGCGACGGCCCTGGCGACAACCAGTGCCGCCGCCGAGGATCTGACGCTCTGGACGCTGAATTTCGACAATGGCGGCGCCAACGCCGCCCTCAAGAAGATCGCGAAAGACTTCGAAGCCGCCAATTCCGGCACGCATGTGGAAATCGTCCAGCGCGGCGTGGATGAACACAAGACCGCCCTTCGCGTGGCGGCCGGCTCTAGCAAGGGTCCGGATATCTATTTCAGCTGGGCCGGCCTCGGCCTCGGCGGCGAATATGTGAAGGCCGGCATGTCGCTGCCGCTGGACAAATATTACACCGAATACAAGTGGAACGACGAACTGCTTCCCTCGGCGGCAGCCTTCGCCGATCTCTATCCGGGCGGCAAGCACGGCGTCCCCTTCACCTTCAAGGGTGAAGCGATCTATTACAACAAGAAGCTCTTCCAGAAGGCTGGCATCGCCGGCGAGCCGAAGACCTATGAAGAGCTGCTGGCCGCCGCCGACAAGCTCAAGGCCGCCGGCATTCCGGCCTTCACCTTCGGCGGTTCGGTCAACTGGCATGTCATGCGCCTGATGGACGTGCTCTTGGAAACCAAATGCGGCGCCGACAAGCATGATGCGCTGATGGCGATGAAGACCGACTGGACCAAGGAAGCCTGCGCGAACGACGCCTTCACCGAATTCGCCAAATGGACCAAGGATTATAC
>JASGEG010000546.1:0-5712 GCA_047606605.1 Rhizobium sp.
AGAACCCGGATGCCGCCGAGCTCGTGCGCGCCAAGACCGGCCGCATCAACGGCTCGCTGGTGGCGCTGCTGACCATCATGAAGGGCCTGCCGCTCGCCTATTCCAAGGACATGCAGGAAGACAAGGAACAGGTGTTCGACGCCGCCGAAAGCCTGGAACTGGCGATTGCCGCCATGACCGGCATGGTGCGTGACATGACGATCAATACCGCCCGCATGAAGGCCGCCGCCGGCTCCGGCTATTCGACCGCGACCGATCTCGCCGACTGGCTGGTGCGCGAGGCTGGCCTGCCTTTCCGCGATGCCCACCATGTCACCGGCCGCGCCGTGGCGCTTGCCGAGAGCAAGGCCTGCGATCTCTCCGAACTGTCGCTGGAAGAGCTGCAGGCGATCAATCCCGCGATTACGGCCAAGATCTTCGACGTCCTGACCGTCGAGGCCTCGGTCGCCAGCCGCAAGAGCTTCGGCGGCACGGCACCGTCGGAAGTGCGCAAGCAGATCGCCTACTGGCGCGCCCGCAACTGAACGGGCCGCCGACGCCGGAAACCACACTCACACAATCAGGGTGCACAAGGCGCGGAAACTCCGTTATGAAGGACTGCTTCCGCGTTAACCGCCCAAGAGGATTTCGATGCAGATCAACATGCCGCACATCATCCGCCTGACCGTCGTTCTCTCGGTCATCGGCCTTGCCGTCGTCGGATGTGGCCGCAAGGGCGATCTCGATCCGCCGAGTGCTGCGGCGACCAAGGGCGGCGACGTCTCCAAGCCGACCAAGCAGCCTGGCACGGAGGACAAGAAGTTCCTCCTCGATCCGCTTCTCTAAGCAGGCCCAGACCCGTGAACCATTTCCAGTACCGCGACGGCATTCTCTACGCCGAGGACGTTCCCGTTCCCGCGATCGCCAAGGCGGTCGGCACGCCCTTCTACGTCTATTCGACGGCGACGCTCGAGCGGCACTACCGCGTCTTTTCCGAAGCCTTCAGCGATGTCGACGCCATGGTCTGCTACGCGATGAAGGCCAATTCCAACCAGGCGGTGCTGAAGACGCTCGGCCGCCTCGGCGCCGGCGTCGACGTCGTTTCCGTCGGCGAGCTCTATCGCGCGCTGGCCGCCGGCATCCCCGCAAGCCGCATCATGTTCTCCGGCGTCGGCAAGACCGCCGAGGAGATGGATGCTGCGCTCGAAGCCGGCATCTACTGCTTCAACGTCGAATCCGAGCCGGAACTGGAAGTGCTGAACCAGCGCGCCGTGCGCGCCGGCAAGGTCGCCCCCGTCTCCTTCCGCATCAACCCCGACGTCGATGCCCGCACGCATGCGAAGATCTCGACCGGCAAGAAGGAAAACAAGTTCGGCATTTCCTGGGAGCGCGCCCGCGCCGTCTACGCCCGCGCCGCCAGCCTGCCGGGCATCGCCGCCACCGGCATCGACATGCATATCGGCAGCCAGATCACCGAGCTGCAGCCCTTCGAGGATGCCTTCAAGCTGCTGCGCGAACTCGTCGAGACGCTGCGCGGCGACGGCCATGACATCCACCACGTCGATATCGGCGGCGGCCTCGGCATCCCCTATCGCGATGACAATACGCCGCCGCCGCTGCCCGACGCCTATGCCCATATCGTCAAGGATCAGCTGCGCGGCCTGAACTGCAAGATCGTCACCGAGCCCGGCCGCCTGATCGTCGGCAATGCCGGCATTCTGGTGACCGAGGTCATCTATGTGAAGGACAGCGGCGACAAGAGCTTCATCATCGTCGACGGCGCCATGAACGACCTGATCCGCCCGACGCTCTACGAAGCCTATCACGAAATCCGTCCCGTCGAGATCACCGCCGCCAACGCGCCGCGCATCAAGGCCGATATCGTCGGCCCGGTCTGCGAGACCGGCGACTATCTGGCGCTCGATCGCGAAATGGCGATGCCGAAGCCCGGCGACCTGCTGGCCGTCGGTTCCGGCGGCGCCTATGGCGCGGTTCAGGCCGGCACCTACAACAGCCGGCTGCTCGTGCCCGAAGTGCTGGTCAAGGGTGCGGAGTTCCATGTCATCCGGCCGCGCCGGACCTATGAAGAGCTGATCGGTCTCGATTCGATCCCCGCCTGGCTCGACTAGCGCAATTCCAGGAAAAGTGCGTAGCGGTTTTCCGTCCGGAATTGCGTAGAAACCAACAAGCTAGGGCGCTCCGGTGATTCCATGAAACACTGAAGCGCCCTAGGCGGCCCATCACGTTTCGGCGAGAACCGGTGAAAAAGTCGCCTTTCCCGCTGCTTGCCCTCGTCTTCGCCACAAAGAATGTTATCTTTCCCGAAAGGGCGTCTTGCCGGGCGCCGTGATCGCGGGCGTGTGGGACGTCCCGACATTCCCAACGGGCCAGCAGCCATCAACGTCAGATCGGGGAGAAAACCGGACCGATGACCAGCCCCAGCAACCCCAGGAAGGGCGCGTTCGCCAGCCGTCCGGCGCTGGCGCGGATGGTTGCGGTCAAACGTCTCTTGGCGCGGCTCGTGCTCGTCATGGAGCAATTGCTGCCGCTGTCGCTGCTGCCGCTGTCGATCATCGCACTCTTCCTGGCAACCGCGTGGTTCGGCCTCTTCCGCATGGCGCCGGACGCGTTGCGCCTCGGCCTGCTTGCCGGCTTCGCCCTTGCCTTCATCGCCGCATGCCTCCCCTTCCGCCGCCTGCGCTGGCCCTCGGCCACACAGGCCGACCGGATGCTGGAGGAGCGCAACGGCCTCCCCCACCAGCCCGTCACCGTGCAGGAAGAGGAACCGGCTTTCGATACGCCCTTCGCACGGGCTCTGTGGCGCGAGCATCAGGCCCGTATGGCCGCACGCATCGCCGCGCTCGATGCCGGGCTGCCGCGGCCCGATATCGCCCGCTACGATCGCTACGCGCTGCGCACCGTGCCGGCGCTCCTGCTGGTCACGGCGTTCGGCTTCTCCATGTCCAACAGCGGCGGATCGCTGAGCGATGCCTTCACCGCACCGGCCATGGTCTCGACCAATCCCGACGTGCGCGTCGATGCCTGGGTGACGCCGCCCTATTACACCGGCGAGGCGCCGGTCTACCTCACCGGCACGACCGCGAACACAGGCGATAGCATCAGCGTTCCGCAATTCTCCGAACTCACCGTGCGCGTCACCGGCGCGTCCAGCGACGAGAAAGTGCTGTTCCAGGCCGCCGGCAGCGACACGCCCGCGGAAATCGCCGAGCAGGCCGCCGATGCCGCCAAGCAGACGCCGGCCGGCACTCCCCCCGCCCCGCCTGTCGCCCAACCCGTGGTCAACGGCGCCGGATCGGAGCCGATGGTCGCCCGCACGCATGTGCTGAAGCTCGAAAAGGGCGGCGAGCTGAGCGTCAACGGCAAGTCCTGGACCTTCAGGGTCGCAACCGACAAGCCGCCGGAAATCACCTTCGACGGCATTCCGCATGCAACCCCCAGCAGCGCGCTCGAGATCGGTTTCAGGGTGAAGGACGACTACGGCATCGAGGAGGCCCATGCCGAGATCGTGCCCGTCGAGGCCGACCGGCAGGCCAAGCCGCTCTATGGCCTGCCGGAATACAGACTGGAGATTTCCCGCCGCGACCGCCGCAACGGCAAGGGGCTTGCCAGCCACGACCTGACGCAGGACCCGCTTGCCGGCAAACGGGTGCGCATCACGCTCGTCGCGCGGGACGGCGCCGGCCAGACCGGCCGCAGCGCCCCCTATGAAATGATCCTGCCCTCGCGCAATTTCAGCCAGCCGCTCGCCGCCGCCGTTGCCGAGGAGCGCCAGGTTTTCGCGCTCGACACCCGCAAGATGCCGGAAGCGATCGAGCTCAACAAATCGCTGACCATCCGCCCGGACGAGACGATCCCGGATCTCGGCGACTACCTGCTGATCAAATCGGCCTTGACGCGCATGAAGCTCGCCAGCGGCGACGCGGCGCTGAAGGACACCGCCGACTATCTCTGGCAGATCGCGCTCGGCATGGAGGACGCGCAGCTCACCGACGCCGAGAAGGCGCTGCGCGATGCGCAGCAGAAGCTCTCCGATGCCCTGCAGCGCAATGCCTCCGACACCGAGATCAAGAGGCTGATGGACGAGCTGCGCAAGGCGATGAACGCCTATATGAAAGAACTCGCCGAGCGCATGAAGAACATGCCGACGCAGCCGAATCAAAAGTCGGCCAACATCCTGCGCCAGCAGGATCTGCAGCGGATGATGCACCAGATCGAGAATCTTGCGCGCTCGGGCAACCGCCAGGCGGCGCAGCAGATGCTGTCCGAGCTGCAGCAGATGATGAACAGCCTCCAGGCTGGCCGGCCGCAGCGCGGTCAGAACCAGCAGCAGGGCGAGGCCAACGACAAGATGCGCCAGCAGATGGACAAGCTCGGCCGCATCCTGCGCGACCAGCAGAAGCTGATGGAGCAGACCTTCAAGCTCGACCAGGCTATGCGCGACCGCATGCAGCGCGGCGATCCCAACGAGGATGGCGATGATGCGCTGAACCAGCCCATGCCGGGCCTGGACGACCTGCCGCAGCCGGATATGGGCCAGCGGAATCAGGGCCAGCAGGATCGGCAGCAGGACCAGAACCAGCAGGGCCAAAATCAACAGGGCCAAAATCAACAGGGCAAGCAGCAGGGCGACAACCCGACCGACGGCATGACCGCCGATCAGCTGCGCGATGCGCTGAAGCAATTGCGCCAGCAGCAGGACGAGCTCGGCAAGCAACTCGGTCAGCTGCAGAAAGACCTCGGCGCGATGGGCATGAAGCCGAACCAGAATTACGGCAAGGCGCAGCAGGAAATGAATGGCGCCGCCGGCAATCTCGGCAAAGGCAATGGCGAAGCCGCGGTGCAGGGCCAGGGCCGCGCGCTGGAAGCGCTGCGCAAGGGCACGCGCGACATGATGAACCAGCTGATGGCGCAGATGCAGCAACAGCAGGGACAAGGCCAGGGCCAGCAGCAGGGCATGACCGGCCCCGGCAATCAGAACGGCCGTGATCCGCTCGGCCGCCTGCGCGACGGTCCCAATCCGTTCAGCGATACGAACGAGAACAAGGTGCCGAACATCATCGATCCGCAGCGTGCCCGCGAAATCCTCGACGCCATCCGCGAACGGTTGGGCAACAATCCGACACTATCGGAAGAGCGGCGCTATCTGGAGCGGCTGCTCGATATGGGGCAGTAAGCCCCCAGCATCGCCTCCGCCGATCCGGCGGAGGGTCTTCCCGCTATTTCCGATCAGGCCGCCAGAGCGCGGGCGACCGCCTTGCGGATATCCGGCAGGGCAAAGGGCTTGGAGACGACATCGACGATCTTTTCCATCAGGTCGTCGGCGCGTTCGCGCTGTTCGGCATAGCCGGTCATCAGCAGGATCTTCATGCCGGGGCAGGTCGAAGCCGCCTGATGCGCCAGCTCGATGCCGTCCATGACCGGCATGCGGATATCGGAGAGCAGCAGGTCGTAGGCGCCCTGCTTCAGTTTTTCCAGACCTTCGGCGCCGTCGGCCGCCTCTTCGGTCTCGTGGCCGTCCAGGCGCAGCGCCCGGGCGACAAAGGTGCGAAGAGAATCCTCGTCTTCCGTGATCAGAATTTTTGCCATGGTCTATGCTCCGTGGTCCGTCATGTTCCGCAACCGAAATCACCAGAATTCCGTTTGCGATCGGTACACGACGGCGGTGCGATCCAACCCCGTGGTTAACGGTTCGTCATCGCTGGAGCAAATTGG
>JASGEG010000547.1:0-21075 GCA_047606605.1 Rhizobium sp.
GCACGCAGTCCCTGGTGGCTGACGCTGCTGAGGATGGCGCTCGCCACCCTCGTCATCCTCGCCATCGCCAATCCGATGGTCAATCCGCGCAGCAACACGTTGTCGAGCGGCGGCCCGCTGGTCCTGCTCGTCGACAACAGCTGGGCCAGCGCCTCCGACTGGGAGCGCCGCGTCCAGACCGCCGACGCGCTGATCGACGACGCCGATGCCAAGGGCCTTCCGGTCTCGGTCGCTTTCACCGCCGAGCAGAGCAACGATGCCACGCCGGGTGCGGCGACCGCCGCGCGCGACAGGCTGCATGCGATCAATCCGAGACCGCTGATCCCGGACCGCCAGCGCGCCGTCCAGACCGTCAAGGCCGCCCTCAACGGTACAGAGCCCGGCACTGTCGCCTTTCTGTCCGATGGCGTCGCAACAAGCGACAAGGATGATGTCGTCAGCCAGCTCGCCGCCCTGCGGCCCAGCGATCTGCGCCTGATCGAAGGCGACGGCAGTAACGTGCTGGCGATCACCGGAGCCACCAATGCCGCCAACGACATGACGGTTACGGCAACCCGGCTGAACGGCAACGCTCCGCTCCGGCTGGGGCTGACCGCACAGGACAATCAGGGACGGCCGATCGCGGCGGGCTCATTGAATTTCGCCGGCGGCCAGACGGTTGCGACGGGCTCCATCGCCGCGCCCTTCGAGATGCGCAACGATTTCGCCCGCATCGGCATCGACCGCCAGGCCAGCGCCGGCAGCGTGCACCTGCTCGACGACGGCTTCAAGCGCCGTCGCGTGGCGCTCCTGTCCGGTCAGGCAGCGGACGAATTCCAGCCGATCCTGTCGCCGCTCTATTACATCCAGCGCGCCCTGCAGCCCTATGCCGACCTGATCCAGCCGAACAGCGCCGATCTGGCCAAATCGATCCCCGAGCTGCTGGCCGGCAATCCTTCCGTCATCATCATGGCCGATGTCGGCCGGCTGCCGCAGGAAAGCTATGCGCCGCTGCAGCAATGGCTGCAGAACGGCGGCACGCTGGTGCGCTTCGCCGGCCCGCGCCTGGCGGCAGCCCCCGCAGACGATCCGCTGGTGCCAGTGACGCTGCGCCAGGGGGAACGCACCTTCGGCGGCGCGCTCTCCTGGGCCGAGCCGCAGCCGCTTGCCGACTTCCCCGCCTTCGGCCCCTTCGCCGGCATGACGAAGCCGACCAATGTGCTCGTCAAACGCCAGGTGCTGGCCGAGCCGACACCCGATCTGGCGGAGCGCACCTGGGCAAGCCTTGCCGACGGCACGCCGCTGGTGACGGAAAAGCAGATGCAGGCCGGCCGCGTCGTGCTGTTCCATGTCAGTGCCGAGCCGCAATGGTCCGACCTGCCGATATCGGGCGATTTCGTCGAGATGCTGCGCCGGATCGTCCAGCTCTCGCGTTCCGGCGGGGTGACCTCCGGCGAGAATGCCCCGAAGACCCGCGAGGCGCTGCCGCCGTTCCGGCTCCTGACTGCGAAAGGCGCGCTCACCAGCGAAACCGGCAATGCCCGTCCGCTCGATCCGGGCAACAAGGGCGCGATCACCGCCAATTTCGACAATCCCCCCGGCCTCTACGGCGCCGAGGAAGGCTTCGTGGCGCTCAACGTCTTGCCTGATGGTGCCGAGCTGAACCCGTTGAACGCCACGGCCGCAAACCTTTCGGTCACCCGCGAAGGCCTCATCGGCGGCGAGGCCTGGTCGGCCAAGCCGATCCTCTTCACCCTCGCCTTCCTGATCCTGTTGGCCGACAGCCTGATCGTGCTCGTGATGAACGGCGCCTTGCCGCGCCTGCGCAGATCCGTAAAGACGGCGTCCGGCGCCGCCATGCTGCTGCTGGCGATCTCCATGGCCGCCTTCCTGCATCCGGCGAAGTCCTGGGCGGACGATTCCAAGCCGGGCGACGACACCATCTATTCGCGGCTCGACAAGACGCATCTTGCCTATGTCGTGACCGGCGAATCCGAGGTCGACCGTCTCTCCGAGCGCGGCCTCGCGGGTCTTTCCGACTTCCTCACCTACCGCACGACGCTGGAGCCGGGCGCGCCGGTCGGGCTCGACCCCGCCAAGGACGACCTTGCCTTCTATCCCATCATCTACTGGCCGATTTCCGCCACCGCGCCCATGCCGTCGAACGACGCGATCAACCGCATCGACGCCTATATGCGCAACGGCGGCACCGTGCTGTTCGACACGCGCGACGCCATCGACACGATGGGCGACAACACCACGCCGAGCCCCAACGGCCAGCGCCTGCAGGCGATCCTCGCCAATCTCGACATACCGGCACTCGAGCCTGTGCCGAAGGGCCATGTGCTAACGAAATCCTTCTATCTGCTATCGAGCTTTCCCGGCCGCTACGCCGACAGTCCGCTCTGGATCGAGGCGCGACAGGACACGCGCGGCGACGGCAATGCCGTTTCCTCCGCCGACGGCGTGACGCCGATCATGATCACCGGCAATGATTTTGCCGGTGCCTGGGCGATCGACGAGAACGGCGCGCCGCTGCTGCCGACCGTGCCGCCCGACGAGGCGCAGCGCGAATATGCCTATCGCAGCGGCGTCAACATCATGATGTATATGCTGACCGGCAACTATAAGTCCGACCAGGTGCATATTTCGGACATTCTGGAACGGTTGGGGCAATAGGATGAATATCGGTTTCGCCCCCTTCCTGCCCTGGCCCGTGCTCGCCGCGCTCGCTGTGCTGACGCTTGCGATTGCGGCGCTCTCGATCTTCCGGCGCATGCGCGGCGGCTGGATACGCCTGGCCGCGGCCTTCGCCCTATTGGCAGCGCTCGCCAATCCCGTGCTGATGCAGGAGGACCGCGACCAGCTGTCGACCATCGTTCCCGTCATCGTCGATCGCAGCCTGAGCCAGCAGACGCCGGAGCGCATCAAGATGACCGACGAGGCGCTGGCGGAGTTGAACGATCGGCTGGCGCAGTTCCCGCGCATCGAACCCCGCATCGTCGAGGTGCGCGAACCCGCCGAATCCGAGTCCCCCTCGACACGGCTTTTCGCCGCCCTTTCCTCGGCGATCGCCGATGTGCCGCCCGCCCGCGTCGGCGGCGCGATCTTCCTGACGGACGGCCAGATCCACGACATACCCGGCGTCAACCAGGCGCTCGGCTTCGACGCGCCGATCCATGGGCTGATCACCGGCAAGCCGGACGAGTTCGACCGGCGTATCGAGGTGGTGCGCGCGCCCCGCTTCGGCATCGTCAACGACGAACAGCAACTCGTGCTGCGCGTCGTCGACGACGGCAAGAGCCCCGGCGGCACGGCGGCCGTCACCGTCAAGATGAACGGCGACGAGATCGCCACACTGCAGGCGACACCCGGCCAGGACACGCCCTTCAGCTTCAAGGTGCCGCGCGCCGGCAACAATGTGCTCGAATTCGCCGTCGCCGAAGTGCCGGGCGAGGTCACCCCCGTCAACAACCGCACCGTCCAGCTCATCGAAGGCATCCGCCAGAACATGCGCGTGCTGCTGGTCTCGGGCGAGCCGCATGCCGGCGAGCGCGCCTGGCGCAATCTCCTGAAATCGGACGCCTCCGTCGATCTCGTGCACTTCACCATCCTGCGGCCGCCGGACAAGCAGGACGGCACGCCGATCAACGAATTGTCGCTCATCGCCTTCCCGACGCGCGAACTCTTCGTCGACAAGATCAATTCCTTCGACCTGATCATCTTCGACCGTTACCAGGACCGTCCCAACGTCCTGCCGACGATCTATTATGATTACATGGCCCAATATGTCGAAAACGGCGGTGCGCTTCTGGTTGCCGCCGGACCCGAACACGCGGCCGGCAATTCGATCGCGCTGACGCCGCTTTCGTCGGTGCTGCCGGCCGAACCGACCGGCCAGATGATCGAAAAGCCCTTCTATCCGCGCCTGTCGGATCAGGGCCGCAAGCATCCGGTCACGCGCGGCCTCGATGGATCGGATACCGAGCCGCCGCATTGGGGCCGCTGGTTCCGCAGCGTCGATGTCGAGAAACCACGGGGCCAGACGGTGATGGTCGGCGCCGACAACAATCCGCTGCTGGTACTGAACCGCGTCGGCCAGGGCCGCGTCGCCATGCTGCTGTCCGACGAAGGCTGGCTCTGGGCGCGCGGCTTCGAAGGCGGCGGCCCGCATGTGTCGCTCTATCGCCGCATCGCCCATTGGCTGCTGAAGGAGCCGGCGCTCGAAGAAGAGGCGCTGACGGCGCGCGCCGCCGGCCGCACGCTGGAGGTGACCCGCCAGACCATCGGCGACGATCCCGGCCCCGCCACCATCCGCTCGCCCTCCGGCAAGACCCAGACCCTGGCGCTGCATCAGGCCCAGCCCGGCCTCTATCAGGCCGACAAGCACATGGATGAGATCGGGCTCTATCAGATCAGCAACGGCAATCTTTCGACGCTGGTGCATGTCGGCGCGGTCGACGCTCCCGAATTCAAGGCGATGATCTCGACCACGGAGACGCTGAAGCCGCTCGCCGAGAAGACCAAGGGGCTTGTCACGCGGGTCGCCGCCTCGAACGGCGGTGTCACCGTCCCGCCGATCCTGCCGGTTCGCGGCGCCGTGCGCATTGCCGACGACCAGCGGCTGACCATTCGTATGACCGACGAGACCATATTGAAGGGCATCAACAACCTGCCGCTCTTTGCGGGCTTTGCCGGTCTCGCCGCCCTCCTCTTCGCCTTCTCGGCCATGTGGTGGCGCGAGGGACGCTGAAACCCATGATGCGGTTCGATGTGACGGATACCCCTTCCGAAAGCGATCTGGCGGCGATCAGCGAAGGGCTGACGGCATTCAACGCGGCCGATGTCGGCCCTTCGGCCCGGCGTGCGCTCGCCGTGCTCATTCGCGACGAAAGCGGCAATGCCATCGGCGGCATCTCGGGCTATACGGCCTGGGGCTGGCTGTTCACGGCATGGCTCTTCGTGCCGGAAACGCTGCGCGGTCAGGGCATGGCCGGCAGGCTGCTCGAGGCGGCGGAAGCGGAGGCGATCGCGCGCGGCTGCCACGGCGCCTGGATCGATACCTTCAACCCGCAGGCGCTACGCGCCTACCAGCGGCAGGGTTATGCGATCTTCGGCGAACTGCCGGAATTTCCCGCCGGCCGCAGCCGCTATTTCCTGCAGAAAAAACTATCGCCCCGCTGATACGGGGGCGATAAGGCAATTCCAGGAAAACTGCACAGCGGTTTTCCGTCCGGAATTGCATAAAAACAAAAAATTAGAGCGTTTCAGCGGTCCCATGAAGAGCGGAAACGCTCCGAGCTTTCAACCGCAATGACTTAAACCGCGATCGCCACCGGCGACAGATCCTCGTCGTAAATCTCGTCGTCGACAGCCGCCGGCACGGCATCTTCGCGCCATGCGATCGTGCCTTCCAGCCGCTCATGCGTATCGGCGGCAATCGGCACGACCAGCACCCGGTTGGGATCGACCGGTCCCGGAAAGGTCAATGCGTTATAGGCGACCTTCTCGAAGCCGAGCGGACAATAATAAGGCGGATCGCCCACCAGGATGACGCCCTCCGATCCCTTGCGCCTGGCCGCCTCGATGGCGATCCGCACCAACTCGCGGCCGATGCCTTTGTTCTTGTGCGAGGGGCGTACGGCAAGCGGGCCAAGCAGGTGACCCTTGAGCGAACCGGCCAGCACCGGCGTCATCCGCACCGAGGCGATCGTCTCGCCGTCATCGGCGCAGATGAAGGACAGCGAACGGTCATGCGAGCCCTGTTCGCGAATCCGCGCTGCGGCGCGTGTAAACCGGCCGGGACCAAATGCTTCTTCGTTGATGAGTTCGATAACGGCGTCGTGCGACGCATCCTCAGTGAGGTAGACCAGATCGTGCTTGTACATTAGACCACAGAAACCAGATAGACATACGGGATGGTTCTCGAAAGCGCTCCTTGAGCGTTCGGGATCATCGGCGTCGTCGCAGGCTTCTGGATGCTCTCATGACAAGTGGTCCTCAAAGTGTGACAAGGCCGATAGCAGGAAATATCCGCCGCGTCCAATGCAAAATGCGCGCGATCCCGTCTTGAAGCAGGATCATGTCCGGATTCGGGCGCAACTCATTGCCTCAAGGCCTCACGCATCCCGAGAATACCCCCGCGACACACTGTTCAGCGTTTGCCGTCTCGAAATTCCGCGATGATGCCGTATCTTCAAATCAGGTTATTCGCAGCATTCCGGAAGGATGGAACAATGGGCATGTTGGTTGACGGCGTCTGGCAGGATGTCTGGTACGACACGAAGGAGACCAAGGGCCATTTCAAGCGCGCCGCATCGCAATTCCGCAACTGGATCACCGCCGACGGCACGCCGGGACCGAGCGGCTCGGGCGGCTTCAAGGCGGAAGCCGGACGCTACCACCTCTACGTCTCCCTCGCCTGCCCCTGGGCGCACCGCACCCTGATCTTCCGCAGGCTGAAGAAGCTCGAGGAGCTGATCTCCGTTTCCATCGTCGATCCGCTGATGCTGGAAAACGGCTGGGAATTCAAGGGCAAGGACGGCGGCACCGTCGATCATCTCTTCGGCGCCAGGACGCTCTGGGAAATCTATGTCAGAGCCGATCCGCATTATTCCGGCCGCGTTACCGTTCCGGTGCTGTGGGACAAGCAGACCGGCACGATCGTCAACAACGAATCCGCCGAGATCATCCGCATGTTCAACAGCGCCTTCGACGGGCTGACCGGCTCGAAGGATGATTTCTACCCTTCGGAACTGCGCGCCGATATCGATGCGCTCAACGAGCTCGTCTACGACACGGTCAACAACGGCGTCTACAAGGCCGGCTTCGCCACCGCGCAGGACGCCTATGAACAGAATGTCCGGCGTTTGTTTGAAACTCTGGACGGGCTCGACCAGCGGCTGGAAACGAGCCGCTATCTCCTGGGCGATCGCCTGACCGAAGCCGACTGGCGGTTGTTCACCACGCTCGCCCGCTTCGACGCCGTCTATGTCGGCCACTTCAAATGCAACATCCGCCGCATCGAGGACTATCCGAACCTGTCGGGATATCTGCGCGATCTCTACCAGGTCCCCGGCGTCGCCGAGACGACCAACTTCGGGCATATCAAGGATCACTATTACCGCAGCCACCGAACGATCAACCCGACCGGCATCGTTCCGGTCGGTCCCGATCTGGATCTCACGCGCCCGCACGGGCGGGAGCGGCTGGCGAAAGCGGCGGAATAGTCACCAATAGCTCGCCGGCGGCTCGCTGCCCTCGAGCTCCTTCAGCCGCCGGTAGGTTGCCTTCGTGGTTCCCGGCGGCAGGGCATCGAGCATGAAGAAGCCGCTTTCGACGATCTCGCGGTCCGGCCTGCGCGGCGCGGTCTGTTCCACCTGCGCGCGGAAGAAGACGACATGGTCGCGCTTGCTGGTCCGGTTGTTGAAATAGACATGGAAGAGCTGTGGCCGGCCCGAGATCACCAGATTGCCCTCCTCCCGCAATTCCTTCGCCAGCGCCTGCTCCACCGTCTCATGACGCTCGACGCCGCCGCCCGGCATATGCCAGCCGGGCGTATAGGAATGACGGACCAGGAAAATGCGGCCTTCCGCGTCGAAACAGGCCGCGCGCACGCCCATGGTCATGCTGCGGGTCAGCGCGAAATAGGTGTGCAGCATCCGACCAAGCGGCTTTTCCCACCACCGGCGGGGTTCGTCGAGGCGTGTGGGGTCGCTCATGCCGCCGCTCCACCGTCACGATCCATCGACCGGCAACGGATGTATTTGTTTTGACGATGGACTGGGCTATGTCTCATCCCATGTTCAAGCTCGCGCATATTTCCGACGTTCATCTGGGTCCTTTGCCACGCCTTTCCATCAGGGAACTTGCTTCCAAACGGATCACCGGTTTTGTGAACTGGCACCGGAACCGGCGCAAGCATCTTTTCGGCGGTACGCTCGATCTTCTTCTCGACGATATCAAGGCGAAACAGGCCGATCACCTCGCCGTCACCGGCGATCTCGTCAACCTGGCGAGCGGCATCGAGATCCAGACGGCGGCCGAATGGCTGAAAACCGTGGGCGATCCCGCCTTCACCTCGGTGGTTCCCGGCAATCATGATGCCTATGTGCCCGGCGCATACGAGAAAGCGATGCGCGCCTGGTATCCCTATGTACAGGGTGACCATGCGCCGCCCGAATGGCGGGAAGACCAGCGCATCTTCCCCTATCTGCGCATCCGCGACCGCGTCGCGCTCATCGGCTGCTCGACGGCGGTCGCCACGCCGCCCTTCGCCGCCAGCGGCTTCTATTCGGCCCGGCAGGCGCGCGAAACGGTCAACATGCTGCGCGCCGCCGGCGAAGCCGGCCTCTTCCGCGTCGTCATGATCCATCACCCGCCGATTCGCGGCGCCACCAGCTTCTACAAGCGCATGATCGGCATCCGCCGCTTCGCCGCCGTCATATCCACAGGCGGCGCCGAACTGGTGCTGCATGGCCATACCCACCTCAATACGCTGCATTGGCTGAAGGGCCAGACCGGCCCTGTGCCCGTCGTCGGCATCGCCTCGGCCTCGCAAGGCCCCCATGGCCTGAAACCGCCCGCCGCCTATAATCTCTTCACCATCGACGGCCATCCGGGCGCGTGGGACCTCAAGGCGGAACGCTTCAGCCTCAATGCGCGCGGCGACGAAATACAGGCCGAGGGCATCGACATCCTGTCCTCGTAGTCCCGGTTTTTATCTGCCGCGCGCCACCGTTTCGGTAGCGTTTTCGCCTATCCGGAGCTACAATCGCAGCATGTGATTTCGGGAGGACATCATGGGTGTCGGGATGAAGAATTCGATCGTGATCGCGCTTGCTGCCGGCTTCCTGCTCGGTGCCAACCTTCAGGCTTTCGCCGCCGGCTCCGAAAGCGATGAAACCGCGCCGCCGCCGAAGAGCAAGACCACCACCGAATGCAAGAACGGCGAAGTCTGGGACAAGGACAAGAAGAAATGCGTGAAACCGCAGAAGAGCGGCTTCAACGACGACCAGCTTTTCCAGGCGGCGCGCGAATTCGCCTATGCCGGCCAATATGACAACGCCATCACCGTCCTGAAGCTCGCCAGGAACCAGGACGATCCGCGCATCCTGAATTATCTCGGCTATTCCAACCGCAAGGCCGGCCGCATGGAACTCGGCATGAGCTATTATCGCAAGGCCCTGCAACGCGACGAAAACTATATCCTCGCCCGCTCCTACATGGGCCAGGCGCTGCTCGAACAGGGCGATGTCCAGGGCGCGCGCGTACAGCTTGTCGAAATCCGCGATCGCGGCGGCGAAAACAGTTGGGCCTATCGCTCGCTGCTGCAATCGTTGAACGGGCAGATCACCTATTGAGACTGACGCGGCGACCGCCCGTCTCAACATCGCGTGAGGCATTGAAAGGAAGTATCCGACCCTGTTTGAAGACTTGCGAAACGGCATGAAAATGGTTCATACCATAATGAAACAATCCTTCGGCTCACATCGCGTTTCCCCACGGAAAAGCCGAGTTTTGACGAAGGACGTCCACAGCACGACAACTCTCAACGCCTCCCTGGAAAGCCAATGCCTACGCCGGTAGCAGCCACTGATATCAGACGCGATCTGGTCGGCCTCCTTCCGAAGCTTCGGCGTTTTGCCGTAACACTGACCGGCGACCTCACCGAGGCGGACGATCTCGTGCAGAGCGTCTGTCAGCGCAGCATTGCCAAGTTCCACCTCTGGAACAGTGACGGCCGGCTGGAAAGCTGGCTTTACACGATGGCCCGCCATCAATGGTTCGACGAGACCCGCCGCCACCGGCTGCGGCCGGCCGCAAAGGGGGCTGCGCTGGAACAGCGTGAACTGACTGCCCCCGGCGCGCATGCCAATCCGGTCGAGGCAAGCGAAGCGCATCGCATGGTCACGTCCCTGCCCGAGGGACTGGCCAGCGTCTTCCTGCTGGTGGATGTCGAAGGTCATAGTTACAAGCAGACGGCCGATATTCTCGGCATCCCCCTCGCGTCGGTGATATCGCGGCTTTCCAGCGCCCGTCTTCGCCTCGCCGCACAGGGTCACAGCCGCTCGCCGCGAAGGTTCTGACATTGCAGGATATGAAGAAAATGCCCCTCGAAGCCCGCCTGTCCGCCTTCATGGACGGCGAGACGAGCCGCGAGGAAAAGGAAGAGCTGGAACGCCTGATTGCTTCCGATCCGGAAGCTCGCCGGATTTTCGATGAGCTGAAGCATGGCTCCGATGTCGGACGCAAGGCCTTCGATGAAGTGCTGAAAGAGCCGGTGCCGCTGGCGCTGGTGCGCTCGATCAAGAGCGCGCAGGCGCCCAAGGCGCGCGAGCCGGCGCCTCGCCTGTCCCGGCCCTCCCTCAAGCTGGCGCCGACCGGCCGCCAGGCGCTGGCTGCGGCCCTCATCCTCTTCGCTGTCGGCGGCGGCATAGGCTATCTTCTCGGCATGCTGCCGATCGGCGCTCCGCCGCCCGCTCCCGCACCCGCGGCAACGCCCGCGAACCGCACCTGGCTGGACGAGATCGCCGCCTATCACCGCATCTATTCGCGCCAGCCGCGCCATATGGTCGAGGTACAGGCCAGCGAGGTCGACGAAATCACCAAATGGCTGACGAGCACGGTCGGCGTGACGTTCAACCTGCCGGATCTTGCCGCGGACGGCCTGGTTTTCCAGGGCGCGCGCATGTTCGTCGCCGATGGCAGGCCTGCCGGGCAGTTGATCTACAAGAATCTCGACGGCGACGTCATCGCCATCTGTTTCACCAAAAGGGACGGCGCGCCCGGCGACGGCAATTTCGACGAGATCATCAAGGACGATATCAGCATCGTCTCCTGGCATCGCAACGGCACGAGCTATGCGGTCGTCGGCCCCTCCTCCGACGCGATGCTCGACGAGATCGCCAACCGGGTCGCGACGGAGATCTGAGGCTTCGGTCGCCAAACAAGGTTGCACTTGCGGCTTCGGCTGCGCGGGAGGATACTGTATCTCGTCAATCGTGCCTGCCCAAAACGCCGGCAGGCGCTTGCCTTGGAGATCGAACATGTCCGAGATTCTGCTCACCATTCCGGAGCTCGACCGACGCATAGCCATCATCCGGGAAAACCTGCGGGAATTGATCGAGCAGGCAACCGCCTATTCCGGCGCCGCGGACGAGGAGCGGGCATCGGAGCGCATCGCCGAGCAGGAGGAAGAACTCGAACGCCTGATCAAACGCCGCGACGAACTCTCCCGCGAACAATCCTGAGGCCGGAGGGCGGATCAATGCCCCTTCCGTTCCCGTTCAAGGCTCTATGAAACCGGGCTCAGCGAGACGGCGCCGGTGAAATCCTTGCCGCCGTTTCCTCACCCGTAAAGATGATCACCGCGAATAGCAGCACACCGATAAAGGTGACGATGGCCGCGGCCGCGACGATCGGCTCCATCGCCGTATTGCCGAGGAGCATGAGGTATAGCGCCGGCACCATCACCGCCACGCCCGCCGTGTAGATCACATATTGAACTATTGCCAGACGCCGTTCCGCCTTGCGCGGGTTCAGGGCATGATAGCCACCGAAGATCGCCATGGTCACCCAGCCAAGAAGGTTGGCGTGCGCATGCGCACCGATGACACTGTGATCCTCCGTGATCGCCATCTTAAGGCCTATTCCGATTCCGACAATCAGGAATATGATTGCCGTCTTGAAGTATAATTTGGAAATGCGCGGCATATTCCCCTCCTTCGTATTATGAAACGTCAAGAATATCATATAACTGAACTTCAATAAAATACATCGTCGGCGACCGGCATCGGAAGATCATCTTTATCACTCCCTTCGCTCTACCTCGCCGTAGGCCGAGTGTGTCGCGCCGGCTACATCGCCCCATTACGGTGTGCATGGCGCAAGCGCCAAACCGGCGATTGCCGCTGACATCGAGGGCCTGATGCGCTATAAAACCGATCACGCGACATTCAGAGGAGCTCAGTTGATGAGAACCCACGGCACAGGAAACCACCGCTGAAAAGCAGTGCCGTGAAGGGCTGCCTGTTCGGCCCATCCATCAAATTGCTATCCTCGCCCCTGGAGGGCACTCATGTTTCGTCGCTTCGAAAAGCTCGTCGATCCATTCCAGAATTATCATGACCCGAACCCGCCGCCGGATGTCTGGCGGTATCTGAAAAGCAATCTGCGCCCGTTTCGCCTCGTCATGGCCATGAGTCTCGGCCTGACCGTCATCGGCGCGGCGATCGAGGTCTGGCTGATCGGCTATACCAGCCGTCTCGTGGATATCCTGGCAACCGCACAGCGGGATCAGCTCTGGGCGTCGCACGGCGCCGGATTGCTGGCGGCGGCTGCAGTCATCCTGATCGGGCGGCCGCTTGCCGGCTATCTCCGCGAAAGCCTGGATGACATCGCCTTTCGCCCGAATGCCGAGACCCTGGTCCGCTGGCGAGCCCACCGCCATGTGCTCGGGCAATCCGTCGGCTGGTTCCGCCAGGATTTTTCTGGGCGGATCGCCGCCCAGGTGCGCGATATCGGCACATCGGCGACGGGAGCCGCCTATGCCGTGCTGCACACCCTGTCCTTCGTCACCCTCTATGTCGCCGGCTCCTTCTGGCTCATGGCCTCGATCGACCCGTGCCTCGTCTGGCCGCTGCTGATCTGGGCCGGATGCTATCTCGGGCTGATGGCCGTCGTCATTCCGCGGCTTCGCAAGGCCTCCGAGGACTATCAGGGCGCCTATGCCGCGCTGACGGGCATGCTGGTCGATACCTATGCCAATATCGACATCATCAAACTCTTCGCCAATGCGGAGGAAGAGGACCGCGAGGGACGGGAGCGCTTCGCCGCCGCCCGCCAGACATTCGTGCGCGTGCAGAAGCTCGAGGTCATGGTCAATTCGAGCATGCTGTTTCTCGGCAGCTTCCTGATCGTCGGCCTCGTCGGCCGTGCCGTCATCCTGTGGCAGGCCGGGAGCGCGCCGCTCGGCCTGATCGCCGCTTCCCTGGCGCTCAGCTTCCGCATCACCGGCATGGCCGAATGGATGCTCGATGCGGTATCGTCGCTGTTCGGCCATCTCGGCGCCCTGCGGCAATCGCTGCTGACGGTCGCGCAACCGCTCGCCATCACCGACAAGCCGGCCGCGTCCCGGCTCGTGATCCGCCAGGGAGCAATCTCCTTTCACCGTGTCAGCCACCACTATGGCAAGGAAAACGGAGGACTCGACGGCGTCTCGCTGCGGATCGCGCCGGGCGAAAAGGTCGGTCTCGTCGGCCGCTCCGGCACCGGCAAGTCGACGCTCGTCCATCTGCTGCTGCGCTTCTTCGATCCGGAAGCGGGCAAGATCGAGATCGACGGACAGGATATTCGCGAGGTCACGCAGGAGAGCCTGCGCCGGCAGATCGGCATGGTGAGCCAGGACGCCACCCTGCTCCACCGCTCCGTCCGCGACAACATCGCGCATCGCGATCCCCGCTTCCGGGAAAGCGCGATCGTCACCGCGGCGGACAAGGCCGAAGCCGCCGGCTTCATCGCGACCCTCCGGGATCGCGACGGCCGCACCGGCTACGACGCCCATGTCGGCGAACGCGGCGTCCATCTGTCGGGTGGGCAGCGGCAACGAATCGCGCTAGCCCGCGTCATCCTCAAGGATGCGCCGGTCCTGGTGCTCGACGAGGCGACATCGGCGCTGGATTCGGAAGTGGAAGCGGCGATCCAGGACACGCTCTATGGCGTCATGGAGGGCAAGACGGTCATCGCGATCGCCCATCGCCTGTCAACCATCGCCCGCATGGACCGCATCGTCGTGCTTGACCAGGGACGGATCGCCGAGGACGGCACGCATGCGGAACTGCTCGCCCGCAACGGCATCTATGCCGCTCTCTGGTCGCGGCAATCCGGCGGCTTCATCGGTAAGGACGATATCGTCCAATCCGAATAGGCAAACAGAAAACCCCTCGACCATGTCGAGGGGTTTTCCATGCATCGGGCTATCGAGCCGAACTCAGCCCTTCTTCTGGATATCGAGCACGCGGTTCGCCGCCGAGACGATCGCCTCGAGCGAGGCGGCGACGATATTGGTGTTGATGCCGGCGCCGAAGAGCTTGCCGCCCGGATAGGAGGTCTCGACATAGGAGATCGCCGAGGCGTTGGAACCATGCTGCAGCGAATGCTCGGAATAGTCCTCGACGGTCATCGGAATGCCGAGATAGATCGACAACGCATTGATGAAGCCGTCGATCGGGCCGTTGCCGCGGCCCTCGATGCGCTTCACCTCGCCATTGTCGGTGATCTCGGCGGCAACGATGCGCTGTCCCTTGTGCTCGGGATCGGCGAAGGTGTGATGATCGACGAAGCGGATGCGGGCATTCGGCTGCGTCACGTAGCGCTCGATGAAGTGCTCGTAGATCCGCTTTGCCGGCAGTTCCTTGCCTTCCTCATCGGTGATACGCTGGATCTCCTCGCGATATTCCACCTGCAGGTTGCGCGGCAGGTTGATGCCGTAATCCTGCTGCATGATATAGGCGATGCCGCCCTTGCCCGACTGCGAGTTGATGCGGATGATCGCCTCGTAGGTACGGCCGACATCCTGCGGGTCGATCGGCAGATAGGGCACTTCCCAGACCGGATGATTGGCGACCTTCGCCGCCTTCATGCCCTTGTTGATCGCATCCTGATGCGAGCCGGAGAAAGCGGTATAGACCAGCTCGCCGACATAGGGGTGCCGCTCGCCGATCGCCATCTGGTTGGAATATTCGAAGACGTCCTTCATACGCTCGATGTTGGAGCAATCCAGCTCCGGATCGACGCCCTGCGTGAACATGTTCAGCGCCATGGTGACGACGTCGACATTGCCGGTGCGCTCGCCATTGCCGAACAGCGTGCCTTCGACGCGGTCGGCGCCGGCCATCAGGGCCAGCTCGGCGGCGGCGATGCCGGTGCCGCGGTCATTGTGCGGATGCAGCGAGATGATCAGGTTTTCGCGGTTGTCGAGATTGCGGCACATCCATTCGATCTGGTCGGCATAGACGTTCGGCGTCGCCATTTCGACGGTGGACGGCAGATTGATGATCAGCTTGTTGTCCGGCGTCGGCTTCATCACCTCGATGACGGCGTTGCAGATTTCCAGCGCCACGTCCAGCTCGGTGCCGGTGAAGCTCTCCGGCGAATATTCGAAGCGATAGCCGCCGCCGGCCTTGGCGGCCATGTCGGTGATCATCTTGGCCGCATCGACGGCGATCTCCTTGATCCCCTTTACATCCTTGGCGAAGACCACGCGGCGCTGCAATTCGCTGGTGGAATTGTAGAAGTGCACGATCGGCTTATTGGCGCCTTCCAGCGCCTCGAAGGTGCGGGTGATCAGCTCAGGCCGGCACTGCACCAGAACCTGCAGCGACACGTCGTCGGGCACATTGCCCTGCTCGATGCACCAGCGGGCAAAATCGAAGTCGGTCTGCGAAGCCGAGGGGAAGCCGATCTCGATTTCCTTGAAGCCCATGTCCAGCAGCAGCTGGAACATGCGGGCCTTGCGGTCGTGGCCCATCGGATCGACCAGTGCCTGGTTGCCGTCGCGCAGGTCGACGGAACACCAGATCGGCGCCTTTGTGATGGTCTTCGAAGGCCAGGTGCGGTCGGGAATGTTGATTTGCGGATAGGCGCGGTACTTCACCGCTGCCTCGGGCATGCCTTTGGGGGAATGGCTGTTCGCGTCCATGGTCTCGTCTCTTCCTTTCCCGTCATTTGCCCCGCGTCTTAACCGATCGGATGCGGTTTGGCGATGACAAATGCGGACCCTTTGGAGGGTATGCTGTCGATTTTAGGGTAAGTCGCGAGGAGCGATGGCCAGCGGGCTTTTCGGCCGCCGGGCGCTCCTCAAAGGACCCGGCAACCGCGCGTAAGGCCGAGGAGGAGAAGCGAAGTCAGGGCGCGCGTATTGTCACGCAGGGCAACGCGCCCACGTGCAATCTGTTCGGAAATCTTTGCGCCAGTCGTCTTCATGGCCGCGCTTATAGCCGCGCGGCGAAAAAGAAGCAACCCCCTGCCCATCTCTTCGGCAATTGCCGCTTATCGCTTCAGCGTCTGCACCGCATGCGACAGCGCCATCATCAGCCCGCCGGCGATCAGCCCCCAGAATGCGCCGGAGATCCCCGCCAGCGAAACGCCGGAGGCCGTGACGAGGAAAGTGACGGCCGTCGCCTCGCGCGATTCGGCCTTCTGAAAGGCGTTCAGAGCCGAATTGGAGAGTGCGCCGACCAGCGCCAACCCCGCGACCGCCTCGATCAGGACCGGCGGCGCCAGAGCGACGAAGGCCGTCACTGCGCCGGCAAGCAGGCCGAGAATGATGTAGACGACGCCGGCGACGATCGCCGCCCAATAGCGCCGCCGCGGATCGGCATGCGCGTCCTGCCCCGCGCACATGGCGGCGGTAACGGCAGCGAGATTGACGGCATGACCGCCGAACGGCGCGGCAAGCAGCGAAAACAGACCGGTCATGACAAAAAGCGGACCTGGCTTCGGATCGTAGTGATGAACCTTGAGCACCGCGATCCCCGGAATATTCTGCGACGCCATGGTCACGATGAACAGCGGCAGCGCGATGGAGACCAGCCCGGCGACGGTGAAGACCGGCGCGACCAGCTCGACACTCGGCACCAGCGAATGCGCCAAAGATGCGAAAGCATCCTCCGGGATCTTCACGCCGAAGGCCAGCACCAGCACGAAGGCGGCAAGCGCCGCCGGCACCGCCCAGAGCCGCTTGAACGAACCGACCACGATCCAGGCGATCAGGATAGGCAGGCCGAACAGCGGATTGAAGGCGATCGCCTTGACCGGCGCGAAACAAAGCCCCAGCAGAACGCCGGCGAGCATCGCGTTGGCGAGCGTCGCCGGAATGGCGGCCACGGCGCGCCCGAGTGGCCGGAACAGGCCCGCGACGACGATCAGCGCGCCGCAGACGAGAAAAGCTCCAACCGCCACCGGGAAACCACCCTCGACGGCTCCGGCGCTGGCGAGCAGCGCAGCCCCCGGTGTCGACCATGCAATGCTGACCGGCAGCTTGGTCACGGCGCTGAGGATGATGGCGCAAAGACCCATCGACACCGACAGCGCCATCAGACCGGACGCCGCCTCCCCGCCCGTCGCCCCGACCGCCTGCAGCCCATGCAGCACGACCGCAAAGGAACTGCAGAAACCGACAACGGCGGTAAGACAGCCCATGAACAGGCTTTGAAGGGAGAAATCTTTGAGCATGGCGGCGACGGAAGACTCATGGATGCAGTGGAGGCGCATGGAGCATTACACGCCTGGGGCGCGCAAGTCTTGTTTTGAGAACGACGACAGACGGCAGCAGGAACCGTTGAGCCGTGCCCCATATCGCATAGCTCGCCACCTCAATCATGCAAAAACATGCAAATTGACTCTCTTATTCTTACACGTTAATGCAAGATCATGAGCAATTCACTTCCATTGTCCCGCAGGGATGTCATCGAAACGCGGCTTGCGGAGGGGCGCGAGATCGTGGCCGCGTCGCTGGCTACCGAGTTCAACGTATCCGAGGATGCCGTGCGCCGCGACCTGCGGGCGCTGGCGGCCGAGGGCAAATGCCGGCGCGTCTATGGCGGAGCGCTTCCGCTTTTGGCGCCGTCGCAGCCCATCTCCGCCCGGATCGGGCAGGCATCCGAGCGGAAAAGAACGCTGGCGCGGGCGGCGGTCGGAATGATCCAGCCCGGCGAATTCCTGTTTCTCGACAGCGGCAGCACGAACCTTGCGATGGTGGAGCTGCTGCCGAAGACTGGCGACGTGACGGTCGCGACGAATTCCATCGACATCGCCGCCGCCGTCATGAAGCGCGGCGACATTCCGCTCGTCCTGATCGGCGGCGTGGTCAACCCCGTGGTCGGCAGCAGCGTCGATGCCGCCGCCGTGGCGGCCATCGAAGCCATGAACATCGATCGCTGCTTCGTCGGCGTCTGCGCGGTCTCGGCGCGAAACGGCGCCAGCGTGTACGACCATGCGGACGCGATCTTCAAGCGGACGCTTCTGAAACGCAGCGCGCTATCCGCCGCGATGATCACCTCGGAAAAATTTCACCAGCGCTCGCCGCATCGTATCGGCGGCGCGGCGGATATCGACTGGCTGATCGTGGAAGACGACCTCCCGGCCGAGGATGAAGAAGCGGCCATAGCCGCCGGCTTCACGCTTTTAAAGCCGGATGGCGTCGCTTCATCCCTCTGATTTCGAAAGACAAGGAATCGCCATGCAATCCACCGATCGGCCGGAAACCCGGCTCGCAACACGGCTTGCCTTCTTGGTCGCGGGCTTCGCCCTCGCATGCTGGGCTCCCCTGGTGCCCTTCGCCAAGGAACAGCTCGGGGTCGATGACGGCGTGCTCGGCATGCTGCTGCTTTGCCTCGGCCTCGGCTCTGTGGCCGCGATGCTCGTCACCGGCATATTGAGCGCGCGATACGGCAGCAAGCCGATCATCCTTGCCGCCGGGCTCGGGCTCGCGGGCATCCTGCCGTGTCTGACGGTGGCCAGCACGCCGTTCACGCTGGGTCTCGCCCTCGCCGCCTTCGGCGCATCGCTGGGCTCGATGGACGTTGCGATGAACATTCACGCCGTCGAAGTCGAGAAAGGCGCGGACCGGCCGCTGATGTCCGGTTTCCATGCGCTTTTCAGCATCGGCGGCTTCATCGGATCGCTGCTGGTGACCCTGCTGCTCTCCATCAAGGCCGGCCCTTTCGTCGCGACGTTGCTCTGCTCGGCGCTGATGGTGTTCGCCATCGCGGTCGCGTGGCCGCGGCTGCTGAAGACCGCGCAGTCGGAAGACGCGCCGCTCTTCGTCATTCCGCGCGGCTTCGTCCTGCTGCTTGCGCTCCTTGCCGCCATCACCTTCCTGGTCGAAGGCGCCATCCTCGACTGGAGCGCCCTGTTGCTGACCACCGAAGGCCGGGTCGGCGCCAGTCATGGCGGCCTCGGCTACATGCTGTTTGCCATCGCCATGACGGCGGGCCGCCTGGGCGGCGATGCGGTCACCGCAAGAATCGGCGACAGGGCCATCCTGTTCTGGGGCGGGATCGTCGCAATCGCGGGCTTTGCCATTCTGCTGCTGAGCCCGGTCACGATCCTCGCGATGAGCGGCTTCCTGCTCATCGGGCTCGGGGCCTCCAACATCGTGCCGGTGCTGTTCCGCAAGGGCGGGGCGCAGACGGCCATGCCATCGGGACTGGCCGTCGCCGCGATCACCATGACCGGCTATGCCGGCGTCCTGATCGGGCCGGCCGGCATGGGCTTCGTCGCCGATCACATCGGCCTGCCCGGCTCCTTCTGGGCGCTCGCCGTCCTGCTCTGCGCAGCGCCTCTCTGCGCCGGCATCGTCACCCGCAATCAGGATCAGGAGGAGGACGATGCGCATCGCCCATACCGCTCTATGGACGCGTGATCTCGCCGCCGCTGCCGAATTCTGGACGGATTATTTCGGGGCGACGGTGGGCGAGCCCTATCACAGCCGGCGCCGCCCGGGCTTCATCTCCCGCTTCGTCTCTCTGCCGGAAAGCGCGAACCAGATCGAGTTGATGACCTGCCCATGGCTTGCAGCCGACACGCAAGACGAGCGCGTCGGCTGGGATCATATTGCGATCTCATTGGGAAGCCGGGCCGCGGTCGATGAATTGGCCGAACGATGCCGGGCGGATGGCTGCCTGCTATCCGGCCCGCGCACAACCGGCGACGGTTTCTATGAGGCCGTTATTGCGATGCCGGACGGAATACCGGTGGAGATCACCCTATAGAGCGACCTCGCGCCAGCTCTTTCCAAATCGCCGCTTCAGGAAACGTTGCAACCTCCCAAGCGGCGAAAGCCGGCGACCCATTCCGTCGCCGGCTTCCTTCTTCCGGCCGAACCATCGGCTCGAAACAAAACGCCCCCGCCTGCCAGCCGGCAAGCGAGGGCGTTTCTTTTTTTCTGGCGAAACCGCCCGCTCAGATCTCGGCCTGGGAGGTCACGATCCGCGACACCAGGCCATAGGCCTTGGCTTCCTCGGCGGAGAGCCAGTAGTCGCGGTCCGTATCCTTGGCGATGCGCTCGACCGGCTGGCCGGTGGCTTCCGAGAAGATCTTGTTCAGGCGCTCGTTCATCTTGATGATCTCGCGAGCCTGAATTTCGATGTCGGAAGCCATGCCGCGCGTGCCGCCGGACGGTTGATGCAGCAGGAAGCGCGTGTTCGGCAGGCAAATGCGGCGCTCCTTCGGAGCGGCGACGTAGATCAGCGCGCCGGCGGAGGCGACCCAACCCGTGCCGATGATCCAGACCTTCGGCTTGATGAACTTGATCATGTCGTGAATGGAATCGCCGGATTCGACGTGGCCGCCGGGCGAATTCACGTAGATGCGGATGTCGTCATCGCTGGCTGCGGCAAGGGCAACGAGCTGCGAGCAGACCTTCTGCGCCAGCTCCTGCGTGATGCCGCCATAGATGAAGATCGAACGCGACTTGAAAAGATTCGCCTCCGCGTCCTTGCCCAAGGGCTGCTCGGTCTTCTTGTCTTCCTGTTCGTCTTCGTCGTTCATTCCACTCTCCAGCATGATGCGTCGTTCACCGCACATAGTGCGACTCAATGCGTAAAACAATGCCGGAAAAAGGCAAGGCGTGAATAGCGCCCGGGAACAGGCTGTTATGGTTGCGAATTACCGAAATGTAACTTGCAGAGGCTTTGAAAAGCCGGAATTGCATCCTACGTCAGGTCAGCGCGGGAGACCTCGCGCTCCGAATTTGCAGCAACAGATCGCCAAGGAGGCCATCATGTCGCCCGAAGAACGTCAATTGCTCGCCTCTCTCTTCGACCGCGTGCGCGCGACCGCCAACACCCCGCGCGACGCCGACGCCGAAGCCTTCATCAACCAGTCGATCCGCGAACAGCCCGCCGCGCCCTATTTCCTGGCGCAGGCCGTGCTCGTTCAGGAGCAGGGCATGAAGGCGGCGGCCGACCGCATCCAGCAACTCGAGGCGCGCGTGCACGAGTTGGAGCAGCAGGGCACCGATGCCCATGCGCAGCCCCAGGGCAGCGGCGGCTTCCTCGGCGGCCTCGGCTCGCTCTTCGGCGGCGGCCAGCA
>JASGEG010000548.1:0-3304 GCA_047606605.1 Rhizobium sp.
GAACGTCTCATCGTTTGGGCGCAGGCAGGCCGATCACTTTCGATCGTTTCCAGCATCGGGGCTTAGAGTATGGGACGTGCAGTTCTTGGGTTTCCATTGCGAGGCAGCATTCGCGCTGTTGTCGCCTTTTCATTTCTCTCTTTGGCCGGCACCTATGCCCTGGCGGCATCGGGTGACGTCAAGCCGGTCGACGGTGGGGTCCTGAAGGTCGGTCTGGGGACGGACACGGCGATTATCGACCCGTCGATCACAGGCAGCTCGATCACGGCGGTCATCACCCGCAACATCGTCGATTCGCTGGTCGGCCAGGCCGAGGACAACAGCTTCAAGCCCTGGCTTGCCGAGCGCTGGGAAATCAATCCGGACAACACGGTCTATACGTTCCATCTGCGCAAGGGGGTGACCTTCAGCGACGGCACGCCGCTTGATGCTGCGGCGGTCAAATATAATTTCGACCGTATCCTCGACCCCAAGACGACCTCCAGCTATGCGAAGTCGCTGCTCGGACCGATCGACAAGATCGAGGCGCCGGACGCGTCCACGGTCGTCATCCGTTACCGCCAGTCCTTCGCGCCGCTCCTGCAGGGGCTGAGCCTGCCCTATCTCGGCATCCAGTCAGCGGCCTATTTGCAGAAGACGGCGAACACGACCAATACCGTCGTTGGCTCCGGTCCCTATATTCTCGACAGCTACGTGAAGGGCAACGGCAGCAAGCTCAGCCGCCGCGCCGATTACAATTGGGGACCCGGTTATGCGGCGCATACGGGGCCTGCGCATTTCGATGAGATCGATTTCAAATACCTGCCGGAAGCATCGGTTCGCCTGGGGGCGCTTGCGAGCGGCCAGGTGCAGGCGATCGACGCCGTGCCGCCGGCCAATTTCCGCTCGGTGCAGGGCAATGGCGCGCTGCAGGTCGTGACGAAGGAAAACCCTGGCGTCAGCAGCTCCTTTCTTCTGAACGCGTCGAAGGGGCCGTTCAAGGACGTCAAGGTTCGTCAGGCCTTCCAGAGTGCGGTCAATGTCGCGGCGGCCGTGAAGGCCGCCTATTTCGGCACGTTGAAGACGGCCGACAATATTCTCGGGCCGTCGACGCTTTATTACGACCCCGGCCTCAAGGCCAAATGGGGCTTCGATCTCGCCAAGGCGAACCGTCTGCTTGATGAAGCCGGCTGGAAGGAGAAGGATGCCGATGGCGTTCGCAAGAAGGATGGGCAGCGCCTGACGCTTCATTACGTCTATGACAGCGCCCAGGTCGGCGATTCCGATATCACGCTTGCCCAGGCCGCGCAGTATCAAGTGCGTCAGGCCGGCTTCGATTTTCAGCTCGATCCGGTCGATGCCGGCGGCTTCACCGCCCGCACCGGCGCCAATGATTACGATCTCGTCTCGCTCTATTATGTGCGTGCCGAGCCGGACATCCTGCGCACGGTGTTTCATTCCGCCTATGCGCCGCCGAACGGCGCGAATTATTCCCGCGTCAACAGCCTTGACGAGAAGCTGAGCAAGGCGATCGGCGCGAGCGATGCCGAGCGCAAGCAGCTCTACGGGGAGATCCAGACGGAGATCATCGAGCAGGCCTATGCGGTGCCGCGCTATATCGCGGCCTACCAGCTCGGCGCCTCCAAGAAGCTTCTCGGCATCAGCTGGGCCACCAACGCAAAGCCGAATTTCTACGATGCCTGGCTCGCACCGTAACCTGATCCATGCCGTCGCGAGACGGCTGGGTGTGATCGTCGCCGTGTTGTGGGGCGCGGCGACGATCGCTTTCATTGCCGTCAAGCTCATCCCCGGCGATCCGGTATCGATCCTCACCGGCGGCGAAAATATCGTGGATGCCGCCGAGCGCGAGGCGCTGGTCCGGCAATATGGCCTGGATCAGCCGCTGGTGCTGCAATATGGCCGCTATATCGGCCAGGCGCTGCTGGGCAATTTCGGCGAGAGCTATCAATATCGCCAGCCTGTCGTCGACGTCATCCGCGAAGCCGCTGGACCGACACTGCAACTGGCGGGCAGCGCCATCGTCATCGCGCTCAGCCTGGCAATCACTGTCTCATTGGCAACCGCCGGGCGCAGGCGCGGGCTGGCGGTCACATTGTCCAGCCTCGAATTGGTCCTGCTGAGCACGCCCGTCTATTGGATCGGTATCGTGCTGCTGTCGCTTTTCAGTTTCCGGCTGCAATGGTTTCCGGTGACCGGCAATGACGGCTTCTCCGCGCTTGTGCTGCCGGCCATCGCCCTCAGCCTGCCGCTCGCGGCGCTTTTGAGCCAGGTCCTGCGCGATGGGCTGGAGGAGGCGCTCGCCCAGCCATTTGCGCTGACGGTGCGCGCCCGCGGCGTCGGCGAGACGCTGCTGCGGGTCCGTCACGGGCTGCGCCATGCCGCGCTTGCCGCATCCACGCTCACCGGCACGCTGTTTGCCACCACGCTCGGCGGCTCGATCCTGACCGAGACCGTATTCGGCCGCTCCGGTATCGGCCAGATCACGCTGCAGGCGATCAAGACCCGCGACATGCCGCTGGTGCTCGGCCTCGTCATGCTGTCGGCCTGTGTCTTCGTCATCATCAACCTGCTGGTCGATGCGCTTTATCTGCTCATCGATCCACGACTGCGGAGGACGGCCCAATGAGCAGCGCGGACCTCTTCGATCAGGCGCTGCGCCGACGCGGCGATGGCGGCCGGCTTGCCAATCCCTGGCTGGCTCCCGGCCTGTTGGTGCCGCTCGCCGCTGTCGTCGTGCTGGCGTTCGCGACCTTTGCGCCGCAATGGTTCATCGCCTTCGATCCGGAGGCGGTCGATCCCGACATTGTATTGATGCCGCCGGATATCACCCATTGGTTCGGGACGGACGAGCTGGGGCGCGACCTGTTTTCCCGTGTCGTCCATGGAACCTCGATGTCGCTTGCCATCGGCATCGGCGCGACGCTGATCGCCACGATCGGCGGCATCCTGCTCGGAACGGCGGCGGCGCTTGCGCCCAGGGCAATCGGCCGTCTGCTCGTGCGGCTGATCGACATCCTGCTTGCCTTTCCGGAGATGCTGCTGGCGCTGCTGGTGATCGCCGTGCTCGGGCGCGGGCCGGCCAACACGCTGCTTGCCGTCGGTCTCTCCAGCATCGCCTCCTATGCACGGCTGGTGCGTTCGCAGGTGCTGCAGGTGCGGCTCTCGGGCTATGTCGAGCATGCCGTCACGCTCGGCGAACATCCCTGGAGGATCATCGTCCGCCACATCATTCCAAACACGGTTCGCCCCTTGCTGATCCTGGCGACGATCGGAGTGGGGAGTTCGGTTCTCTCGGCTTCGGCGC
>JASGEG010000549.1:0-11798 GCA_047606605.1 Rhizobium sp.
AGCCAGAAGCCGGCTTCCTGCGCCAGCGCATTGGCGGTGTCGGAGAAGGTGGCGGTGCCCTTGTCGGCGGCGACGACGAAATAGGGATCGTCGCCATCGAGCCGCACGGTATCGGCCGGCGGGATGATATCGGCGCCGGAAATGTTGTCGGTGATCGACAGCAGCGTGCGGATATAGGTCTTGTAGGCCTCGCGACCGGCATTGAAGATCTCGTCGCGGCTGCCGCCGACCGGCAGCTTCTTCGGATAGAAGCCACCCTTGGCGCCCACAGGCACGATGACGGCGTTCTTGACCTGCTGCGCCTTCACCAGGCCGAGTACTTCGGTGCGATAGTCCTCGGCACGGTCGGACCAGCGCAGGCCGCCGCGCGCCACCTTGCCGAAGCGCAGGTGCACGCCTTCCACTTCGACGCCGTAGACGAAGATCTCGCGGAAGGGCCGCGGCTCGGGCAGGCCGTCCAGCAGCTTCGGGTCGAGCTTGAAGGCGAGCATGGCCTTCGGCGTGCCGTCGGGGTTCTTCTGGAAATAATTGGTACGCAGCGTCGCGTCGATGGCGTTGACGTAGCGGCGCAGGATGCGGTCGTCGTCGAGGCTCGGAACATCGGCAAGCCCGGATTCGATGGCGGCATGCAGCTCGCCGAGTTTCTTCGTGCGGTTCTTGTCGCTGAGCTTGGGATCGAGCGTGTCGTGGAACAGGCGGAAGAGCGAGGTCGCGATACGCGGATATTTGTCCAGCGTGGCGGCGATATAATCCTGCGAATAGGCGATACCGGCCTGGCGGAGATAGCGGGCATAGGCGCGCAGGACATTGGTCTCGCGGGCGGACAGGTCGGCGGAGACGATCAGCCGGTTGAAGGCGTCGTTGTCGATCGTGCCGCCGAAGGCGGAAAGGAAGGCTTCCTCCAGTGCCGCGCCATGGCGGGCGAGATCGATGGTCACGCCGCCGCGGGCTTCCAGCTCCATGTCGTGCAGGACGACATGGCCGGTCGTGTCGTCCTTGGCGGTGACGTAGATGTCGAAGGTCCGCTCGCTGATGACGTTGAAGCCGAGGTTTTCCAGGAGCGGCACGCGGCGCGACAGCGCCAGGTTGCTCCGGCTGTGGAAGATCTTCAGCGAGAGGATATCGTTGCCCTCGTCCTTGCGGATGTAGAAGGCGATGCGAATCGGCTCGTCACCGGCGGTTGCCGTGATATCGGGCAGATCGGCGACGGCATCCTCGGGCGTGAAAGCTTCCTGGAAGGCCTGGCTCACGGAGATACGCGGCGCCTTCGGCCCGGCCAGCATGACGAAACGCTCGTCCCAGCGGGCGGTGATGGCGCGGATCGCCTCTTCGAGCTTGGCTTGCGAAATATGCGGCGTCTTGCCGCCGCTGCGGCCGATGATGAAATGCACGCGCGCAACGCCGCCTTCCGGGAATGCCGGATAATAGGCGGAGACGCGGCCGTCATAGACGGTTTTCAGATAGTTGCCGATCTTCTCGCGGACGACGGAGTCATATTCCTCGCGCGGCACATAGACGATGACGGAGACGAAACGGTCGAAATGGTCGATGCGCGGCAGGGCGCGCACATGCGGCCGGTCGGTCAGATCGTTGATCTGCTCGGCGAAGCTTGCGAGCAGCGTCGTATCGATCTGGAAGAGATCGTCGCGCGGATAGGATTCCAGCGTATTGTCGAGCATGCGGCCGGAATGGCTGGTGGGGTCGAAGCCGAAATGATCTTTGATCTTCTGCACCTTCGAGCGCAGCAGCGGCACTTCGGCGGCGGCATTGGTATAGGCGGTCGAGGTGAAGAGGCCGACGATGCGCAGCTCGCCGGTGACGTTGCCCTCGGCATCGAAACGCTTGACGCCGACATAATCCATATAGGCGCGGCGATGGACGACCGACTTGACGTTGGCCTTGGTGACGATCAGGAAATCGGGGCCGTCGAGGAAGGCGAGGATTTCCGGCGTGGTCGTGACGGCGTCCTTGCCCTGGCGCAGCACGAGCACGTCCGGATTGGAGAGGATGCCGAGGCCGGTGCCGCGATCGCGCTCCACCTTGGCGTTGGCACCCTTGCCGGAATAGACATATTCGCGCATGCCGAGGAAGGTGAAATTGCCGTCGCGCAGCCAAGCGAGGAAGGCCAGCGCCTCGTCGCGGTCCGCCTTGCGGCGGCCGGCCGCCTCATAGACCGAAAGCTCGGAGATGACGGTGTCGAGCCGCGCCAGCATCGGCTTCCAGTCGGCCACAGTCAAATGGGTCTGGTCCAGCACCGTCTGTATCCGCCTGGTCAGATCCGTCGCCTGGGCCGCGGTCAGCGGCGTCAGATGCAGCTGGATATGGCTGACGCGATGGGCGGGATCGCTCGGGCGGTCGGCGGAATAGAGGCTCGGCTGCTTGCCGTTTTCGATAACCAGGATCGGATGCACCGCCATGAAGAGATCACGGTAGCTGCTCGTCACCTCGCCCATGACCGATTCGTAGAGGAAGGGCATGTTGTGGTCGGTGATCGACAGGATCGAGACGGATACGCCGTCGGGATCGATATTGGCGATCTGCTCGATGGTGACACGGGGGGAGGTGCCGCTCCAGGCCGCCAGCTCCCGCGCCGCATGCCCGGCGGCAAGGGCCAGCATCTCCGGGCTGTAGCGCTCCATGTCGTCATTGCTTGCCCGGCCGAACAGGATTTCCGGATCGAGATGCGGCTCGCCGGTCGCTGCGGCGATCTTGCGTGCTGCCTCGATCTGTTTCTCCCGTTTGGGATTGGTTCTGGACGACATGAAATTCCTCCGGTTTTCGAGATTTTTGGCACAATATCAGAAGATTTATCGAAAAAACTGGCAAAATGAATGCGGTTTTGATCCCTTTTTGACCAAAAACGCTTCAATTTTTGAAGAATCTTGCCGAATTGCGTGATCTCGGCTGAAAGCGCATGAGAGGAGACTGTATCGTCGATGACCGTGTTTCAACAGAGGTTTTCATGACTCTGTGAAGTGCGGTTGACAGAATGGCGACAAAGGGCTCATCACAAGGCCATCGAGGCCGGAAAATCGCAACTGGAATCAAGCATCATGTCGGATATGTCGGCGGGCGCCGTTATCGTCATCTCCAGCCATGTCGTCAGGGGATCGGTCGGCAACCGTGCCGCCGTCTTCGCGCTGGAGACGCTCGGCCATCCCGTCTGGGCCCTGCCGACCATCGTCCTGCCCTGGCATCCGGGCCACGGCCGCTCGACGCGGCTGACCTTCAACGAGGCGGATTTCGACCATGCCATCGACGATCTCATCGCCGCGCCCTGGCTGCCGGAGGTGAAGGCGGTTCTCTCGGGCTATTTCGGCAATGCGGCGCAGGCGCATTCCGTTGCACGGTTGGTCGCGGCGCTCAGGGAAAAGAATCCGGCCCTCTTCTACGCCTGTGATCCGGTGATCGGCGATGCCGGTGGGCTTTACGTGCCGGAAGCGACGGCGGTGGCGATCCGCGATCACCTTATTCCGCTCGCCTCCCTGGCAACGCCGAACCGCTACGAGCTTGCCTGGCTCGCCGGCGCGCCGCTGGACGACAACAACGCCATCATGGAAGCGGCGCTGGCGCTGGGGCCGTCGCGCATGCTGGTCACCTCGGCGGTGCCGATGATGGCCGGCGGCATCGGCAATCTCTATCTCAGCGGCCGCAATGCCCTGCTCGCCGAGCATCGCAGCATCGAAGGCGCGCCGAACGGTCTCGGCGACCTGCTGTCGGCCGTATTCCTCTCCCGCCTATTGTCCGGCATGGAGGAGGAGCGTGCCCTGCAATTGACTACGGCCAGCGTCTATGAGGTGCTGGCGCGCGCGGTCAAGCGCGGCAGCGACGAGCTGACGCTGGCCGCCGATGCCGCCAGCCTGTCGACACCGATGGCGATGGTGCAGATGCGTCGCCTCATGCACCCGGCACAGCGGCGCAAGAGCTGAGGGCCTGAAGCGCGCCGCGCTCGTTCAGATTCGCGCCCTGCGCTTCAGGTCTTTGATTTTGCGCGCCCTGCTCCAGGATTTTTGCAGTGCCATAAACAGTTGCCATCCGCGGCGGCGCACTGTAATTCAGTCTCCATGGACAGCTTTCCCAACTCTCTTCTGAACGGCTATCGCAACTTCATGAGCGGGCGTTATGTGGACGAGCGCGAACGCTATCGCAGTCTTGCCGAAATCGGCCAGAACCCGTCGACCCTCGTGATTGCCTGTAGCGACTCCCGTGCGGCGCCGGAGATCATCTTCGATGCCGGGCCGGGCGAATTGTTCGTCATCCGCAACGTCGCCAACATGGTGCCGCCCTACGAGCCGGACGGTCATTTCCATGCGACGTCCGCGGCGCTGGAATTCGCGGTTCAGTCGCTCAAGGTCTCCGACATCGTCGTCATGGGGCATGGCCGCTGCGGCGGTATCCGCGCCGCGCTCGATCCCAATGCCGAACCGCTGTCGCCGGGCGACTTCATCGGCCGATGGATGGCCCTGCTAAAGCCCGCCGCGGAGCAGATCCAGAGCAACGACATCATGACGCAGGCCGAGCGGCAGACGGCTCTGGAACGCATCTCCATCCGCAATTCGCTCAACAATCTCCGCAGCTTTCCCGAGATCAAGGCGCTGGAGGAAGAAGGAAAGTTGAAGCTGCACGGCGCCTGGTTCGATATCTCGACCGGCGAACTCTGGGTGATGGACACCAAGACCCTCGATTTCATTCGGCCCGACGCCTGATCTTTGAGGTCTGACAGGACGACAGATCAAACGAAAAAGGCGCTCCGACCCGATGGTCGGAGCGCCTTTTTTATATGTATGCGGCTGCGGTTATTGGCCGTCGATCTGCTTGCCGATATAGGCGATCGCCTGCTGATAGACGCTTGCATCGTTCCAGCCGCCGATTGCCGCGAAATTCGGTTCGCCGGGCTGATAAGGGGCGCCCGGCTGCCAGCCGTGGCCCTTCAGGAAGTTTGCGGTCGAAAACAGCGCATCGGCGCGCGAGCCGACGAGATCGACTTTGCCGTCACCGTCGCCATCGGCGCCATAGAGAACGACGTTCTTCGGCATGAACTGCGTCTGGCCGATCTCGCCATGCGCGGCACCGCGTGCCGTCGGGCTCAGATAGCCTTCGCCGACGAGCTTGAGGGCGGCATAGAGCTGCTCGGTGAAGTAGGCCGAGCGGCGGCAGTCATAGGCAAGCGTCGACACGGCCGAGAGCGTATGCTGGTCGCCCATGAAGCTGCCGAAGCCGGTTTCCATGCCCCAGATGGCGATGATCGGGCCGGCGGGAACGCCGTAGCGCTTTTCGATCCTCGAGAACAGAGCGGCATTGGCCTGCTTCATGCTCTTGCCGCGACTGATGATGGTCTGGCCGCCGCGCTTCTTCATGAATTCGTCGAAGGAGAGCTTGAAGCTCTTCTGGCCGCGGTCGGCGCGGATGGTCGGCTGATTGTAATGGACGTTGGCGAAAGCCCGGTCGAGGACGGAGGGGCTGATGCCCTGACCCTGTGCTTCCTGCTTGAATTCCCGCACCCAGTTTTCGAAACCGGCTGAGGTGTTGCCGCAGGAAGCGGCATTGGCCGCAAATGGTGCCGTCAACAGCAACCCGCCCGCCATGAGAGCTGCCATTACAGACTTGGTGATGCGCATTCTGAGTCCCCGAATTCTCACCGCGCGCAGAACGCGGCAACGTTTTGAAAAGCGCGGAGCCCCCCAATTTTCCAGGCCCTTGCGCGGTCTTGTCGCCACCGGACCATGCCAGCATCCGACGGTTCTGTCATCAACACATTTTAGCGATCGATGTTTTTCACCTTACGTGAAACATGCTCGCTGTACCTTATTGTCTAACGCAATTCCGGATGGAAAACCGCTGCGCACTTTTCCCGGACTTGCTTCAGTATCTACAAAAGCCCCGCCTTTCGGTCGGAATGGCGAGGCTTTTGCTCATGCTCTGCTTAATTGGCCAAGGTTTATAAACCGTAAATTGGTTTACAAACGCTTATGCAGCCTGCTTGCGCGGCTTGATCAGGCCACGGTTGACGAGCAGTTCGGCGATCTGGATGGCGTTGAGCGCGGCACCCTTGCGCAGGTTGTCGGAGACGACCCAGAGATTGAGGCCGTTCTCGACGGTCGCGTCCTCGCGGATGCGCGAAATATAGGTCGCATCCTCACCGGCGGATTCGTAAGGCGTGATGTAGCCGCCGTTTTCGCGCTTGTCGATGACGAGGCAACCCGGTGCTTCGCGCAGGATGTCGCGGGCCTGATCGGCGGTGATCTCGTTTTCGAACTCGATGTTGACCGATTCCGAATGGCCGATGAAGACGGGTACGCGCACGGCCGTGCAGGTGACCTTGATCTTCGGGTCGAGCATCTTCTTGGTCTCGGCCAGCACCTTCCACTCTTCCTTCGTGTAGCCGTCTTCCATGAAGCTATCGATATGCGGAATGACGTTGAAGGCGATGCGCTTGGTGAACTTCTTCGCTTCGATCGGATCGGCGACGAAGACGGCGCGGGTCTGGTTGAAGAGTTCGTCCATGCCGTCCTTGCCGGCACCGGAGACCGACTGATAGGTCGAGACGACGACGCGCTTGATCTTGGCAAAATCGTGCAGCGGCTTCAGGGCGACGACGAGCTGGGCGGTCGAGCAATTCGGGTTGGCGATGATGTTGCGCTTGGTGAACTGGGCGACGGCATCCGGATTGACTTCCGGCACGATCAGCGGCACGTCGGCGTCGTAACGCCAGGCCGAGGAATTGTCGATGACGACGCAGCCCTGGGCGCCGATCTTCGGCGAGAACTTCTTCGAGACGTCGCCGCCGGCCGACATCAAGCAGATGTCGGTGTCGGAGAAATCGTAGTTCTCCAGATTGGAAACCTTCAGCGTGCGGTCGCCGAAGGACACTTCGGTGCCCTGCGAGCGCGCCGATGCCAGCGCCACGACCTCGTCAGCCGGAAAACCGCGTTCGGACAGGATGTTGAGCATTTCGCGGCCCACATTTCCGGTCGCGCCCGCTACTGCAACTTTGAAACCCATTTCACAAGCTCTCTTTCTCTTCTCTCCTCTTGGTCGAGGGGGGAACCGCGGCCATCACGACCGGTTCCTGTCCCCGGCCGGGCCGGGGAGAGAGCGGCAGGCCAGAGACGTCAGACGGTTTTCGTCGTCGTTTTGGCCTTGGTTTTGGAAGAAACCGGAAAATAGACATCCTGCCCGGCAAATCGTGCCAGGTGGCTGAAGCTATCGATCTGTTCGAAGCGAAGCATGGAAGCCTTCCTTTTCCGCCGCCGGTTCTAAGATGTTTTCCACAGGAGTCAAGGATTTTGCGCTCCCGCGCCGGCGGGAACGCCGAGTTTGTCGGCTTCAGGCTGTCAGCGGTTGCTGTTGCGGGTGGATTCGAACAGGAACCAGGTGCGGCGCTCCGTCTCGTCCAGCCAGTTTTCGAGCAGGCTGGCGGTGGCGATGTCGCCATATTCGTCGCAGACATCGTGGACGGCGCGGATTTCGGCGGAAAGCTTCAGATTGTCGTCGGCCAGTTCGGCGAGCATGTCCTGCGGGTCGACATAGTCGGCGTCATTGTCGGGAATGCGCTGCAGCCTGGCGATCTGGCCGATGGATCTCAAGGTCGTGCCGCCGATCTTCCTGGCGCGTTCGGCCATGGGGTCGGTCATGGCGAAGATCTGGTCGCCCTGTTCGTCGAGCAGCAGGTGATAGTCGCGGAAATGCGGGCCGCTCATATGCCAATGGAAATTCTTGGTCTTCAGATAAAGGGCAAAGACATCGGCCAGCAGAGCGCTCAGCGCCGCCGAAATATCGCGTGTCGCGTCTTCGCTGAGATTGGTGCGGGTGCCCAGTTTCGATCTGGTATTGGCGCTGCTCATGATGGATGTGCTCCGTTTCATTGTTCGCATCAGCGATCGCCGAGAAGTTTTAGCGGAGTTGCATGACGTCGCTGTTGCTTGGGATCGTGCGGCAGGCGGTCGTTGTTCAGAATATGTCGCGACAAAGCCGGCTGCGGTGATCGGCGGAAAACCCGAACGGCAATGATAGTATGAAGACGGAGGGGGTTTGGCAATCGCTGGCTAATGTAGCAGGACGGATTGGCTGGCACCTGGAGCCCCTTCTCCCCGAGGGGAGAAGGGGTTGATAGCAGTGTGGAGGATTATTTCAGGCCGCCGCCGGCATAGAGGGTCTCGCCGGTCAGCCAGCCGGAATCCGCCGAGGCCAGGAACACGGCAATCGGTGCGATATCCGTGGGCTGGCCGAGGCGGCCAAGCGGCGTTTGCGCAACCAGATGCTTTTCGAAATCGCTGCCGATGACACCAGCCGCATGCACGCCTTCGGTCTCGACACCGCCCGGCGAGATGGTGTTGACGCGGATGTTGCGCGGACCGAGTTCCTTGGCGAGAATCTGGGTGATCGAGGTCACGGCCGCCTTGGTGGCGGTATAGACCGCGGCAGTCGGCAGGTTCAGGGTGACGGCGTTCGAGGCGATGTTGATGACATTGCCGCCGTCCGGCCCGAAATGCTTCACCGCTTCCTGCGTCGTCAGCAGCGTGCCGAGGACGTTGATATTGAATTCACGATGGAATTCCTCCTCGGTGATCTCTTCGAGCGACGCGAATTTATAGACGCCGGCATTGTTGACGAGGATGTCGATGCCGCCGAAGGCCTCCTTGGCCTCCGAGAAGAGCCGCTTGACATCGGCGGATTTCGAAACGTCGGCATGGGCTGCGATGGCCTTGCCGCCCTTGGCGGTGATCTCGGTCACGACCCTGTCGGCACCTTCCCTGCTTGATGCGTAATTGACCACAACCGACGCGCCCGCTTCGCCAAATGCCTTGGCGATGCCCGCGCCGATACCCTTGGATGCTCCGGTCACGATCGCGACCTTGCCTGCTAGCTTGCTCATGTCATCTCCTGTCGAGATATCGTTAGATGATTTTATAATTATCGAACTATTGGCGGAAGCGAGGCCCTGGAGGTATGGCCTTCATCCCGTCACTTCGATATTTAGATAATCATCTAAGTGATACAAGGGCGGATGCGGAGAAGCATGCAAAGAAAGGCCCGTCAGATATTGGAAAGTTCCGCCATATAGGCGTTCAGCACGTCGCGTCGCAGCACCAGGCTTGCGAATTTGCCGTCGCGCAGGATCTCGATGAGGCCGGCATTCTCGAGTTCCTTGAGGTGGTGGGAAATCGTCGCGGCGCTGACGCTATGGCATTGCGTCAGTACGCTGCAGGGCATGGGATCGGCATTGCCGCCGATCTCCTTCAGGATCTGGACGCGGCGCGGTTCGGCGAGCGCGCGGGCAATCAGCCCCATCTGCCGCTCGCTTAATCGCATCTGTCCGCTCTCGATCATCGTTTTCGCCACGTCCATATACGGGGTGGATGCCCCGCCAATTCAATGGCTCAGATATATGAATGCTGGGGATGCTTGGCAACCATTTGGGGTGTGGCGGATGGGGTCTGTGCTAAGTCAAGCACCTCACCATGAGGACGGACGGGGAAAAGATTTCCTACTTCCCCTTGAGCAGCGGCAGCCGCGGCACCGGCCAGCCGGTCGAGCCGATGCGGAAGAGCAGGCCGTAGCGGGAATAGACGATCGCGGTCATGAAGGAGAACCAGCCGCCCAGCGCCAGGCCGGCGATGACGTCGCTCGGATAATGCGCGCCGATCATCACACGCGTGATGGCGAGCCACAGGGCGCAGGCGAGGAAGATATAGCGATAGCGCGGAAACAGGAAGGCGAGCGCCACGAAGAAGGCGCCGATGGTGGTCGCATGGCCGGAGGGGAAGCTTTCGAAGCTGGCGTGGCCGTTGAAGGGCGAGAAGCCGAAGGGCCCCCAATCCTCAAAATGCGTGGGCCGGGCGCGGCCGATGGCGCGCTTCAGCAGATTGGCGAGGATGCCGGAGAGCGCAATGGTCGTCAGCAGATAGCCCCCGATCTGGCAGATGCGCAGGGCCTGGCAGCGGCAGCGCGGCGATTGCAATAGCCGGCTACCGGCCCAGCCTTCGAAGAACAGGAAGGCGCTGATCAGGATGAGCCAGCCGGATTCGCCGAAGCTGGTCAGCATCTTGCCGAAGAAGTGGATGGGCGGCGCCATGTTCCTGATATTGGCTCCGACCGGCCAGTCGAAGAGCAGGGCGGCGAGCAGGACGATATTGGCGGTCAGGAACAGACAGACTTTCCAGTGCGACGGCGCGAACCCGCTCCTGTTGCGCCGCCAACGCCTGTCGAGAGACGTCAATATCGCCTGCATGTCCACCGCCTGTTACTGATAGCCCGATCCCGGATCACAGGTAGCAGCTTACCGCGACAGTTTTTTTACAGATTTGAGACGGTCGAAGGATCGGCCGGCCGGCGGCGCGGGCGCGGCCAGCCGTTCTGTGCGGTGGAAAAGATGAGGCCGAAGCGGGAAAACAGGATCGCGACGGCAAAAGCGATCCAGGCGCCGAGCGCCAGGCCGGCGGCAACGTCGCTCGGATAATGGACGCCGATGATGATGCGGGTCGCCCCGAGCCAGAGGCCGATGCCGGCAAACAGCAGCCGGAAGCGGGGGAAAAGCAGGGCGAGCGCGGCGAAAAGCGCGCCCACATGCGCCGAATGGGCAGAGGGAAAGCTCTGGAACAGGAAATCGCCGTGAAAGGGCTCGAAGCCGAAAATACCATATTGGTCGTATAGCGGCGGCCGTGCCCGGCCGATCGCATATTTCAGAATATGCACGACGATGCTGGCGGACAGGACGGAAAGGCCGACATAGGCCACCTTGCGGATGAGACGGGCGGCATGATGGCGGCCTTGCGTCCGCGAAAGCCGCCGCGCAAGCGGAAGGCCGAGGGCAAGCGCGACGAGGGCGGCGCAAAGAATCCAGGCGAGCCTGCCGATATCGGTGAGGGCGCCGGCGATCGCGATCAGCTGCGGCGAAAGATCCTTCGCGGCCTCCGCCAGCGGCGTGTCGAAGATCAGGACGGCGAGGATAACGATGTTCATGGTGGTCAGCGCATAGCCGAGCCAGGGTAAAGGGCGATGCGTCCCCCGGCGGAGTGCATAGCGCCGCGCCAGCCTGCGCTGCCATGACGATGATTGTCTCGGGGGCACGTTGCCCGGCGGCGATATCGTTTGCCTATCCATGTCAGGGACATAGGGGGTCATCGCACCGACTTCAACAAAAAGCCCCCGCTCAGCGGATGCGAGCGAGGGCTTTGATGTTTCACGTGAAATATAGCTGGCGATTTATGCCGAGAGCGCCTTGAATTCGGCGAGGATGGCGTCGCCCATTTCGGCGGTGCCGACCTGGCGGCTGCCAGGCGACATGATGTCGCCGGTGCGGATGCCGCTGTCGAGCACGTTGGCGATCGCCTTTTCCAGCGCATCGGCTTCGGACACCAGGCCGAAGGAGTAGCGCAGGCACATGGCGAAGGAGGCGATCATGGCGATCGGGTTGGCGATGCCCTTGCCGGCGATGTCGGGGGCCGAACCATGCACCGGCTCGTAGAGCGCCTTGCGCTTGCCGGTCTTGGCATCGGGGGCGCCGAGCGAGGCGGACGGCAGCATGCCGAGCGAGCCGGTCAGCATGGCGGCGACGTCGGAGAGCATGTCGCCGAACAGGTTGTCGGTGACGATGACGTCGAACTGCTTCGGTTGGCGCACGAGCTGCATGCCGCCGGCATCCGCCAGCATGTGCTCGAGCTGCACGTCGGCGTATTTTTCCTTATGCGTCGCGGTGACGACCTGGTTCCAGAGCACGCCTGATTTCATGACGTTGCGCTTTTCCATCGAGCAGACGCGGTTGTTGCGGGTGCGCGCCAGTTCGAAGGCGACGCCGG
>JASGEG010000550.1:0-3043 GCA_047606605.1 Rhizobium sp.
CAGATCGTAGGTAAAAGATAGATATGGCGAAGCAAGACGAACTGGTGTTCCTGCCTCTCGGCGGCGTCGGCGAGATCGGCATGAACCTCGCGCTTTACGGCTATGGCGCGCCGGAGCATCGCCAGTGGATCATGGTCGATTGCGGCGTCACCTTTCCGGGGCCGGACCTGCCGGGCGTCGATCTGGTGCTGCCCGACATCCGCTTCCTTGCCAAGGAGCGCAAGAACCTCAAGGGCATCATCATCACCCATGCGCATGAGGATCACTACGGCGCGCTGAACGATCTCTGGCCGGGCCTGAATGTGCCGATCTATGCCTCCGCCTTCACCGCCGGCCTGCTGGAGGCCAAGCGCGACTACGAGAAGTCGATGGGTGAAATCCCGGTGACGCTGTTCAAGGCTGGCGATCGCATCAATGTCGGTCCCTTTGAGATCGAAGGCGTGGCCGTCAACCACTCGATCCCCGAGCCGATGTCGCTGATGATCCGCACGCCGGCCGGCAATGTCGTCCATACGGGCGACTGGAAGATCGATCACGAGCCGTCGCTCGGGCCGTTGACCGACGAGACGCGCTTCCGCCAGCTGGGCGACGAGGGCGTGCTGGCGCTGATGTGCGATTCCACCAATGCGCTCCGCGATGGCGTATCGCCGTCGGAGAAGGATGTTTCCGCCAGCCTGCGCAGGATCATCGAGGATGCCGAGGGCCGGGTGGCGATCACCACCTTCTCCTCGAATGTCGGCCGTATCCGCACCATCGCCGAGGCCGCCGAGGCAGCGGGGCGTGAAGTGCTGCTGCTGGGCAGCTCGCTGAAGCGCGTCGTCGATGTGGCGCGCGATATCGGCCTGATGGAGGGCATCAAGCCGTTCATCGCCGAGGACGAATATGGCTATATCCCGCGCGACAAGGTCGTCGTCATCCTGACCGGCAGCCAGGGCGAGCCGCGCGCCGCCCTTGCCAAGCTCTCGCGCGACGAGATGCGCAACGTCGCGCTCGCCGCCGGCGATATTGTCGTCTTCTCCTCGCGCGCCATTCCCGGCAACGAGAAGGCCATCCAGGATATCAAGAACGGGCTCACCGAGCAGGGCGTGCATGTGGTGACGGACGCCGAAGCGCTGGTCCATGTCTCGGGCCACCCGCGCCGCAACGAGCTGCAGAAGATGTACGAATGGACGCGGCCGAAGGTGGTCGTGCCGGTGCATGGCGAGGCGACGCATCTGACCGCGCACAAGGAGCTGGCCGAGCAATCCGGCATCGCGACCGTGCCGCGGGTCCGCAACGGCGACATTCTGCGCCTGGCGCCGGGGCCGGTCGAGGTGATCGGCGAGGCGCCGCATGGCCGGATCTTCAAGGACGGCATATTGATCGGCGATTTCGACGAGATGGGCATCGGCGAGCGCAAGAAGCTCTCCTATGTCGGCCATGTCGCCGTCAATGTCGTGCTCGACGCCCGCTATGACATCGTCGGCGATCCCGATATCGTGCCGATCGGCCTTCCGGCCTATGATGACGAGGGCGAGGAGATGGAGGATACGCTCTTCGACGCCGTCGTCAGCGCCATCGAAAGCATCCCGCGCGCACGCCGCAAGGATCTGAACCTGCTGCAGGAGGCCGCGCGGCGCGCGGTGCGTGCGGCTGCGAACCATGGCTGGGGCAAGAAGCCGGTCGTGACCGTGTTCGTCACCCGCTTGGCGGACTGATCGCGTTTCGATCCGATCAAGGGAGGGTAGCCATGCTTGGACGCATCAATCATATTGCGATCGCCGTTCCCGATCTCGGCGCCGCTGCCGCCACCTATCGCGAGATGCTAGGCGCGACGGTTTCGCCGCCGCAGTCCTTGCCGGAGCATGGTGTCACCGTGGTTTTCGTCGAGTTGCCGAATAGCAAGGTCGAGCTCCTGCAGCCGCTTGGCGATGGCTCGCCGCTCGTGAACTTCCTCGCCAAGAACCCCGCCGGCGGCATGCATCACATCTGCTACGAGGTGGACGATATTCTTGCTGCGCGGGATCGCCTGGTCGCCGCGGGCGCGCGGGTGCTCGGCGGCAAGGAGCCCATGATCGGCGCCCATGGCAAGCCGGTATTCTTCCTGCATCCGGGAGATTTCTTCGGGACGCTCATCGAGCTCGAGCAAGTGTGACATTAGAGCGCGTCGCGATCTCTCAGATTCGCCTCCTGCACTTCAAGTCTTTGATTTTATGCATGTCGTTGTCGCAAGATCGCTGAACACCTTTGCGCGACATGCTTTAGGACGCCGGGCCGCGCTTTGAAACATGAAGGCTTTGGCTCTATAAGCTGACGAGAGCAATTCCGGGAAAAGTGCACAGCGGTTTTCCGTCCGGAATTGCGTCAAGACAACAGGCTGGAGCGGTTCCGTGATTCCGTGGAACATTGAACCGATCTGGTGAGGAGGGGCAGACGGCTTCGCGTCTGCTATGAGGAAGCGTAATGGCCCAGCAGATATTCTCGACTTGCGCCGTCTATTTCGTCGTCTGGTGGATCACGCTATTCGCCGTGCTGCCGTTTGGCCTGCGAACGCAAGCCGAAGACGATCATATCATTCTGGGAACGGTCGAAAGCGCGCCGACGAAGTTCCGCGGCTGGCGCGTGGTCCTGATCACGACCCTGGTCTCCGCCGTCATCTATGCCGCATGGTATGTCAGCGCCCATTATTTCGGCTTCGGCTTCAATTCCATCCCGTCGATCATCCCGCATTATGACGACTGAGCCGGTCCCAGGAAATATGCGGGATGCACGCCTGACGATTGCATGTCATTGAACGGCCGGGAAATCGTCACACCACTGTCATCTGCCTGAGGCAAAGAGGCGGCGTCGAGCGGTCGCTTCATCGATGTCTTGGGCTGTCATGAAGGCTTGTTTCCCGGCCTTCATGCGGGAGGCTTTCAAGCGATGATCCGGGCGAGAAAGCAAAAAAAAACAAGGCTATAAGCCTTGTTTTTAAGTATCGCGTGATCCTTATCCGTTGCCGGGGCTGCGACGAGCGCGCCTAAGATCTGATCCTCCCAAGACTTGACCGCGAAACGGCAAG
>JASGEG010000551.1:0-12418 GCA_047606605.1 Rhizobium sp.
CAAACGGTCAAGCTCTTGTTCGGAATCGGCTTTTAGAGACTTGACCTACCAGCGCAGCAGAACCGCGCCCCAGGTGAAACCGCCACCCATGGCCTCCAGCATGACCAGATCGCCCTTCTTGATGCGGCCGTCGCCGGCGGCGGCGGCAAGCGCCAGAGGGATCGATGCGGCCGAGGTATTGCCGTGAAGATCCACGGTTATGACAACCTTTTCCGGCGCGATTCCGAGCTTCTTCGCCGAGCCGTCGATGATGCGGCGGTTGGCCTGATGCGGCACCAGCCAATCAAGATCGTCGGCGGTCACATTGGCTGCCTGGAAAGCCGCCTCGATGACGTCGGTGATCATGCCGACCGCATGCTTGAACACTTCGCGGCCGGCCATATGCAGCACGCCGACCGTGCCGGTGGTGGACGGTCCGCCATCGACATAGAGCTTGTCCTTGTGGGCGCCGTCGGAGCGCAGGCTTGCCGTCAGCACGCCGCGATCGGTATTGGCACCGGTACCCTCGCCTGCCTCGAGGATCAGCGCGCCGGCGCCGTCGCCGAAGAGCACGCAGGTCGTGCGGTCGGTCCAGTCGAGAATGCGCGAAAAGGTTTCGGCGCCGATGACGAGCACGCGCTTCGCAACACCGCCGCGAATATAGGCGTCGGCGGTCGTCACCGCATAGACGAAGCCGGAACAGACGGCCTGCACATCGAAGGCGAAGCCATGATGCATGCCAAGCCGGTTCTGGATGTTCACCGCCGTTGCCGGGAAGGTGTTGTCCGGCGTCGAAGTGGCGACGATGATCAGGTCGAGATCATCGGCCATCAGCCCCGCATTGGCGAGTGCGGCCCGCGCCGCCTGCTCGCCGAGCGAAGCGGTGGTCTCCCCTTCGCCGGCAATATGGCGCTGGTGGATGCCGGTGCGCTGGACGATCCAATCATCACTGGTGTCCACGACTTGTTCCATATCGCGATTGGTCATGACACGCTTGGGAAGCGCCGCCCCAAATCCGCGAACAACTGAACGGATCATTCCTACTATACCCCGTCGCTCATGCCGCTTCCGGTCCGATCGGCGGCTGCCGTCTGGCATGATATTTCTTCAGATCATTTTCGATTTTTTGCGTCAGGCCGTTCTTGGCCATGTCATAGCCGACATCGATGGCGGCCGCGAAGGCCTCGACATTGGCGCCGCCGTGGCTCTTGATGACGATGCCGTTGAGGCCAAGGAAGACGCCGCCGTTGACCTTGCTGGGATCGAGCTTCTCGCGCAAGAGGTCGAATGCGCCCTTGGCAAGGATATAGCCGATGCGGGCAAGCAGGGTGCGCGTCATCGCCGCGCGCAGATAGGAGCCGATCTGCTTGGCCGTGCCTTCGGCGGCCTTCAGCGCGATATTGCCGGAAAAGCCTTCCGTCACGACCACGTCGACCGTGCCCTTGCCGATATCGTCGCCCTCGACGAAACCGAAATAATCGAGCGATTCCAGATTGGCCTCGCGGATCAGGCGGCCAGCTTCCTTGACGTCTTCCTGCCCCTTGATCTCCTCGACGCCGACATTGAGAAGGCCGATGGACGGGCGTTCGATCTCGAAGAGCGCGCGGGCCATGGCGCCGCCCATCAGGGCGAAATCGAGTAATTGCTGCGAATCGGCGCCGATCGTCGCGCCGACGTCGAGCACGATGCTTTCGCCGCGCAGCGTCGGCCAGATCGCCGCGATCGCCGGGCGCTCGATATTGGCCATGGTGCGCAGGCAGAACTTGGCCATGGCCATCAGCGCGCCGGTATTGCCGGCGGAAACGACGACATCGGCATCGCCGACCTTCACCGCTTCGATCGAGCGCCACATGCTGGACACATAGCGGCCACGGCGCAGCGCCTGGCTCGGCTTCTCGTCCATGCTGATGGCGACGTCGCATTCGTGAAAGACGGATTTGTCGCGCAGCTTCGGATATTTCGCGAGGATCGCTTCGCAGCGATCCTTTATGCCGTACATGACAAAGGTAATATCGGGATGCCGCTCCAGCGCCTTGGCCGCGCCGGGAATAACAACCTCAGGGCCGAAATCGCCACCCATTAGGTCAAGAGAAATTCTGATCACGCGTCCCTGGTCCTTCTTGTCCGCCGGGCCTGGCGAATTTGGCGTCAAAATACCGGTTTCTCCCCGCGTTACAACTGAATTGTGTTCAATTGTCAGGGGGAACTATTCCTTTTTCCAGTCTTTCAGGACTGCAAATGGCGAGGGTTTCTTGTCATCTTCGCCGGTGTCCTCGACATGATCTTCAAACGCAAGTCCGGGCTTGCGCGGATAGGGATCGATGGCAAGCGCGGCGAATTCGGCGACCACGGCGCCGGCATCGATCGTATCGCCGGTAAAGGTCTCGGGAAGATCGGGACCGTCCGGATCGAGCACCATTTCGCCGGCATCCATCGACGGCGCGCGCGCCAGCTTGGAATCCTCCGGCACGAAGATCTGCTCGAAATCCTCATCGATCTGCGACTCGACAGGATCGAGCGTCACCACGCAGGCCTGCACGATCTTGGCACGCACATTGCCCTTGAGGCGGATGCCATCGCGCTTCCAGCGGGAGATCTTCAGATCCGCCGCCAGCGCCTCCACGGAGAGGACGTCCCAAAGCTTGGCAAGACCGGCAAGCTCCCGCTCGTCGGCTTCGACATGCACCTCCACCGGATTGGCGGAGATGTGGCCGACCTTCACCGGATAGGAAAATGGTGTTTCGTCGGAGTTATGTTTTTTCATTCTTGTCTCCTAAGCTACGTCTTTGCCGAACCCGCCGGGCGGAGGCAGCGTTGCCGAACCGGTGGCGATCTCCGCCTCGGTCACATCGGCCAGATGCGCTTCCGCCGTCACCATCCAATCCGCCAGGCCGAGCATGGTGGGCGCCCCCTCGCCGGCCGTTGGGTGGACGTTGCGCCGAAGGGCAGTCGCCAATGCCTCCCGATCGCTCCCGTCCATGGCGGCAGCATAGCTCTCGAGCCGTCCGTAGAACATGCCCGCCAGCTTCTTCATCCGTTTCGGCACGCTGTTGTCGCCGATTCCAAGTTCGCGGATCGAATAATCGATATCCTCGAAAAAGGCATCGACAATTTCCTGCGCGAGCTCCTGGCCGCTGGTGACCGAAGACCGCGTCCGGCGAAAGAACAGGATCATCATCACCGACAGCAGTTCGAAACGCCCCATGACCGTGTCCGGCACGTCGTAATCGGTATAAAAAACCGGCTGGCGCGCCATCGCGGTCAGGACTTCATATTGCCTGACGACGATGATCCGATTGTGATTTCTTTTTCGGAAGAGCCCAAAAATCATGAAAATTCCCGGAATTGGCTCATTCAGAGAGCCCGGTTGCGCTCGGCCTTGTTGCATCCATGTGAAAGCTGGTTTACCGAAGCAGGCGCGAATTGCAATGCCGTTTGTGCCCGCTTCAAGGCCCCGCCCCGACCTGTCGTCACGCTGTGCATGATTGGTGATGAAGAGTGCCGAACAACGTCGTTGAACCTTCCGCCATCGCGGAAAGGCCACAATGATGTGCACAGCAAGGTCATAGTGGCCGCTTGGCCATCGGTTTGATTCATTAGGGGAGATGAGATGTCGTTGACGAGGCGGTATTTCAAGTCTGACAGAACTTTCATCAGCAGTGCCGCCATCACTCTGGTGATCGCAACAGCGGGACTTACAGGCTGCAAGACCAGCGAGGTCATGAACAACGGCTACATCTTCGACCAGCAATCGCTCAATCTCGTGCCTGTCGGTTCGAGCCGCGAGCAGGTGCTGCTGTCTCTCGGCACGCCGTCGACGACGGCAACCTTCGATGGCGAAGTCTTTTACTATATCTCCCAGAAGCGCACCCGCGCCGTGGCCTTCATGAAGCCGAAGCTGGTCGACCAGAACATCCTGGCGATCTATTTCGACAAGGACGGCATCGTGAAGCAGGAAGCCAATTACACGCTGAAGGACGGCAAGGTCTTCGACATGATCAGCCGCACCACGCCGACCGGCGGCCGCGACATCACCTTCCTGCAGCAGATCCTGCAAGGCGGCGGCAACGGCATCAACGGCGCGAGGAACTTCCTCAACAACCTCAATCCGGGCCAGTAAGCCCCGGACATACCCCATTAAAAAACCCGCGGAGCGCAAGCCTCGCGGGTTTTTTGTTTGTCCCTTCTTCGTCCTTATCCGGCGAGAATGGCAAGCAGCAGCAGCGCGACGATATTGGTGATCTTGATCGCCGGATTGACCGCCGGACCGGCGGTATCCTTATAGGGATCGCCGACGGTATCGCCCGTCACCGATGCCTTGTGCGCGTCCGAACCCTTCAGATGCCGCGTTCCGTCCTTGTCGACAAAGCCGTCTTCGAAGCTCTTCTTGGCGTTGTCCCAGGCACCGCCGCCCGACGTCATCGAAATGGCCACGAACAGGCCGTTGATGATGACACCCAGCAGCGAAGCCCCGAGGGCTGCGAAGGCCGAGGCCTTGGAGCCGGAAATCAGGAGCACGCCGAAATAGACGACGACGGGCGCCAGCACCGGCAGCAGCGAGGGGATGATCATCTCGCGGATGGCGGCCTTGGTCAGAAGGTCGACGGCGCGGCCGTAATCGGGACGCTCGGTACCCTGCATGATGCCCGGCTTTTCACGGAACTGCTTGCGCACCTCCTCGACGATCGCGCCCGCCGCACGGCCGACGGCCGTCATGGCGATACCGCCGAAGAGATAGGGGATGAGGCCGCCGAACAGCAGGCCGGCGACGACATAGGGGTTGGAGAGTTCGAAGGAGATCGTCCCGACATTGGCGAAATAAGGGAACTGATCGCCATGGGCGGCGAAATATTGCAGGTCGTTCGAATAGGCGGCGAACAGCACCAGCGCACCAAGGCCGGCGGAGCCGATGGCATAGCCCTTGGTCACGGCCTTCGTGGTATTGCCGACCGCATCCAGCGCGTCGGTCGATTTGCGCACTTCCGGCGGAAGATGCGACATCTCGGCGATGCCGCCGGCATTGTCGGTGACCGGGCCGAAGGCATCGAGCGCGACGATCATGCCGGCAAGGCCGAGCATGGCGGTGACCGCGATGCCGGTGCCGAACAGGCCGCCGAGCTGATAGGTGGCGAGAATGCCGCCGACGATGACGATTGCCGGCAGTGCCGTCGATTCCAGCGAAACGGCAAGCCCCTGGATGACGTTGGTGCCGTGGCCGGTCACCGAGGCCTGGGCGATGGAATTGACCGGGCGCTTGTTGGTGCCGGTGTAGTATTCGGTGATGACGACGATCAGCGCCGTGACGATCAGGCCGACGATGCCGCAGGTGAAGAGCTTCGCTCCGGTGATGTCGAAGCCGGCGACGGTTCCGATCGAACCCCAGCCGACGGTCAGCGATGTCGCGGCCCCGAGCCCGACGATCGACAGGATGCCGGTGGCGATCAGGCCCTTGTAGAGCGCGCCCATGATCGAGCCATTGGCGCCAAGCTTGACGAAGAAGGTGCCGATGATCGAGGTGATGATGCAGGCGCCGCAAATCGCCAGCGGATAGATCATGGCGGAGGCAAGGATCGGCGCCCCGGCAAAGAAGATCGCAGCCAGGACCATGGTGGCGACGACCGAGACCGCATAGGTCTCGAAAAGGTCGGCCGCCATGCCGGCGCAATCGCCGACATTGTCGCCGACGTTGTCGGCAATGGTGGCGGGATTGCGCGGATCGTCCTCGGGAATGCCGGCTTCCACCTTGCCGACGAGGTCACCGCCGACATCCGCACCCTTGGTGAAGATGCCGCCGCCGAGACGGGCGAAGATCGAAATCAGCGAGGCCCCGAAGCCGAGCGACACCAGCGCATCGATGACATCGCGCGAACCCGGCTCATGGCCGAGAACGCCGGTCAGCACGTAGAAATAGATGGAGACGCCGAGCAGTGCCAGGCCGGCGACCAGCATGCCGGTGATGGCACCCGACTTGAAGGCGATATCGAGACCGGCCGACAGGCTGTGCGACGAGGCCTGTGCGGTGCGGACATTGGCGCGCACGGAGACATGCATGCCGATGAAACCGGCAGCGCCGGACAGGATGGCGCCGATCAGGAAACCGAAGGCGGCTTCGGCGGATAACAGCAGCCAGGCTGCGATGAAAACAATGACGCCGACAATGGCGATGGTTCTATATTGACGCGCGAGATAAGCCTTCGCGCCTTCGCGAATATAACCGGCTATCTCCTGCATGCGCGCGTTGCCCTGATCGGCCGAAAGGACCGATCGGGTTGCCCAGACGGCGTAGATCACCGAGAGCAATCCGCACGCGATAACTCCTAAAAGAATCGACATTTCGCTTTTTCCCTCCAAAAAAGCCGGCGGTTCACTCCTCCTCCGGCCGCCTGCAGCGACGGCGGCCACCCTCCTCCTCGGCGGCTGCAGTCATGCAAACTGAGATTGCGTTTGGGAAAACGTCGCGTCAAGACCGCCCGCGGGTAAAACACCCGCAGGAGGTTCAAAAGAAGATTCCAGACTGAAATCAGGCGCGAACGAAGGAAACGAAAACGGGCGGCGCTATTCTCGATGCCGTTATCGTGGCTTACTTCTTGGCTTCGCCGCGAACTTGCCTGGCGATTCGGTCGAGCACGGCGTTGACGAGCTTCGGCTCGTCTTCTTCGAAGAAGGCATGCGCGATCTCGACATACTCCGTGACGATGACCGGCACCGGCACGTCCTTGCGGTCGAGAAGCTCGAAGGTGCCGGCGCGCAGGATGGCGCGCACGGTGCTGTCCAGGCGCGACAGCGCCCAGTCGTCCTGCAGGGCGGAGCCGATCAGCGGATCGAGCCGCTTCTGCTCGCGCACGACGCCGGAGACGATGGAGCGGAACCAGGAGGCGTCGGCCTTCAGATAGGTGTCGCCGTCCAGTTCCTGTCCGAGACGATGCGCCTCGTATTCGGCCACCACCTCCAGCACGCCGGTTCCGCCGATATCCATCTGATAGAGCGCCTGAACCGCGGCAAGGCGGGCTGCCCCGCGCTGGTTCGCCGTCTTTGCCGGCCGCTCGTTATCCTGATTGCTCATGTATTTATGCACCCAACTTCTGTTTCAGCGCGATCATCGTCAGCGCCGCGCGGGCGGCAAAGCCGCCCTTGTCCTTGTCCGTACGGCGCACCCGCGCCCAAGCCTGATCGTCGTTTTCGACGGTCAGAATGCCATTTCCGATCGCGAGGGATTCGCTGACGGACAGATCCATCAGCGCCCGCGAGGATTCATTGGCGACGATATCGAAATGATAGGTCTCGCCGCGGATGACCATGCCGAGGGCGACATAGCCGTCATAGATGACGCCGCCATTGTCGCCGCCGTCGAGCGCCATGGCAATGGCCGCCGGAATCTCCAGCGCGCCGGGCACGGTCACGATGTCATAGGTCGCGCCGGCTTCATCGAGCGCGGCCTTGGCGCCGTCGAGAAGGGCATCGGCCATGTCGTCGTAGAAGCGGGCTTCGACGATCAGGATATGGGCATTGCTGGAGCTGGACATACGTCACCTGCGGAATGAGAGGGCGGGCAGTACCGGTTAACGGCGGGTCAAACCACGGCGGGCCGCGCTTGGCAAGTGTTTTTCGGCTACCGCTCCGATTCAGGCCCGGTTTTGGGGACGAAGGGGCTTTGCTGGAAATTGTATCTTCCACCGTCACTCTCGCTCCGATAATAATTCGCCACAGGTAACGGAGGGCCAGATGACAGAGAAAGCCAAATTCGCGGTCAATACCGGCGAACTCCAGCTCGATCATTGGCAGCAGGGACATTTCTTCGCCGGCAGCGACGCCTCCTTCGGTGCGATGATCGGCTTGAAGGATCTCGGCATCAGCTACAACGAGGTGCCGCCGGGCAAATCGGGCTGTCCGTTTCACAATCATCACGTCGAGGAGGAGCTTTTCGTCATCCTCGACGGCGAAGGCGAATACCGCTTCGGCACGGAGCGCATTGCCGTTACGAAAGGCGATGTGCTCGGCGCACCGGCCGGCGGCCATGAGACCGCCCACCAGCTCATCAATACCGGCCCGGGCGTGCTGACCTATCTCGCCATCTCGACCAAGGCGAAGACGGAAATCGTCGAATATCCCGACTCCGGCAAATTCCTGGCGAAAACCAATCGGGCCGGCGCTTCGAAGCCCTTCCGCTTCATCGGCCGCGATGGCGCTCCCGTGGATTATTGGGACGGTGAGCCGGGCGCATGACACGATGAGCCAGAATGCCGCATGCATGTCCCAAAGGAAGGAAATCGCTCCCGCCATGACCACCATCCCCACCCTGACGACGGAACGGCTGATCCTGCGTGCCCATCGACCGGAGGAGTTCGAGGATTATGCCGCGTTCTGGAAGCAGGAAGAGCTGCTGCAGTTCGTCGGCGGCGAACCGCCGACACGCGAACAGACATGGGGGCGCTTCTTGCGCTACACCGGCATGTGGCATCATCTCGGCTTCGGCTTCTTTGCCATCGAGGAGCGCGGGAGCGGCCGCTTCGTCGGCGAGGCCGGTTTCCTGGATTCCCATCGCGACATGGACCCGACGACGGAAGGCACGCTGGAGACCGGCTGGGCCATCTCGCCGTCATTGCAGGGCAAGGGCTATGCGACGGAAGCCATTCGGGCAGCCATCGCATGGGCCGACCGGACCTTTGTCGACCGGCGCATGACCTGCATCATCGATCCCGCAAACACGCCGTCGCTGCGGGTCGCCGAAAAGGTCGGGTTCCGTCGGATCGGCGAAACCTTCTACAAGGACGTCATGAACGTCATGCTCGAGCGCTGGAAATAGAACGGCACGTCAGCAGAGGTAGTCATGCCCATGAGCCGGCCCCATCACCTCGGCATAAGAGCGTATGACGCCGCCGACGCGGGTGCGACGATCGATATTTTTCTGAGAGCAATCCGGGAGGTCGCCTCCAAGGACTATACGCCCGCGCAGATCGAAGCCTGGGCGAAGGTCGACGATGCCGAGGTCTGGGCACAGTGGCGCGCCAGCCGGCCGACATGGATTGCGGTCTTGGACAGCACCCCCGTCGGCTTCAGCGACCTGAAACCGGACGGCTGCCTGGACATGATGTTCGTGCATCCGGACCATCAGGGCAAGGGTGTCGCCGGCCTGCTTCTTGCGACGGTGGAAAAGGCTGCCCGGGAACAGGGGCTTCGGCGCATATTCACCGAGGCGAGCCTGACCGCCAGACCATTTTTCGAACGGAGGGGGTTCGTCGTCCTCGCCGCGCAGACGGTCGAAAAGCGTGGGCAGAGGCTTGCGAATTTCCGCATGGAAAAACACCTCGCCTGAGGGGCCGGGCCTGGCGCTTGTCGGGCAGCAATGCCCAGCCTAACTGAGGGCGAAATCAGCCTGCCTTGGGGGCTGGGAATTCCGCCAGCCGCGCGGCATAGCGGGCCATGGTATCGACTTCGAAATTGACGAAATCGCCGGCCTTGCGGTCTCCCCACGTCGTCACCTCGAGCGTATGGCGGATCAGAAGCACGTCGAAATCGGTGCCGTCCACGGCATTGACCGTCAGCGACGTGCCGTCCAGCGCGATCGAGCCCTTGGGGGCGACGAACTTGGCGAGATGTTCGGGCGCGCGCAGGCGAAAGCGGGTGGCGTCGCCCTCCTCGGTCACCGACAGGATTTCCGCCTTGCCGTCGACATGACCGGAGACGATGTGGCCGCCGAGTTCATCGCCGATCTTCAGCGAACGTTCGAGATTGATGTTGCTGCCGGCCTGCCATGTGCCGATCGTGGTCAGCCGCAGGGCTTCTTCCCAGGCCTCCACTTCGAACCAGCGGCCGTTGCTTCCGGCTTCCGGCAGGGCGGTCACCGTCAGGCAGATGCCGGAATGAGAGATCGAGGCGCCCATGTCGATCGTCGCCGGATCGTAATTGGTGGCGACCCGCAGCTTGATGCCTTCCTTGAGGGGGGAGACGGATTCGACCTTGCCGATATCGGTGACAATTCCGGTGAACATCAAAAACCTCTTTCAAATTCGTCGCAGCGATCGTCGCCAAACTGGCTCGTGCGGATATGCCTGAAACTCGCAGGGATATTGGTCTTCGTGACCGGCGATTCAATACCGCCTTCGCCGATCGCGGCCGGCCCCTGAAACAGCAGGATGCGGTCGACCAAGTCCGCATCGAGAAAACGCTGCGCCGTCCGCGCCCCGCCTTCGACCAAAAGCGAAGAAATGCCGCGCGTGCCCAGCGCTTCCAGCAGCTCCCCTGGCTGGCCGGTATCGGATTGCAGCACCTCGACACCGGCGGCATCGAGCGCGGCGCGGCGGCCGAGGAATGCTTTGTCGGTATTCTCGCCGAAGGGCTGCGGATGACCGGCAACGGCGATGACAGGATATTGCCGCGCCGTCCTCACCAGCTTGCCGCCGAGCGGAAGCTGGAGATCTCTATCGATAACGATGCGCAGCGGCGTGCGCTCCTCCAGACCCGGCAGGCGGCAGGTCAGCTCCGGATCGTCTGATATCGCCGTGCCGATACCGACCAGGATGGCATCGCTTTCAGCGCGCAGGACCTGCACCTGGGCGCGGGCGATATCGCCGGTGATGCGCACTTGCCCCGCACCCGTCTTGCCGATCATACCGTCGGCGGAAACGGCAAGCTTGAGAGTCACATAGGGCCGGTTTCTCGTCTGGCGCATGAGATAGCCGGCGAGCGAACGCCTGCCCTCCTCTTCCAGAATACCGGTATCGACCTCGATCCCCGCCTCCCGCAGCAGCGCGATGCCGCGCCCGGAAACACGCTGGTCGGGATCGGTGACACTGATGACGACCCGGGCGACACCATAGGCAATCAACGCCTCGGCGCAGGGCGGCGTCTTGCCGTAATGGGAGCAGGGCTCGAGCGTGACATAGGCGGTCGCCCCCCTCGCCGCCTCGCCGGCTTCGGCGAGCGCCTGTGGCTCGGCATGCGGCCGGCCGCCGATCGCGGTGACGGCACTGCCGATGACGGCGCCATCCTTGACGACGACACAGCCGACGGAGGGATTGGTGGAGGTCAGCCCCAGATGCCTGCGCGACAGGCGGATGGCCGCGGCCATGAAGCGCTCGTCATCAGGCCGCGTCGTCATCGTCAGGGGTCCAGCGGATCGCGGGCGATCTTGGCATTGATCTCGGTGATCACGTGCTCGAAATCCTCCGCATGCGAGAAATCGCGATAGACGGAGGCATAGCGCACGAAGGCGACATCATCGAGGCTCTTCAGCGCTTCCAGCACCTGCAGGCCGATCTGCTCCGAGCTGATTTCCGTTTCGCCCGAGCTTTCCAGGCGGCGGACGATGCCGGACACAGCGCGCTCGATCCGGTCGCGGTCGACCGGGCGCTTGCGCAGCGCGATCTCGAAAGAGCGCACCAGCTTGTCACGATCGAACAGCACCTTGCGGCCGGTCTTCTTGATGACCATCAGCTCGCGCAGCTGCACGCGCTCGAAGGTGGTGAAGCGGCCGCCGCAGTCCGGACAAATGCGCCGACGGCGGATGGACGTATTGTCCTCCGCCGGGCGCGAATCCTTGACCTGGGTATCTTCAGAGCCGCAGTAAGGGCAGCGCATGCGCTCTCCTTAGCCCAAATAGCCGTACATCGGGAAACGGTCGGTCAGCTTGACCACCTTCTCGCGCACGGCAGCCTCGACGGCGGCATTGCCCTCGTCGGAATTGGCGACCTTCAGGCCGTCGAGCACTTCGATGATCAGATTGCCGATCTCGCGGAACTCGGCTTCCTTGAAGCCGCGCGTCGTGCCGGCCGGGGTGCCGAGACGGACACCGGAGGTGACGAAGGGCTTTTCCGGGTCGAAGGGAATGCCGTTTTTGTTGCAGGTGACGTAAGCGCGGCCGAGGGCGGCTTCAGCGCGCTTGCCGGTGGCGTTCTTCTTGCGCAGGTCGACCAGCATCAGGTGGTTGTCGGTGCCACCGGAAACGACGTCGACGCCGCCGGAGATCAGGGTCTCGGCCAGGGCCTTGGCGTTCTTGACGATCTGGGCAGCGTAATCCTTGAAATCGGGCTGCAGCGCTTCGCCGAGGGCAACGGCCTTGGCGGCGATGACGTGCATCAGCGGGCCGCCCTGGAGACCGGGGAAGACGGCCGAATTGAACTTCTTGGCCAGATCCTCGTCATTGGTGAGGATCATGCCGCCGCGCGGGCCGCGGAGCGACTTGTGCGTGGTGGTCGTGGCAACGTGGCAATGCGGGAACGGCGACGGATGCTGGCCACCGGCGACGAGGCCGGCAATGTGGGCCATGTCGACCATGAGATAGGCGCCGACTTCATCGGCGATCTCGCGGAAACGCTTCCAGTCCCAGATACGGGAATAGGCGGTGCCGCCGGCGATGATCAGCTTCGGCTTGTGCTGTTCGGCCTTGCGCTGCACGTCGTCCAGGTCGAGCAGGTTGTCGCCTTCGCGCACGCCGTAGGAC
>JASGEG010000552.1:0-10848 GCA_047606605.1 Rhizobium sp.
AGCGTCTCATAGCGCAACTTGATGGCGGCCAAATCAATCACCCCACCACACTATAAAGTAACGCCAGAAAAGGGAATCCCGCCGCCAGAAATTTTACGATTCAGCTATTTATCGATGCTTCCTAAGCTTGGCGGCTTTCGCGCCGATCTGCTTCTCAGCCCAGGCCGGCGTGCGCTCAGTCGCGCAGGAGCGCATCAACGCGGCGCGTTCACTCGGTGCCACGACTTATCAGGTCTTCTCCACCATTATCCTGCCGTCGGCTCTCCCCGAAATATTGACGGGCGTTCGTATTGCGGTTGGGACCACGCTGTCGACCCTGGTTGCAGCCGAACTGATCGCCGCGCAATCGGGTGTCGGCTACATGATCATGTCCGCCTCAAATTTCCTTGCGACAGATGTGGTGTTCATCGGCCTTTTCGTCATCGCCATCTTCGCCTTCGTCTCCACGGCTGGCATGCGGTGGCTGGAGCATCGCCTCGTCCCTTGGAAGGGGAAGCTTTAATGTCACAAATCGGTACGACTGCTGCGGCTGGGTCCTCCCGCCTTGTAAAGCGGAGAGCAGTTTTGCAACGATGCTAACCCGCCGGGGTCGACTTTATCGTCACCACGCCAAATCCGCTGCGATATTTGGCCGGGGTCGTGGAGAAGCGTTCTTCGAAGGCTTCGTAGAATCGCGATAGCGAGCCAAAGCCGGATTCGAAGGCGACTGCAGCGACCGGAAGGTCACTGGAGATCAGCAGGGACTGGGCAGTGTCGAGCCGATGACGGGTGATCGCCTGATTGACGGTGAGGCCCACGGTCTTTTTGAAGATCGACATGGCGTAGTTCGGGTGCAGCCCGGCCGCCGATCCGACGTCGACGGCCGATATCTCACCGAGTGCGCGTTCGGCGATGAAGCGGAGCATCTTTTCCACCCTCGGCAGGCGATCGGGATCCTGGTTGCGCGAGGCTTCGATGGCGGAGCCCTGTTCCCGCAAGTCCTGCCAGCCCTCGCGGGCGATTCGGCGTATGCGGGCGACAAGCTCGTCGCGGACGATCTGTTCCAGCTCCGGATCGCCTGACAGCAACTCCTCGCGCCATTTCAGAAAAACATCGCGGTCGTGTGCTCTGACGCTCAATGCCTCTATCAACCCGCCACGGAAAACGGCGTCGCGAAAGGTGCCCATGCTGTGCAGGTTGACGAGCACGGACATGGGGACATAGAGGCAGACGAAGTTTGCCGGCTCGGTGACGTCTACGACCTGGTGTGGGATCATTCCCCAGAAAAAGCAGAGCTGCCCTTGCGAGATCTGAAGCCTGCGGCCGTCAAACCAGTATGTAATACGGCCGTCTAGGACATAGTTGAGTTCCACCTGGCTGTGCATGTGCGGACCGCTCATCCGCCGCACGTCCAACCGCTCCCCGGCACAGAAGCGATGATCGCCGAAGACGACGAGAGGGTGGCGCGTCGGGCCGTCATGAACTGGAACTGACTCGTCTTCGATCAGCATTGCTGGAGTCTCCATTGCGGTCGCGATCTTAGAAAACCGGAAACGAACTTTAATATGGCGGTAGAGGTCTACGAATTTGAATGATGAATATCAACGCCGCACATTGGGAGCGATGTGCGCGCCGGCGCTCCGCGCCGCAACAGGTCAGTGGAGGATATACGTGACCCTTTTGAAGAATATCAGCTCGATCGCATTGAGCTACATGCTGGTCGCCTCGGCGGCTTGCGCCGGTGAAATCGTTCTCAATTCCGACCAGTCGGATCCCGTGCCGAAAAAGGCGATGGAGCAGCTGATTGCGGACTTCCAGACGAAGAACCCGGATATCAAGGTCAAGTGGAACAATTTCGATCACGAAGGCTATAAGTCCGCGATCCGCAACTTTCTGACCGCCACGCCGCCTGATGTCGTCGCCTGGTATGCCGGCAACCGCATGGAGCCTTTCGTCAAGGCAGGGCTTTTCGAAGACGTCAGCGACGTCTGGGCTGCAAACGGGCTGAACGACCAGCTGAAGTCTGCCGCGGTATCGATGACCATCGACGGCAAGAAGTGGGGCGTTCCCTACACCTACTATCAGTGGGGCATCTATTATCGCGCCGACATCTTCAAGGATAAGGGCATTACGCCGCCGAAGACCTGGGACGAGCTGCTGGCTGCCTGCGCCAAGCTGAAAAGCGCCGGCATTACGCCGTTTACGATCGGTAGCAAGGCACTCTGGCCGACCGCCGGCTGGTTCGATTATCTCGACCTGCGCGTCAATGGTTACCAGTTCCACATGGACCTGACCTCCGGCAAGGTGCCTTACCCCGATCCGAAGGTGAAGGCCGTGTTCGCTAAGTGGGCGGAACTGGTGAAGCCGGGCTATTTCCTTGAAAACCATGCAGCACTCGATTGGCAGGATGCCATGCCGCAGTTCGTTCAGGGCAAGGCGGCCATGTATCTCATGGGCAATTTCGCCGTCGCTCCGATGAAGGATGGCGGGCTGAAGGAAGACCAGATCGGCTTCCTGCCGTTCCCGGAAATCACGGCTGGCCTGCCTGCCGCTGAGGAAGCGCCGCTCGACACGTTCCATATTCCGTCGGGTGCGAAGAACAAGGAAGATGCCAAGAAGTTCCTCGCCTATCTGGCATCTCCGGAAGCGCAGACGAAAATGAATGCGACCCTCGGCCAGTTGCCCGTCAACAACCAGTCGACGCCTGCGGACGACAAGTTCCTGAAGGCCGGCTTCGAGCTGGTGTCGAAGGCCCAGGCTCTCTCGCAGTTCTACGACCGCGACGCTCCGGCCGATATGGCAAAGGCCGGCATGGAAGGTTTCCAGGAATTCATGGTGAAGCCCGACAAGATCGACGCGATCCTGGCACGCCTCGATAAGGTACGCGCCCGCGCCTACAAGTAGTCCATTCCAACGATGACCCGCTGCCGGACGTTCACGACGTCCGGCAGCGTTCTTACTCGCATTTGCATAGGAGCAGACAGTGGGCACGAGCAGCACCGCTCTACCGGGGTTCTGGAAACGCAATCAGCGGACCTTCGCACCCTGGCTCTTTCTTGCGCCGGGCGCCCTGATGTTCCTGGTCTATGTGATCCTCCCGGTCTTCCAGTCCGTATGGATCAGCTTTCACGACTGGGATGGTCTGGGGCCAAAAACCTGGATCGGTCTTGGAAATTACGTCGAGCTTTTTTCCGACGACGCCTTCTATACGTCGCTGGAAAACAACATTATCTGGCTCGTCCTCTATCTGCTGGCGGTCCCGGCGGGCTTGGCCGCGGCCCTGTTCCTGAACCAGACCGTTGCCGGTATCCGGATCTACAAATCGCTGTTCTTCTTCCCCTTCGTGATCAGCCAGGTCGTCGTTGGCCTGATCTTTACCTGGTTCTACGCGCCGAATTTCGGGCTGTTCTCGGTGCTGACCGAAGCTTTGACGGGGACGCAGATCGCGATCCTCGCGGATGAGCGGCTGGTGACCTACGGCATCATCGCGGCCGGCCTCTGGCCGCAGATCGCCTATTGCATGATCCTCTACCTGACCGGCCTCAACAATATCAATCCGGAACAGATCGAGGCCGGGCGCATGGATGGCGCCAAAGGCTGGCACCTGTTCTGGAACATCGTCCTGCCACAGCTCCGGCCGGCCACCTTCATCGCGGTGGTAGTGACGGTCATTGGCGCGCTTCGGTCCTTCGACCTCGTCTCCGTCATGACGGCCGGCGGTCCCTACGGATCGAGCCGGGTTCTGTCCTACTACATGTATGAGGAAGCGCTCTCCGAATACGGTTTCCGGATGGGATACGGCGCCGCCATCGCGGTCGTGCTCTTCCTGATCATGATGATCTTCATCACCTTCTTTCTCATCCGCATGCTGAGACAGGAAAGGAATTCCTGATGTTTCCAACACCTGTCCAGAAATCGGCACCATGGGTGTCCTCCGCCTACCAGATCATCCTGCCGATCGCGCTGATCATCTGGCTCCTGCCGCTGATCGGCGTCGCAGTCACCTCGATCCGGCCCTCGGGGGATTTGGCGGCCGGCAATTATTTTGGCATTCCCTCGGGTTTTGCTGGTGTCGAGAACTACACCGCTGTCTTCCGGGATTCGCCGATCGGCCACTACATCCTAAACTCGTTCAAGATCACGATCCCGACGGTGATCGGCGCGGTCGGGCTGTCCTGCCTTTGCGGTTTCGCGCTCGCCGTCTACCGCTTCAAGGGAAGCCTGGCGCTGTTCTTCATCTTCGTTGCCGGCAATTTCATCCCGTTCCAGATCCTGATGGTTCCGGTGCGCGACATGACGCTGAAGATGGGCCTCTATGACACGGTAACCGGGCTCGTGCTGTTCCACGTCGCGTTCCAGACGGGCTTCTGCACCTTGTTCATGCGCAACTTCATCAAGGGCTTGCCTTTCGCGCTGATCGAGTCGGCGCGGGTCGAGGGCGTTTCCGAATGGCGGATCTTCGTCCATATCGTGCTGCCACTGATGCGTCCGGCGATTGCGGCATTGTCGGTGCTGATCTTCACATTCGTCTGGAACGACTATTTTTGGGCGACGGTGCTCGTTCAGGGGCAGAGCGCCATGCCAGTCACCGCCGGCCTTAATTCCCTCAACGGACAGTGGGTTGCCGCCTGGCATCTGGTGTCGGCGGGATCCATCGTCGCGGCGATGCCGCCGGTTCTGATGTTCTTCTTCATGCAGAGGCACTTTATTGCAGGCCTCACTCTCGGAGCGACCAAGGGATGAGCAAGACTGTTGTTATCAAAGCCGGCGCGGTGTCGCTGGCGCTTGGCCTGCCTGCAAGCGGCATGCCGGAGATCCTCGGCTTCGGTCGCGGAGCGCTTGCGCCGGAATTCTGGCCTGACGTTCCGCGTTCGAGCCGTGTCAACGGCATGGATATCGCTGTGCCGTCGAATGTTCTGCTGCCTGTCGGCGGGCTCGGCTTCTTCGGCTGGCCGGCGATCTCAGGGCACCGCGACGGGCACTCGTTCATCCTGGAATTCGGAAACTGGCAGGCCGAGGAAATCGCTTCCGGTGTCATTCTGAAGGCTGAGGACCCTGTCGCAGAGATCGGCCTGCGGACATGCATCGAGGCGAGCCCCGCCGAGGTGCTGTCGATTTCGACATCGTTGACCAATCTTGGTTCCGGCGATTACACCCTCGACCGATGCATGGCGGCGAGCTTCTTGATGCCCGCCGGTGCGGCAGAGCTGACCACCTTCACAGGCATGTGGGGTCGCGAATTCCAGACTCGCCATACGGCAATTGCCGACGGGCTCTGGATGCAGGAAAGCCGGCGCGGGCGCACCTCGCATGACCGCTTCCCCTTCGCTTTCCTCGAATGCGGTGGTGAGCGGATGGGCTTCCATCTCGGCTGGAGCGGCAATCACTTGATGGCGATCGATACGCTTGATGACGGGCGCCGGCTGGTGCATCTCGGCGAGCTCTTCGAACCAGGCGAAATACGTCTGGCAACCGGCGAAACCTATGCTAGCCCGACAGCCTTTGCCGGGCCTGACAGTGAAGCTTTCCATGCCTTCGTGCGAGAGAGCGTAATTGCTTGGCCGGGCGGCGAGATGAAGCCCCGGCCGGTGACGCTGAACACCTGGGAAGGCAATTACTTCGATCACCGCATGGACTCTCTCAAGGCCCAGGCCGATGCCGCGGCGGCTGTCGGCATCGAGCGCTTCGTCCTCGATGACGGTTGGTTCGGCAAGCGCGACGACGATACCACCAGCCTCGGCGACTGGTTCATCGACGAGCGGAAATATCCCGACGGGCTTAAGCCGCTCGTCGACCATGTGACTTCCCTTGGCATGGAATTCGGGCTCTGGTTCGAGCCCGAGAATGTAAATCCCGAATCCGAGCTCTTTCGCGCCCATCCCGATTGGGCTCTGCAGGTCGAAGGGCGTCCGCTGCTTGTGTCGAGAAATCAGCTGGTGCTGGATCTGACGCGGCCGGAGGTCAGCGACTATCTCTTCAGATGCATGGAAGCCGTGCTTTCCCAGCATGCGATCGCCTATATCAAATGGGACATGAACCGCGACCTGACCCATGCAGGCGGCGCGGATGGCCGTGCTCGGACCGCGCAGCAGACGCGGGCGGTCTATGCCCTGATGGATAGGATCCGGCAGGCGTTTCCGGCCGTCGAGATCGAAAGCTGCGCATCGGGCGGCGGGCGTATCGATTATGGTGTTCTCCGACACACGCACCGCGTCTGGACCTCCGATTGCACCGATGCCTTCGAACGGCTTGAGATACAGCATGGGGCCTCGCGGTTCGTTCCGCCGGAACTTCTCGGCGCGCACATCGCCGCTTCGCCGAACCATCAGACCGGCCGCAGGCTGACGCTTTCCTTCCGGGCGCTCGTCGCGCTCGCCTATCATCTGGGTGTCGAACTCAACCCGCTGACCCTCGATGCCGAGGAGAAGCAGGAGCTTGAAGGCTGGATCGCGCTTCATAAGAGCCTGCGTCCGCTCCTGCATGCGCCTGGCAAGCAATTTCGCCTGCCGCCGCTCGACGGCCGTTATGTGTGGGGTGCTGCGGACGAGAGCCGTATCGTGGCTTTCGTCGCGCAGGGTCCGCAAATGGTTGGCGAGCAGCCGGCGCCGGTTCGCCTGCCGGTGAGCGGTGAAGGTGCTGGCAAGTGGCGTGTGAAGGCGATCCATCCCGCCGAGCCCGAGTTCATCCGGATATCGGAAGGACAACAGCGGCTTCTGAACGGCGAACTGACCTTCAGTCTCGATACGCTCCGGCATGTCGGCTTGCCGCTGCCGATGCTTCGGCCCGAAAGCGGGCTTCTTCTTGAATTCGAACCAGTGACGGGAGACTAAGTCTCATGGGGAATGTAACGCTTAACCGCGTGACGAAGCAGTTTGGCGCTGCCAGCGTCATCAAGGGCGTCGATCTGACGATCGAAGACGGCGAGTTCTGCGTCTTCGTCGGGCCGTCCGGTTGCGGCAAGTCCACACTTCTGCGCATGATTGCAGGGCTTGAGGATATTTCCTCCGGCGAACTCAAGATCGGCGGCAATGACATGACCAGGGTCGGCCCCGCCGAGCGCGGGGTCGCCATGGTGTTCCAGAGCTACGCTTTGTACCCGCACATGACGGTCGCGGAGAATATCGGCTTCGGCCTGCGCATGACCGGCCACTCCAAGGATGAGGTCGCTCGCCGCACCGATGCCGCCGCCGAGATGCTGCAGTTGAAGTCCATGCTCGACCGCAAGCCGTCCCAGCTTTCGGGCGGTCAGCGTCAGCGCGTCGCCATCGGCCGCGCCATCGTGCGCAATCCACAGGTGTTTCTCTTCGACGAACCGCTGTCCAATCTTGACGCCTCGCTCCGGGTTCAGATGCGTACGGAGATCAGCAAGCTGCATCAGGATATCCGCACGACGATGATCTACGTCACCCACGACCAGGTTGAGGCCATGACCATGGCCGACAAGATCGTCGTGCTGCAGGGCGGACTTGTCGAGCAGGTCGGATCGCCGCTGGAGCTCTACCATCGCCCGAAGAATATCTTCGTGGCTGGCTTTATCGGATCGCCGAAGATGAATTTCCTGAAGACCAAGGCTTCGCCGGTCGACGGCGGCGTGAAGGTCGATCTTCCCGGCGGCCAGTCGATCACGCTCCAAGGCGGTTCGGTGAAAGAAGGCCAATCGGTTACTCTCGGCATCCGCCCCGAACACCTCGATCGAAGCGAAGGCGGTGATGCGACGCTTCAGGGCAAGGTGCGCCTTGCCGAATATCTGGGATCGGAAACGATGTTCTACATCGCCCTTGCCGATGGCACCGAGATTGCGGTGAAGGCGGACGGTCTCGCGCAGGCCAAGCCCGGCGACGATTTTGCCATCCATATTCCTGCGGCTGCCTGCCATCTGTTCGACGATGCCGGTAATGCCATCCTCAACGGAGATCTGACGAAATAATGCTTGGCGTTTGCTATTATCCGGAACACTGGCCCGAAAGCTGGTGGGAAAAAGACGCGCGTCGCATGCGGGCGCTTGGCATTTCTCATGTCCGCATCGGCGAGTTCGCCTGGTCGCGTCTTGAGCCGACGCGCGGCTCCTTCGATTTCGGCTGGCTCGACCGGGCGATCGACACGCTGGCGGCCGCCGGTCTAAAGGTCGTGCTCGGCACGCCGACCGCCACCCCGCCGAAGTGGTTGATGGACGAATATCCCGAGATCGCTCCGGTGGACGAGCAGGGCAGGGTGCGGGGCTTCGGCTCGCGCCGTCATTACACTTTCTCATCGGACGTCTGGTGGAAGGAGTCGGAGCGTATCGTCGAGGTCGTCGCGAAGCGATATGGCGAGCATCCTGGTATTGTCGGCTGGCAGACCGACAATGAGTATGGATGCCACGATACCAGCCTTTCCTGGGGTGCCGAAGATCTGAAGGCGTTTCGCCGCTGGCTTCGCCTCCGCTATCAGTCGGCGCAGCAATTGAACGAGGCCTGGGGCAGCGTCTTCTGGTCGATGGAAGTGCAGAGCTTCGAGGATGTCGTGCTGCCGAATCTGACGGTGACGGAAACGAACCCCGCCGTCCGGCTCGACTTCTGGCGCTTTCATTCCGACCAGATCGCCGCCTATGACCGCATGCAGTGCGATATCATCCGAAAGCACTCTCCAAACCGTTGGATCACCCATAATTTCATGGGCTTCGTCAACGATTTCGATCATTGGAAGGTTGCCGAGAACCTGGATCTGGCCTCTTGGGATTCCTATCCGATCGGCTTTGTCGAGAAGTTTCCCTTCGGCGAGGAAGAGCGCGTGCGCTGGGCGGAGACATCTCACCCCGACATCGCCGCTTTTCATCACGATCTCTATCGCGGCGTCGGCAATGGCCGGTTCTGGATCATGGAGCAGCAGCCGGGGCCCGTGAACTGGGCGCCGTGGAACCCGGTGCCCAAGCCGGGAATGGTGCGCCTGTGGAGTTGGGAAGGTCTTGCTCATGGGGCCGAGGTTGTCAGCTATTTCCGCTGGCGTCAGGCGCCGTTCGCGCAGGAGCAGATGCATGCCGGCCTGAACCTGCCCGGTCTCGACGAACTCTCGCCGGGAGGCATGGAAGCCGAAATCGTCGGGCGTGAGATCGAGACCGTCGGTCCGTTGCCGGAAGCCGCTCAGGCCCCCGTCGCAATCGTCTACGACTATGAAAGCTACTGGTCCGCCGTCATTCAGCCGCAGGGCAAGGATTTTCGCTATGAAGAGCTCGCCTTCCGCTGGTACGAGGCGGTCAGGAAGCTCGGGCTCAACGTCGATTTCGTCCGTCCGGGTCAGTCGTTGAAAGGCTACAAGCTTGTTCTCGTTCCCTGCCTGATGCATGTCTCCGATGTGGCTCTGGCCGCGTTCGAACAGGCTGATGGGACCGTGCTTTTCGGTCCACGCACCGGATCGAGGGACCGCCACTTCCGCATTCCCACCAATCTTCCACCGGGACCGATCAGCGACCTCACCGGTGTCAGGGTCACGCAGGTCGCGTCCTTGCGGCCGGGGCTCCGACCCTCGTTGGCCGGTGCGGTCAACGGTCAGGCGACAAGATGGCGCGAACATATCGAGACGCAGTCGGATGCGACTGTCGTGGCGACCTTCGAAGACGGCGCTCCGGCGCTGGTGTCGAAGGGCGGCTATGTTTACCTCGCCTGCTGGGCGGACGGTGCGCTCCTCGGCAATCTGATGTCCTACCTCGCGTCCAGCCTCGACCTGTCAACCACGGCGATACCCGATTTCATTCGTCTTCGCCGTGCCGGCAATCTGACGTTTGCATTCAACTACGGACCGGACGCTTGGACGGTTCCGGGCGTGCAGGATTTTGTGCTTGGCGGGCAGGAGATCGCTCCTTTCTCTCTCTCGGCGTGGAAGTAGACGCGAGACCACGTTCAATACGGAGTCATGACCTCCACCAAAGGTGGAGGTTTGAAACGCTGCGCTTGAACTACTTCTGTAACGGGCCTTCGCGAGTCAATCCCTTTTGAGCTTATAGCACGGCCGGGAATCGAGGTTAACGCTCCTTGAGCTGGAGCAGTCTTTGGAGGTCTCAAGCGCTGGGGCTTTTCGCCACAGAAGCCGATCCGTCGGGCCTATGAACAGAAGCCGGAGGTGGTCAAGGCCTGGCTCGACGAGGTCTACCCTGCCATTGAGGCGCGGGCGCGGGCCGAAGGCGGTGAAATCCAGTGGGGAGACGAGACGGCCGTGGTCAATACCGATGTTCGCGGTCGATCTTTTGCTCCGAAAGGCCAGACACCGGTCACCTATTCTTACTACGTCATAAATGCTTGATTGGGCCGGGCACAGCATGGACATCGCGTGAGGTGAAGCGCCAGGGCGACGGTAAGCGTTTTACGCAGCGTAGCAATTGAATTTGAGGTGTGCCTCTCCGGTCGTATTGGTGGCTTTTCCGCATTCTATGGGGCGTCCACAGATGCACCAACGTCACCTGGATATTAAAAGAGCTTCGAAAGGAAACGTGCCATGGACGACTAAAAGCTATTGACCCGGCAACCCCCATGTGAGTTCGGGCCGAAATCGGAAAAGCTCGATCCGGCGCAGATGGAACTGGCGCTGGAAGACCTTGAAACGGCGATTGCCGAAACACAGGCGCGGATCGCCGCCGTCGAGAAAAAGATCGAAGCCAGCGCATCCGATCCGAAAGGCCGCCCCTCGCAAGGAGCGCAAGGCCCGTGCACTGCCCAAACACCTGCCGCGGGTCGAGTAAGAATAAATGCATCTGGAAAAACTATAGATCAGGCACGAATATATTTTGATTTTTATTGGTTCTGTGCTATGGTTTGTCATGAACATTGACACACGCACGCTCTCGAATTCGGCCTTGCATGAAAGGCGTAGACAGGTGATCCGGCTCTGGAAGTCGGG